>NZ_JAENRY010000014.1 GCF_016612545.1 Streptomyces sp. MBT65 | reverse complement strand
GACCCTGGAGTGGCTGCGTCCGCAGACGCTGCTGGCCCGGGTGCGGACGCAGCCACTCCAGGGTCTGGTACGACGACCAGCCGTCCGACGTGGGGGAGTTGCCGTAGCCGCCGAAACCGTCGACGGCCTCCGCCGCCAACTGCCCCATCAGGGCACGGTCGTTGGCGGCCAGCGCCGCCGCGAGCCGGTCCCGCAGGTCCTCGCGGCCGGCGGGCTCGCCCTGCGGTGCCCCGATACCGCGCGGGAAGTAGAGGTCGAAGACCGGGTCGAACACCGGGCGTTGACCCGTGCCGTGCAGCAGTGTCGCCGCCAGTCCCTCGCGCAGCAGCTCGCGATCCGTGAACCCGAGCGCCTCCATCGCCTGCGCCGCGTCCACGGTCTCGCCGGTGCCGATGCGCAGACCGTGCGCGCGCAGCGCCCCGACGAGGCCCGTCAGCCGCTCGGTGACACCGGCGGCACTCACACCGCGTCCAGATCGAGCTTCGCCGCCGCCCTGAGGATGTCGTCCTGATGCTTGAGGAGCACGCCGAGGGTGTCCCGTACGACCGACTCGTCCAGCGTGTCGGCGCCGAGCGCCAGGAGGGTGCGGGCCCAGTCGATGGTCTCGGCCACCGACGGCACCTTCCGCAGCTCCATCTCGCGCAGCGCACCGACCACCCGGACCACCGACTCGGCCAGCGCCTCGCCGAGCCCCGGCACCTTCAGCCGTACGATCCGACGCTCCAACTCCTCGTCGGGGAAGCCGATATGGAGGAACAGGCAGCGGCGGCGCAGGGCCTCGGAGAGTTCGCGGCTGGCGTTCGAGGTGAGGACCACGAAAGGGCGACGGGTCGCGGTGATCGTGCCCAGCTCCGGGACGGTGACCTGGAAGTCGCTGAGCACCTCCAGCAGCAGGCCCTCCACCTCGACGTCCGCCTTGTCGGTCTCGTCGATCAGCAGGACCTTCGGGTCGTCGCCGCGGATCGCCGTGAGCAGCGGGCGGGGGAGCAGGAACTCCTCGCTGAAGATGTCGGTGCGGGTCTCGTCCCAGCTCTCGTCGCGGCCCGCGCTGATGCGGAGCAGCTGCTTGGCGTGGTTCCACTCGTACAACGCGCGGGACTCGTCGACGCCCTCGTAGCACTGGAGCCGGACCAGCCGGGCGCCGGCGACCTCGGCGACGGCCTTGGCGAGTTCGGTCTTGCCGACGCCCGCCGGGCCCTCGACGAGGAGCGGCTTGCCGAGGCGGTCGGCGAGGAAGACGGTGGTGGCGACCGCGGGCGAGGCCAGATAGCCGGTCTCGGCGAGGCGTGCGGCGACTTCGTCGACGGAACGGAACACGGGGCCTCCGGCGGATCACGGGTGACGCATCGGCGTGCGGCAACATATCTAAGCGCTTGTTCACCTCACTGTCACCCGGGATCCGGTGCCCGCGCAAGCTTGTACACCGATCGGTTTCCTCTTGGCCTCCGGCGCGGTAACCTCGCGGTATGGCCACGACAGACAAGGCGTCCACCCGGGACCGGCTGCTCGACGCGGCGGCCGAGCTCTTCTACCGTGACGGCGTCTCCATCGGCGTCGAGGCGCTGTGCCGGTCCGCCGGAGTCTCGAAGCGGTCGATGTACCAGCTCTTCGACAGCAAGGACGAGGTCCTGGCCGCGAGCCTGGAGCGCCGCGCCCCGGGCTACGCGGCGCGGCTCATGCCCGGCCCGGACGACGCCGGTACGCCCCGCGAGCGCATCCTGTACGTCTTCGAGCAGGCGGAGAAGTCCTCGACCGAACCCGAGTACATGGGCTGCCCCTTTCTCGCCGCACTGGTCGAGCTGAAGGACCCCGAGCACCCGGCGAGCGTGGTCGCCCGCGCCGCGAAGGAGGCGTTGCAGGAGGCCTTCCGCGCCCAGGTCGAGCTGGGCGGCGCACAGGATCCCGCCCTGCTGGCACGCCAGTTGATGCTGGTCTTCGACGGCGCGAGCGCCCGCGCCGGTGCGAAGCTGGAGTCCCTGGACGGGTTGACCGTCGAGACCGTGCGGACGTTGCTGGACGCGGCCGGGGTCGCCTGAGCGTCGGGAAGTGCCGTCGGTCGTCTGCGGCGGCCTCGTGGCGGAGCCGTATATCGATACCGCCCCGCGCCCTTGGGACGCGGCCGAACCCGGCGCATGTGGCCCGGCCTCCGTAGCCGCGACGAAGGGGCGGGTGCCGTAGCGCCTGCCCCTCCAGCACAGTGTCCGTCGTATTCACGCGGCCAATCCCACCGCCTCCACCGCAGGCGTACGCAGCACCCGCCGCGCCGTCAGCAGACTCGTCCCCAGCGTCACCGTCGCCGCCACCGCGACCACCGCGAGCCAGATCCCGAGCCCCTGGTGCGGCAGTACCGAGTCCGTGCGGACCACGGTGAACGGCACGATCCCCGCCAGTGCCGCCGCCGTGCCGGACAGCACCCCGGCGACCGTGAGGATCGCCGTCTCGACGCCGACGGTGCGCAGCACCTGCCCCGGTGTGGCGCCCGCCAGTCGCTGTCCGCCGAACTCGCGGGCACGGTAAGTCGTCGCCGCGTACAGCGAGTTGACCAGCATCACACAGACGAAGACCACGATGATGCCGACGACCGTGAAGTTGAGGGTCTCCAGGTTCTTCGCGTCCACCGACTTCCTCAGGCCCGACGCCTTCACCGCGTCGCTCTCCACCGCCTGCATGTACAGCGTCGCCGTCGACACCGCCGTGAACAGGATCAGCGACATCAGGATCCCGGCCAGCTGATCGGCCCGCTCGCGCAGGATGCGGACGGCCAACCACCCACTCGCACCGGCCAGTCGGAGCCGGTCGAGCAGCCCCTTCAGCAACCGCGGTGCCAGCAGGGCCAGTCCCACCGAGAGCAGGATCGCCCCGTACGCCGGCGCGGCCATCAACGCCGCGTCCGTCGCGGAGAACGCGAAGGTCACCGACACCGACACCACACCCGCGACCAGCGCGGCGTACGCGAGGAACGTACGTGCCCGGCCCCGCTGTCGCCGCCCGCGGGTCGCCCGCCGTACGGCCAGGAACGCGGCGCCCGCCGCGGCCAACAGGGTGATTCCCAGGCCGGATTGGAGGGCGAAGGGACCGAAGGAGTAGTCGACGGACCGCGCGACTTGACCGCTGTCCTGGAACACCCCGAGCAGCGCCCGCCCGCCGAGCATCGCGGGACCGACGGCGAGGACCGCGCCCAGCAGGGCGACGGCCACCGCCTCACCCACGACCATCCGCTTGAGCTGCGCCGGAGTCGCCCCCGAGCAGCGCAGGGTCTCCAACTCCCTTGACCGTTGCCGCACGTTGACCGTCAGCGTCGAGGCGACGGCGAAGAACACCAGCAGGGTGCCGTAACCGCCGACGACACTCGCCGACGTGGACAGCGTCTCGGTGCTGACCGAGTCGATGCCGGGCTGTGCCGCCGTGTCGTGCAGCGAGTTGAACGTCATGATGATCGCCGCGCCGAGGAACGCGGCCAGCAGTGTCGCCAGGAACCGCCCCGGCCGCCGCCGGATCGAACGCATCGCCAGTGCGAACATCGCTCACACCCCCACCGTCACGTCGTCGCCCAGGTGCGCCAGCCGTTCGGCGACCGCGTCGACGGTCGGCGCGTGCATCCGGCCGGCGAGCCTGCCGTCCGCGAGGAACACCACCGAGTCGGCGTACGAGGCCGCGACCGGGTCGTGCGTCACCATCACCACGGTCCGGCCGTGCACCCGCACCGCCTCCCGCAACAGCAGCAGCACGTCCCGCGCGCTGCGCGTGTCCAGGGCGCCGGTCGGTTCGTCCGCGAAGATCACCCGGGGTTCGGCGACCAGCGCGCGGGCGATCGCGACCCGCTGCCGCTGACCGCCGGAGAGCTGCTCGGGGCGGTGCCCGAGCCGGTCGCCGAGACCGACCGCGGTCAGGATCTCCCGGGCCCGTCCCCGGTCGACGCGCCGCCCGGCGAGCTTCAGCGGCAGCACGGTGTTCTGCGCGACGGTGAGCGTGTCGAGCAGGTTGTACTGCTGGAACACCAACCCGATCCGCCCGCGCCGGAAACGCGTCAGCTCGGCCTCGCTCCCGCCCGTCAGCTCCGCGCCGTCGACCATCACGATCCCGCTGTCCGGCCGGTCGAGCCCCGCCGCGCACTGCAACAGCGTCGACTTGCCCGACCCCGAAGGACCCATCACCGCGGTGAACGTGCCGCGCTCCAGGCTCAGCGTCACCCCGTCCAGGGCGGTCACGGCGCTGTCGTCACGGCCGTAGGTCCTGCTCACCTTGACCAGCCGCAGTGCCTCGGCGGCGGGTCCCTTGTCGTGCGTCCGTCGTGCGGTGCGAAACATCGCCATCACCCTCCGTGCGGCACGCCCTGTGCCTCGCCGACGACGCTACGGAGAGAGCCGGTTAGGCACATTGGGCGCAGAACCCGTATCGCGGGGTGTACTCAGCGACACCCTCGGGGTCGGGCGCGCGGGACCCGTTGTGACAGGGCTGTGACCGGAGGTATGGCTTCCGCCACAGCGGTCCCGCCCCCGTCTTGATCGACTCTGCGGATGCCGAGAAGGACGCCGAGAAGCGTGTACGACACCGTGCTGGTCGCGATGGTGGGGCTCCTCGTCGGGGCCGCCATCTGGACGGTCACGGAGGTGTCCTACGACGATCCCGCCGCCGGATGGTCCAAGCCGGGCCCCGTCTGCCCGGAGGAGGGCATCCGCGTAACGGCCGGACCGGTGAACCCCGCGATGGGCCTGCGCGCCATGGACCTCACCCTGGAGAACTGCGGCACCCGCGCCTACCGCGTCCAGGGCTACCCCGAGATCCGGCTGCTCGACCGGGACCAGCAGCACGTGACCGGTGTGTCGGTGATCCACGGCAGCGCCGGTATCGCCACGGTCACCGGCCTCGACGAACCACCGGCCGCGGTGACGCTCGCCCCCGGCGAGACCGCCTCCGCCGGCCTGCTGTGGCGCAACACCACCACCGGCTTTGAAGGCGCGGCCTACGTGCACTATCTGACGGTCGCGGCACGGTCCGGTTCCCTGCCGCTCCTCCTGACACCGGACGGCGGCCTCGACCTCGGGACCACGGGACGACTCGGCGTCGGTCCCTGGCGCACCACCGGAGGCACCCGATGACGGACCGGAGCACCCCCGTCGACGGCTTCCCGCAGCGCGTCCTGCGCCGCTCGCGCGCACACCGACGCGCCGACGCCATCGCGTGCGGGCTGCTCGTCGGCCTGGATATCTTCCTCGTCGCGCTGATCCTGCTGCTCGGCAGCGACGGCGTCTTCACCGAGGACTGGATGGGCTATGCCGGGATGATGGACTCCACGGCCGCCTCCTACCAGTACCACTGTGTCGTCTTCCTCTGCCGCGCCGAGGCCGTGACCGTCGCCCTGGCGATCGCCTGCCGCCTCTGGACCACCGCCGCCGCTCAACTCGTGGTCCTCACCTCCGCGGCGGTCTTCGTCGCCTCCCTCGCCACCTACTGGAACCCCTGACCGACGCCCGTACGGGTCACCAGAACGAGCCGCCCCCCGGCCCGCCCGATGCAATGGACCTGTGACCGCGCCCCCGGACGACTGCCTCGCCCGCAACGAGTGGATCTGCGGCGAGTACCTGAGCACCCGCCGCCACATCCTTCTCGACGCGGTCGGCCAGCACCTTCAGCTCACCGCGATCTCGGTGCTCATCGGCCTGGCCGTCGCGCTGCCGCTCGCGGTCGTGGCCCGCCGCTGGGGCTGGGCCGCGGGACCGGTGCTCGCGATCACGACGGTCCTCTACACCATCCCGTCCCTGGCGATGTTCTCCCTGCTCCTGCCGGTCTACGGCCTCTCCGCCACCCTCGTCGTCGCCGGACTCGTCCTCTACTCCCTCACCCTGCTCGTCCGCAACATCCTCGCGGGCCTGCGCGCCGTACCCGAGGAGACCCGACAGGCCGCACGCGGCATGGGCTACGGCCCGATCCGCCTCCTTCTCACCGTGGAACTGCCCCTCGCGCTGCCCGCCGCGATGGCCGGCCTGCGCATCGCCACCGTCTCGGCGGTCTCCCTGGTCACGGTCGGCGCGATCGTCGGCTTCGGGGGACTCGGTAACCTCATCTACGCGGGCATGAACACCTACTTCAAGGCCCAGGTGCTCACCGCGTCCGTGCTCTGCGTGGTGATCGCGATCCTGGCCGACCTGCTCCTCCTGCTCGTGCAACGGCTGATCACCCCCTGGACCAGGGCGGTGCGCGGATGAACACCCTGACCGACGCCTGGCACTGGCTCACCGACTCCGCCCACTGGAGCGGCGACGACGGCATCTGGCACCGGCTCGCGCAGCACCTCGTCCTCACCGTCGTCTGCCTGGTCATCAGCTGCCTGATCGCGCTGCCGGTCGCGCTCGTCCTCGGCCACCTCGGCAAGGGCGGCGCGCTCGCCGTCAACATCTCCAACATCGGCCGCGCGGTGCCCACCTTCGCCGTCCTGGTCCTGCTGCTCCTGACCCCGATCGGCAAGTGGGGCGAGGGCCCCACCGTCGTCGCCCTCGTCCTGTTCGCCGTACCGCCACTGCTCACCAACGCCTACGTCGGCATGCGCGAGGTCGACCGCGATGTGGTGCGGGCCGCACGCGGTATGGGCATGACGGGCAGTCAGATGCTGTTCCGCGTCGAACTGCCGCTCTCTCTCCCGCTGTTGATGAACGGCGTACGGATCGCGGCCGTCCAACTCGTCGCGACCGCCACCATCGCCGCACTCGCGGGCGGCGGCGGACTCGGCCGCATCATCACCGCCGGCTTCAACCTCGCCAACACCGCGCAGGTGGTCGCCGGGGCGGTGCTCGTCGCCGTGTTCGCGCTGCTCGTCGAGGGCGTCTTCGCGGTCACCGAACGGCTGGCACCCCGATGGGCGGGGAGAGCGCGATGAAGCGACGTCTTGCCGCGGCCGCCCTGCTCCTGGTCACCGGTTGCTCGACCGGCCCGTCCCTGGAGAACCAGGGCGCCGTCACCGCGCCACCCGGCGACAGCCACCACCTCACCATCGGCTCGGCCGGCTTCACCGAGAGCGACCTGCTCGCCCAGATGTACGCGCTGCTGCTGAAGCAGGCCGGCTACAAGACGTCCCTGCTCACCGTCGCCAACCGCGAACTCTACGAACCCGCCCTGGAATCCGGGCAGATCGACGTCGTACCCGAGTACGCGGCCACCTTCGCCGACTGGCTCAACGCCAAGACCAACGGCCCCGACGCACCGGCCGTCGGCTCACCCGACCTCACCACCACCATGAAGGCACTGCGCCGACTGGCCACGCCGCGCGGCCTGACCGTCCTCGACCCGGGGAAGGCCGTCGACCAGAACGCCTTCGCGGTGGCCCGCTCGTACGCGCGGGAGCACCATCTCAAGACGCTCAGCGACCTCGGCGCCTCGGGACTGAAGGTGCGGCTCGCGGCGGGCGACGAATGCGTCCAACGGCCGTACTGCGAACCGGGGTTGAAGAAGACCTACGGCATCGACATCACCGCCGTCGACCCGAAGGGCGTCGGCACTACCCAGGCCAAGAGCGCGGTGCGGAACGGGCAGGACCAGATGGTGCTGACCACGACCACCGACGCCACCCTCGACGGCTTCGGCCTGGTCCTCCTCACCGACGACAAGCACCTCCAGAACGCCGACTACGTCGTCCCGGTCGTCAACCGCTCCCGGGCGGGGAGCACGGGCGTGACCAAGGCGCTGGGGCAACTCAACGACGTCCTCACCACGGCCGACCTGGCATCGATGAACCAACAGGTCGACAGCTGGCGGCGGTTGGCGCAGGACGTGGCGCGGACGTATCTGAAGGACAAGGGTCTGTTGAAGTGAGGTTCGGGCCGTTGTCAGTGGCGGCTTGTAGCGTTCGGGCATGGGTGTCTATCTGATCGACGTCGGTGCGGAGGAGTGGCTGAGTGAGGACAGAGGGGAAGGGGGGATGGGCGCGATCGCCAAAGGGCTCGACGCGGAGCTGGCCCGGCGCGGGCTGCCGCCGTACACGTCCGTGCCCGAGCGGGACTTCGGGGCGGCGTTCGAGGAGAAGCTGAGCCCGTCCATGTTCGGGTTCGACGCGCTGTGCCGCAGCCAACTGACTCCGGCGGAGCGGGCGTTGATCGGTGACTGGTCGGTGCTGGTGCCGGTCTCGCTCGACGAGCAGATACGGCTGCCGATCAGCTCCGCGTACACGGACGAGACAGTGATCGCGGGAGCACCTCAAGTCCTCGCCGTCGCCGAGCGGTTGGCGGCGGCCCTCGAACTGCCCGTCGAGATACCGGAGATGTCCGGGAACCTCGCCCTGACCTTCTGGTTCCTGGAGGGCGAGGCCGAGGAGTTCGCCGCCGCCTCCCCCGGCCGCTGGAGCGAGAGCCTGGACACGGCTTTCTACGTCTCCCTGTACCTGCGCGCCGCCCAGCACTCACTGCGACAGGGCTGCCCCATCACCTACTCCTGAGCCGCGCAGCGATCCTCACGCGTCCGCCACCGAGTCGAAGTCCACCTGCCCGCGCGGCACTCCGAGCGCGTCCGCGTCGACGGACCGCCGGAGCGCCTCGTGCAGTTTCGCCGGAGTCAGGACGCCGAGGAAGCGTGCCCCGTCCAGCACGGCGACCCACCCGGCGTCGTGCTGGAGCATCACGCCGAACGCCTGCTTCAAGGGGGCGCCCACCGGTACCCACGCGTTCATCCGGTGGGCGCGGTCGCCGACGGTGCCGCCCGCGGTGAGTTCGTCGGCCTTGACCCAGCCCTGCAGTTCACCCTGTTGGTCGAGGACCACCGCCCACCGCGCGCCCTCCACCCGGAGCCGGTCGGCGGCCCGCCGGGCCGGTTCGTCCACCCGGGCGACCGGCGGCTGCTCCAGGTCGTCGGGCTCGATCTCCGTCACCGACAACCGCTTCAGCCCCCGGTCCGCGCCCACGAACTCGGCGACGTACGGCGTCGCCGGCTTGCCGAGCACCGCGCCGGGGGTGTCGTACTGCTCGATCCGCCCCTGCCCGTACACGGCGATCCGGTCACCGAGCCGTACCGCCTCCTCGATGTCGTGCGTGACCAGCAGCACCGTCTTGCGCACGGCGGCCTGCATCCGCAGGAACTCGTCCTGCAACTGCTCCCGCACCACCGGGTCGACGGCACCGAACGGCTCGTCCATCAGCAGCACCGGCGGATCGGCGGCCAGCGCCCGCGCCACCCCGACGCGCTGCCGCTGCCCGCCCGACAACTGCTCCGGATAGCGCGGACCGTACGTCTTCGGGTCGAGCCCCACCAGATCGAGCAGCTCGGCGGCCCGGGCCCGCGCCTTCGCCCGCTTCCAGCCGACCAGGGACGGCACGGTCGCCGTGTTGTCGAGGACCGTGCGGTGCGGGAAGAGGCCCACCTGTTGGATGACGTATCCGATACGGCGGCGCAGCTGCACCGGGTCGACGCCGGCGATGTCCTCGCCGTTCACGAGGATCCGGCCGGAGGTGGGCTCGATGAGCCGGTTGACCATCATCATGGTCGTCGTCTTGCCGCAGCCGGACGGGCCCACGAGCGTGACGAGTTCACCCTCGGACACCTCGAAGGACAGCCCGTCCACGGCCGTCGTACCGTCCGGGTACCGCTTGCTGACCTGCTCGAACCGGATCATGTCCTCACGCTAACGGCGCCGGTCCGACGCCGCCCATCAGCGAGGGCCTACCGGCTGGTGACCGGGGGTATGGCGACCTTGAACGGATGCGGAGCCACCTCTGCGGAGCCACTCCGTGTCAGCGGTACACCTCCACCTCCCGGCAGGCCGAAGGGACAACGGCATGGACGACGGAGCCGACGGAACGGCCCCCACAGAAGGAACCCCGTCGGCGGAGACCACGGTGTCGGACCTGACCGTGGAACACCGCACCGCCCCGCTCGGCGTCGACGCGGCACACCCCCGATTCGGCTGGCGCATGTCGTCCACCGCGCGCGGCCGGCACCAGACGGCGTATCGGATCATGCTCGCCACCACGGCCGAGCAACTCGCCCACGGCCGCGCCGACGTCTGGGACAGCGGCCGCGTCGACACGGCGGACTCGGTCGCCGTGCGCTACTCGGGCCCCGAACTGCGCGCCTCGACCCGCTACCACTGGACGGTGACGGTCTGGGACGAACACGGCCGAGCCGTCACCGCCGCAGCCACCGCCCACTTCGAGACCGGCCTCCTCAGCACCGACGGAGTCACCGGCTGGGACGGCGCGCGGTGGATCGGCATGGCGGGCAAGCGCCCGAACACCCCCGGAGCACCACTCCTGCGCCGCCAGACGGCACGGACCGGCGGCGAGGTGACCGAGGCCCGCCTGTACGTGTCCGCGCTCGGCGTGTACGACGCGTACGTCAACGGCCGACGTGTCCCGGTTCCGCAGGGCGACGGCACGACCTACGAGCTGCTGACCCCCGGCTGGACCAACTACGACACCACCGTCAACTACTTCACCTACGACGTCACGGACCTGCTCACGGACCCCTCGCAGGTCACCCTCGCGGCCGTGCTCGGCAACGGCTGGTACAACGGCCGTATCTCCGAGAACAGCGCCTACCACTCGGTCGACGGCAACTCCCTGGCCCTCAAGGCGAAACTCCTGATCCGGTACGCCGACGGCTCCGCCCAGACGGTCGTCACCGCACCCGGCGACGACTGGCGGGCCACCGACACCGGCCCCTACCGCGCCGACGACATCTACGACGGGCAGACCTACGACGCCCGCAGGGGACTCCCCGGCTGGACGACGAACGGCTTCGACGCCTCGGCCTGGTCCGCCGTGGCGGAGCGCGAACACCCCTTCCCGGACGCCCAGTTGGTCGCCTGTCCCGGCGAGAGCGCCCGCCTGATGCCCGAGTGGGACCGCAAGCCGCAGTCCGTCACCGTCCACACGGGAGCCACGGGAGCCACGGGAGCCACGGGAGCCACGGGACCTACGGGAGCCAGAGAAGTCACGGGATCCACGGACGCCACCCGGGCGACCACCCTCCCCGTCACCCTGCACCCCGGCGACACCGCCGTCATCGACCTCGGCCAGAACCTCGTCGGTGTCCCCCGCTACACCCTGCGCGGCCCGGCGGGTGCCCAAGTCACCCTCAAACCGGGGGAGATGCTCAACGACGACAGCGCGGGCGCCGACGGACCGGCGGGCTCGGTCTACCGCGCGAACCTGCGCACCGCCGAGGCGACCAGCACCTACATCCTCAAGGGCGACCCGGCCGGCGAGACCCACCAGGACTCGCTGACCTTCTACGGCTTCCGGTACGTCTCCGTCACCACGACCGAGACCGTGACCCTCGTCGACCTCACGGGCCGCGTGGCGACCTCCGCCCTCCACGACCTCGGCACCGTCACCACCGACGACACCGCCGTCAACCAACTGATCAGCAACGTCCGTTGGGGCCAGCGCGGCAACTACCTCTGGGTGCCCACCGACTGCCCGCAGCGCGACGAACGCCTCGGCTGGACCGGCGACACCCAACTCTTCTGCGCCACGGCCCTGTTCAACACCGACGCCGTCCCCTTCCTGAGCCACTTCCAGGACACACTGATCGACTCTCAGCACACCTACGGCGCGGATGAGGCCCAGTTCCCCTGGGCCGCCCCGGGCCACCGCTACAGTCGGCCGGTTCCCGCAAGCGGCTGGGCCGACTGCGGAGTGGTCGTGCCGTGGACCGTGTGGCAGATGTCCGGCGACACCACGATCATCGACCGCAGTTGGGCGGCGATGACCAAGTACCTCGACTGGATTCGACACCGCACCGGCGACACCCACGCCGGCCAGGGCGCGGTCTTCGGCGACTGGCTCGCCTTCCAGATCACCAGCACCCAACTCATCAGCGACGTCTACTACGGCTACAGCGCCCGCCTCATGGCGGACATGGCCCGCGCCACCGGCCGCACCGCCGAAACAGCCACCTACGAGCGGCTGTTCGCCCACATCAAACGAGCCTTCATCACCAAGTACTTCGCCACCGACGCCCTCACCGGACAGCTCACCGTCCGGTCGAGCCTCGGCGACCCACCACCCCACACACCGGGCAACAGCGCCGGCAAGACCGAGGACAACACCCAGACCGCCCTGCTCTGGATCCTCAAACTCGGCTTCTACGACAAGGAGTTCCAGCACCGTCAACTGGTCACCCTGCTCGCCGACAACATCGGCAACAGCCAGGCCTACAAAGCGGCCCACCCCGAGAGCACCCGCGTGGAGTACGCGGAGAACACCCTCTCCGTGGGCTTCCTCGGCGTGAACGTCATCGCCCCCGTCCTCACCGCCGAGGGCCGCGTCGACCTGGCGTACCGCCTCCTCCACCAGAACGCGATGCCGTCCTGGCTCTACTCGGTGGCCAACGGCGCCACCACCGTCTGGGAGCGCTGGAACTCGTACTCGAAGCAGGACGGTTTCGGTCCGGTCGACATGAACTCGTTCAACCACTACGCCTACGGCGCGATCATGGAGTGGATGTACGAGAGCATGGCCGGCATCGCCAAGGACCCCGAACACCCGGGCTTCAAGCACTTCTTCCTCCGCCCACACCCCGACCCGACCGGCGGGATCACCCGGGTGAGCGGCTCGCACGTCTCTCCCTACGGCGAGATCGTCAGCGAATGGGCCGTGCGGGAGGGGCAGTTGACGTACCGGGCGGTGGTTCCCGCGAACAGCACGGCGACCCTGCGCATCCCCGCCACCGACCCGGCGACCGTCCACGAGAACGGGAGGCCCCTGGCCGAGGCCCTGGGCGTCGAGTTCCTCGGCTTCGCGGACGGCACCGCGTCCTTCGAACTCCCCTCGGGTCGCTACGAGTTGACGTCCACGCTCGCCTGACCGCTCACCAGCACCACCTCCAGGGTGCGCGGACCGTGCACCCCCTCGACCCGGTCCAGCTCGATGTCACTGGTCGCGGACGGACCCGAGATCCACGTCAACGGGCGTGCCGGGTCGAGGCGTTGAAGGGCCTGGGGCACCGAGGACACCACCTGGTCCGGCACCCGTACGACACAGATGTGGTGGTCGGGGACGAGCGTGATCCGGCGGCGGCCCTGGTCCGGGCCGCCGTCCAGGACGATGGTCCCGGTCTCGGCGGCGGCCACCGCACACGCCGTGACGACACTGTCGACCCGGTCCAGCTCGTGCGGGGTGTTCTCGGCCCGGTCCGCGATCCGCTCGATGTCGGCCGCCGCGAGCCAGGAAGGCTCCAGACCCGGCGGCACGACGACCGTCTGCGAGCCCCGCTCGGCGAGCAACCCGGCGATGGTGGCGGCCAGTTCGGCCTCCGTGCACCGGTGCACGAGCGCCCGGTAGTCCGCCAGGTTCTCGGCGAGCAGGTCGACGGTCTGCTCGGCACTCCGATTCCCGTGCTCGCGCAGATAGTCGCGCTGTACGGCTTGCTCGTACGGGGTGTCGTCCTGTGGCACGTCCGCGAGCGCGCGCTCCACGCGCCCCAGGATCCGTTCCCTGCTGCTCACTTGGCGCCGTCCTTTCCACCGTGCGTGCGCTGCCACCAGTCGCGGAACGGCTCCGGGGGCACGGCGGGCAGGTCCCGGGTGCCGCTCCAGGCCTTGCCGGGTCCGGGCAGGGTCCGTGGGTGGAAGCGGCGGGTGCGGGAGGCGAGCCGCTGCCCGGTGCGCAGGGCGCCCGGGTGCGTGAACGTCCAGCGGGTCGCCCGCATGGCCGCGCGCTCGGCGGCATGGCCCTTGGCGGGTTGCAGGACGACCTTGTTGCCCTCGCGGGTCACTGGCCCGCCCTCCACCACCCGTTCCCGCAGATGCACCAGCACCTCGGGGATGTCGATGGCGACCGGGCACACCTCGTAGCAGGCACCGCACAGCGACGAGGCGTACGGCAGCGAGGCGTCGATCTCGCTTGCCGTGCCCCGGAGTTGGGGGCTGAGGATCGCGCCGATCGGGCCCGGGTAGACCGATCCGTAGGCATGGCCGCCGGCCCGCTCGTACACCGGGCAGACGTTGAGGCAGGCCGAGCAGCGGATGCAGCGCAGGGCCTGGCGGCCGACCTCGTCGGCGAGGGTGTCGGTGCGGCCGTTGTCGAGCAGGACCAGATGGAAGGTGCGCGGCCCGTCGCCGTCGGTCGTGCCGGTCCAGGTGCTGGTGTACGGGTTCATGCGTTCGGCGGTGGAGGAGCGGGGGAGGGTCTGGAGGAAGACTTCTAGGTCCTGCCAGGTGGGCACGATCTTCTCGATGCCGACGACCGAGATCAGCGTCTCGGGGAGGGTGAGGCACATCCGGCCGTTGCCTTCCGACTCGACGACGACGAGGGTGCCGGTGTCGGCGACCATGAAGTTGGCGCCGGAGATGCCGACTTTGGCGCGGAGGAACTTCTCGCGGAGGTGGAGGCGGGCGGCCTCGGCGAGTTCGGCGGGGGTGTCGGTCAGCCCGTCCGGCGCCGGGCGGCCCCACTCGCTCATCTCGCGGGCGAAGATCTCGCGGATCTCGCCGCGGTTGCGGTGGATCGCGGGCACCAGGATGTGCGAGGGGCGGTCCTTGCCCAACTGCACGATGAGTTCGGCGAGATCGGTCTCGTAGGCGCGGATGCCCGCCGCCTCCAGGGCCTCGTTGAGCCCGATCTCCTGCGTGGCCATCGACTTGACCTTGACGACCTCCGACTCGCCCGTCTCCTGGACGAGTCGAGTGACGATCCGGTTGGCCTCGTCGGCGTCGGCGGCCCAGTGGACGACACCGCCGGCGGCCGTCACCGACTCCTCCAACTGGACCAGATACCGGTCGAGATGACGGAGGGTGTGGTCCTTGATCTGCTTGCCGGCCTCGCGGAGCGCGGCCCAGTCGGACAGCTCCGCCACGGCCTTGGCCCGTTTGGCGCGGATCGTGTGGGTGGCGTGGCGCAGATTTCCGCGCAGCGTCTGGTTGTTGACGGCCTCATGGGCGGCCACGGGAAAGGCCGGGAAGGCCGGCATGCCGACGAACGTGCCGCTCATGCGTGTGTCTCCTCTTCCGTGACGGTCCCTGTCTCCGTGGCGGTCTCCGTTTCCGTGGCGGCCAGGATCTCCGCGATGTGCACCGGCCGCATGGCGGTGTGCAGCCGGGCCATCGTGCCGCCGACGTGCATCAGACAGGAGTTGTCCGCCGCGCACAGCACCTCGGCGCCCGTCGACTCCGCGTTGCGCACCTTGTCGGCGCCCATCGCCGCCGAGACATCGGCGTTCTTCACGGCGAACGTCCCGCCGAACCCGCAGCACTCGTCGGCACCGGGCAACTCGACCAACTCCAGCCCCTTGACGGCCTGGAGGAGCCTGAGCGGCCGGTCACCGAGGCCCAGGCTGCGCAGCCCGTGGCAGGTGGGGTGATAGGTGACCTTGTGCGGGTAGTAGGCCCCGACGTCGGTCACCCCGAGCACGTCCACGAGGAACTCGGTCAGTTCGTACGTCTTCGGCACCACCGGCGCCAACGTGGCCGCGAGGGTGTCACCGCGCCCTTCGGCCTCGGCCCTTTCCCCCATCCGCGGATACAGCTCCCGCACCATCGCCCCGCAGGACCCGGACGGCGTGACGATCGCCTCGTACCCCCCGAAGACATCGGAGAAATGCCGGGCGAGCGGTTCGGCCTCATGGCGGTAGCCGGTGTTGTAGTGCGCCTGTCCGCAGCAGGTCTGGGCCATCGGGAAGTCGACCTCGACGCCCAGTCTGGTCAGCAGTTTCACCACGGCGCGCCCGGTGTCCGGATAGAGCGTGTCGTTGACGCAAGTCAGGAACAGGGCGACACGCATCGCGGCTCCTTAATGGTCGATCATCGGATGGATGCAGCGTAGTCGGAGGTCACCGTCTGGGGGAGCCCCCAGCTCAACGGGTGGCGAACCGGGTCTCCGAGCCGGAGGGAACTTTCTTGGGCTCCGGTTCACCGCGCGGCGAGCCGGGCCTCCGCCGCCCGCCACCGGGCGGTGTCGCCCTGCGGCTCGTAGCGCGTCGACGGCTGGGTGCGGGCTAGCAGCCCCCGCATCCCGGCGAGGTCACCGACGAGCCCGTGGGCCCGTGCCTGGACGAGCACATTGCCCAGCGCGGCGGCTTCTGTCGGCCCGGCGATCACCGGCAACCCGCAGGCGTCGGCGGTCAGTTGGCACAGCAGCGCGTTGCGGGTACCGCCCCCGACGATGTGTACGACATCGACCGGATGGCCGGCGAGTTCCTGGGCGTCGACGACCGCCCGCCGATGGGCGAGCGCGAGGGAGTCGAGGATGCAGCGCGTGATCTCCGCCCGGGACTCGGGCACCGGCTGCCCCGAGCTACGACAGGCATCGGCGATCCGCTCCGGCATCCGCCCCGGCGCCAGGAACGCCGCGTCCCCCGCGTCCACGACCGACCGCAGCGCCGGAACCCGGGCCGCCCCGCGCAGCAACTCTCCCAACTCCGGCTCGCCCCAGGCCCGTACACACTCCTGAAGCAGCCACAGCCCCATGATGTTGCGCAGATAGCGGACCGTGCCGTCGAGCCCCAGCTCGTTGGTGAAGTTGGCGCTCCGGCTCGCCTCGCTGAGCACCGGTGCGTCGAGCTCGAGACCGGCCAGGGACCAGGTCCCGGTACAGATATAGGCGAACCGCTCCTCAACCGCCGGAACGGCGGCGACAGCTGACGCGGTGTCATGCGATCCGACCGCCGTCACCGGCACGGGCCCGCTCAGTCCCGTCTCCTCCAGCACTTCGGCCCGCAGCACCCCGGCCGGATCGCCCGGTTGCCGCAGGGGTGCGAACAGCCCGAGGCCGATGCCGAGGCGGGAGGCGATGTCGTACGACCAGTCGCGCGTCCGGGGATCGATGAGTTGAGTGGTGGAGGCGTTGGTCAGCTCGGTGCCCTGCTCCCCGGTGAGCCAGTAGGACAGCAGATCGGGGATGAGCAACAGCCTTTCGGCCTGGGCCAGTTGGGCCGAGTCGCGGGCTGCCGTGAGCTGGTACAGGGTGTTGAAGGGTGCGTACTGCAACCCGGTCGACTCGTACAACTCGCCCGCGGGCACGGTCGCCCACACCTTCTCGGCGACGCCCTCCGTGCGGGCGTCCCGATAGTGCACGGGATTGCCCAGCAAGGCCCCGTCGACGTCCAAGAGCCCGTAGTCGACGGCCCAACTGTCGATGCCGACGGAATCGAGAGTCGGTCCCGCTGCCCGGAGTCCGTCGAGGACGCCCGCGTACAGCGCGAGGATGTCCCAGCGCAGCCCCTCGGGTGTGCGGACGGGCCGGTTGGGGAAGCGGTGGGCCTCCGCCAACTCCAGGGAGTCCGGCCCGACATGGCCGACCATGACCCGTCCACTGGACGCGCCGAGGTCGACCGCGGCATACGCCTTCACGTCCGCGCTCACCGAAGGAAGGCGGCCGCAACGCCGGCGTCGACCGGGACGTGCAGCCCGGTGGTGTGCGTCAAGTCCCCGCCGGTGAGGGCGAAGACGGCGTTGGCGACATGCTCGGGCAGCACCTCACGCTTCAGGATGGTCCGCTGGGCGTAGAACTCACCGAGCTTCTCCTCCTCGATCCCGTAGGTCGCCGCCCGCTGCGCGCCCCAGCCGCCCGCGAAGATGCCAGAGCCCCGCACGACACCGTCCGGGTTGATCCCGTTGACCCGGATCCCGTGCTCGCCCAACTCGGCGGCGAGCAGCCGTACTTGATGGGCCTGGTCGGCCTTGGTCGCGGAGTACGCGATGTTGTTGGGGCCGGCGAACACGGCGTTCTTGGACGCGATGTAGAGGATGTCGCCGCCGAGACCCTGGGCGATCATCGCCCGGGCCGCCTCACGCGAGACGAGGAAGGAGCCGCGGGCCATGATGTCGTGCTGGAGGTCCCAGTCCCGGGCCGAAGTCTCCAGCAGGGGCTTGGAGATGGAGATCCCGGCGTTGTTGACGACGAGATCGATCCCGCCGAAGGCGAGCAGAGCGGTCTTGAAGGCCTCGACGATCTGCCCCTCGTCGGTCACATCGACGGTGACGGCAACGGCCTTGTCGGGCCCGCCCAGATCCTCGGCGACGGAGGCCGCGTTCTCCGCGTTGAGATCCGCGATCACGACGCACGCACCCTCGTCGACCAGCCGCCGGGCGATCGCCTTCCCGATCCCGCTGCCCGCTCCGGTGACGAGTGCGACCCGCGTGGCGAGCGGCTTGGGCTTCGGCATCCGCTGCAACTTGGCCTCTTCCAGGGCCCAGTACTCGATACGGAACTTCTCCGACTCCTCGATCGGCGCGTACGCCGACACGGCCTCGGCGCCGCGCATCACGTTGACGGCGTTGACGTAGAACTCGCCGGCCACCCGCGCCGTCTGCTTGTCCTTGCCGAAGGAGAACATGCCCACGCCGGGGATCAGCACGATCGCCGGGTCGGCGCCGCGCATCGCGGGGGAGTCGGGCAGGGCGTGCCGCTGGTAGTAGGCGGCGTACTCCTCGCGATAGCCGGAGTGCAGCTCCTTCAGCCGGGCGATCGCCTCGTCCAGCGGGGCGGTGGGCGGCAGATCGAGAACGAGCGGCCGGACCTTGGTCCGCAGAAAGTGGTCGGGGCAGGAGGTACCGAGCGCGGCGAGCCGCGGATGCTCGGCCCGCGCCAGGAAATCGAGCACGACCTCGGAATCGGTGAAGTGCCCCACCTGCGGCCGGTCTTGAGAGGCGACGGCACGGATGTACGGCGCGAGCGCGGCGGCCCGCTCCCGTCGCTCACCGTCGCCGAGCGGACCGTACCCCTCGACGACGGGCCCGAAGGGCTCCGCCTTCCCGCGCTCGGTGAGGAACGCCTCGGCGGTACGGATGATGTGCAACGAGTTCCGCTCGCACTCCTCGGAACTCGCACCCCAGGCGGTGATCCCGTGCCCCCCGAGCACACACCCGATGGCCTGAGGATTGGCCTCCTTCACGGCGGCGATGTCCAGCCCCAGCTGGAACCCGGGCCGCCGCCAGGGCACCCACACCACGGAGTCCCCGAAGCACTCGGCGGTCAGCTTCTCCCCGTCGGCGGCACAGGCGAGCGCGATCCCCGAGTCGGGATGCAGATGATCGACGTGCGCCGCGTCCACGAGCCCGTGCATGGCGGTGTCGATGGAGGGCGCCGCACCCCCCTTGCCGTGCAGGCAGTAGTCGAACGCGGCGACCATCTCGTCCTCGCGCTCCACCCCGGGGTACACATCGACGAGCGCTCGCATCCGATCGAGCCGCAACACGGCGAGCCCGGATTCGGTGAGTGTCCCGAGATCACCCCCGGACCCCTTCACCCACATCAACTCGACATCACCCCCGGTGACGGGATCCGTGTCGACACCCTTGGCGGACGCGTTCCCGCCGGCGTAATTGGTGTTACGAGGATCAGCGCCAAGCCGACGGGAACGAGCAAGCAGCGAGGCGGCTTCGTGGTGCGGTGCCATGAACTCGGGTCCTTACGTGAGAGAGGGGACTATCAGGGGTGTGGGGCTGTGCTGATGTGCGGCCACCGCCGCGTGGGCGCGACCGGCCACAACGCCCCGCACCCGCGAACGACGGATTTCCGGCAGACGCTCAGGCGCCCCAACCGGCCTGCTGCCCACCAACCCGCTCAGCGACAATCCGCTCCTGCCACCCGTCGGCGCGGTACGCCGCAATGGGGTCAGGGTCAAGCCCCAACTCCTCCCGCACCTCCCGCAACAGCGGCCGCACATCCGTGTTGTACGCGTCCATCACCACGGCATTCGCCTCCAGCACGTCCCCAGCCCGTTGCGCGGCACCCAACGACACCGCGTCCACGAGCAGCGCCTTCGCCGTCGCTTCCTGCACGTTCATCACCGACCGGATGATCGCCGGAATCTTCGCCTCGATGTTGTGACACTGATCCAGCATGAACGCCACGTCCGGAGTGAACCCCCCACCCCGAATCACCTCGTACATGATCCGGAACAACTGGAACGGATCGGCCGCCCCCACCATCAGGTCGTCGTCCGCGTAGAACCGCGAGTTGAAGTCGAACGCCCCGAGCTTCCCCTCGCGGAGCAGCGTCGCCACGATGAACTCGATATTGGTACCGGGCGCGTGATGCCCCGTGTCGACCACGACCTGCGCCTTCGGCCCGAGCTTCAGGCAGTGCGCGTAAGCCGTCCCCCAGTCGGGAACATCGGTCGCGTAGAAGGCCGGCTCGAAGAACTTGTACTCCAGCAGCATCCGCTGCCCGTCCCTCAGCCGCGCGTACACCGCCGCGAGCGCCTCCGCCAACCGGTCCTGGCGGGCGGAGAGGTCGTCCTGGCCCGGATAGTTCGTCCCGTCGGCGAACCAGAGCTTCAGATCGGCGGAGCCCGTCGCGTCCATGATGTCGACGCACTCCAGCAGATGGTCGAGCGCCTTGCGCCGCACCGCCGCGTCGGGATGACAGACGCTGCCGAGCCGGTAGTCGTCGTCCTGGAACGTGTTGGAGTTGATCGCGCCGAGCTTCAGCCCGTGGTCCTGCGCGAACTTGCCCAGCGCCGCGAAGTCGTCGACCCGGTCCCAGGGGATGTGCAGGGCGACCGTCGGCGCCACACCGGTGAACTCGTGGACCTTGGCCGCGTCCTCCAACTTCTCCTGCGGGGTCCGCGGCACACCCTCCTGGGCGAAGACCTTGAACCGGGTCCCCGAGTTCCCGTACGCCCACGACGGCGTCTCGACTGCCTGGGTCTTGAGAGCGGCCTTCACCGCGGCGAGATCGGTCACTTGTGGGCTCCTGTGACATGCGACGAAACGCAGTATGTATGAAACGATTCAGAGAGCGAAGTTATGAGCCTCCCGAAGGGGTGTCAAGCCCTACGGCGAAGCCTGTGCTCCGTGACTCCAACGTGACCTTCGGCTATCGAAAGATTTTCGAGGCGGACCCATTGACGTGACAACGTTGGCCCGCCTAACGTCCCGGCAACCAAGTTGAAACCTTTCACGACGCTGTGAGGGCCTGCCCGCCGGCGTCGTCGAGGAGCCCCTCATGACCCACCCGTCAGACGCGGGTCCGGCCCCGGTGCTCGCGCTCAAGGGCATCTCCAAGTCCTTCGGCGCGGTGCGCGCCCTGCGGGACGTGTCCCTCGAACTGTTCCCCGGTGAGGTGCACGCCCTCGCCGGTGAGAACGGCGCGGGCAAGTCCACCCTCATCAAGACCCTCGCCGGTGTGCACCGGCCCGACGCCGGCCAGGTGCTGCTCGACGGCGCGTCCGTCCTCTTCCACGGCCCCGGTGACGCCCGCGACGCGGGCATCGCCGTGATCTACCAGGAACCGACCCTCTTCCCCGACCTGTCGATCGCCGAGAACATCTACATGGGCCGCCAGCCGCGCCGCGCCCTGGGCCGTATCGACCACAAGGCCACGTACGCGGCGACCGCCGACCTGATGAAGCGGCTCGGCGTCGAACTCGACCCCGACCGCCCGGCGCGCGGTCTGTCCATCGCCGACCAGCAGATCGTGGAGATCGCCAAGGCGCTCTCCTTCGACGCCCGCGTCCTGATCATGGACGAGCCGACGGCCGCCCTCACCGGCAGCGAGGTGGCCCGCCTGTTCGGCGTGGTGCGCACCCTGCGCGAACAGGGCGCCGCCGTCCTGTTCATCTCGCACCGGCTGGAGGAGATCTTCCAGATCTGCCAGCGGGTCACGACCCTGCGCGACGGTGCGCTGATCTCCAGCGAGCCGATCGAGGGAATGACCGAGGACGATCTCGTACGCCGGATGGTCGGCCGCGACCTCGACGAGCTGTACCCCAAGCAGGACGTGGAACCCGGTGAAGTCGCCCTGAGCGTCAAGCGGTTGACCCGCGAGGGCGTCTTCACCGACGTCTCCTTCGACGTACGGCGCGGAGAGATCGTCGGTCTCGCCGGTCTCGTCGGCGCCGGCCGTACCGAGGTGGCGCGGGCCGTCTTCGGCATCGACCGGTGGGACGCCGGCGGGGTCGAGGTGGACGGCAAGTCGCTGACGAACGGCGCCCCTTCGACCGCGATGGCCGCGGGCCTCGCCCTGGTCCCCGAGGACCGGCGGGCCCAGGGCCTGGTGATGGACATGTCCATCGAGCGGAACATCGGCCTGACCGGGCTGCGTACGACCGTGAAGGCGGGCCTCGTCGACCGGGGCGCCGAACGCAGCCGTTCCCTCGACTGGGCGGTGAAGCTGCACGTCAAGTACGCGCGGATCGCCGACACCGTCAACACGCTGTCCGGCGGCAACCAGCAGAAGGTCGTTCTCGCCAAGTGGCTGGCCACCGGCCCGAAGGTGCTGATCGTCGACGAGCCGACCCGTGGCATCGACGTCGGGACCAAGGCCGAAGTGCACCGACTGCTCAGCGAGTTGGCCGCCGACGGGGTCGCCGTCCTGATGATCTCCTCCGATCTGCCCGAGATCCTCGGCATGGCCGACCGCGTGCTGGTGATGCACGAGGGCCGCCTCACCGCCGAGATCCCCCGCTCCGAAGCCACCGAGGAAACCGTGATGGCCGCAGCCACCGGGAGGGCCGCCGCATGACCAGGTCCTTCATGACGACCGCAGCTTCCGGGAGGGCCGCCGTATGACGGTCACCGCGCCGAATCCCGCGCCCGCCGCCGAAGTTCCCGAGTCGAGCAGCACCCGGCTCGTCGACCGGGTCTTCAAGATGCGTGAACTCGCCATCCTGGTCGTCTTCCTGGTGATGATCGGCATCACCCAGGCCGGCAACAGCGAGTTCCTGTCCGAGCAGGGCATCAAGGACCTGCTCCTCAACGCGACCATCCTCGTCCTGGTCGCCACCGGCCAGTCGCTGGTCGTCATCACCCGCAACGTCGACCTGTCGGTCGGCTCCACGCTCGGCATCACCGCGTTCGCCACCGGCACCTATCTCCAGGGCGGTGGCAACGCTGCGATCGCGATCCTGCTGGCGGTCCTGCTCGGCATCGGACTCGGCCTGGTCAACGGGCTGTTGGTCAGCCTCGGTCAGGTGCCCGCGCTGGTCGTCACCCTCGGCACGCTCTACATCATCCGGGGCGTCGACTCCATCTGGGTCGGTTCGCGGCAGATCACGGCCGCCGATCTCCCGGGCGGCTTCGTGGACTTCGGCTCCGGCGGACTGTCCGCGGTGCCCTGGCTGGCGATGATCGCGCTCGCCGTGCTGATCGCCACCGCCTACTACCTCAAACACTTCGGCAGCGGACGGGAGTTGTACGCCCTCGGCTCCAATCCCGAGGCCGCGCGGCTCGCCGGTATCCCCGTCCGCAAGCGGATCCTCGCCGCGTACACGTTCTGCGGCGGGCTCGCCGGACTGGCCGGCGCGATGTACCTGGCCCGCTTCGGCAACGTCGACTCCGGTACCGGCACCGGTTACGAACTCACCGTCGTCAGCGCGGTAGTTGTCGGTGGTGTCGTCTTCACCGGCGGCTCCGGCAGCGTCTACGGAGCGGCCCTCGGCGCACTCCTGCTGACCTCCATCAACAGTGTGCTGCCCGCCCTCGGCGTCAGCTCCGTCTGGGTGCTCGCCATCAACGGCATCCTGCTCATCCTCGCCATCGCCGTCGACCGGATCGTCGCCCTGCGCGTGGCCACCGCACTGAAGAAGAGGAACGCCCGCCATGCCTGAGTCCGCGTTCTCTGCGAACCGCGTGATCCGCTGGGACACGGTCGTCGGCGCCCTGCTCATCGTCCTGCTGCTGTTCTCCTTCTCCTTCGTGGACGGCTTCGGCAACGCGCTGAACCTGTCGTTCCTGATCGGCAACACCCTTCCCATCGCGCTGATCGCGCTCCCGATGACCTTGTTGGTCGTCGCCGGCGAGATCGACCTCTCGGTCGCGTCCACGGCCGGTCTCTCGGGCGCGGTGATGGGCAAGCTGTGGAACGAGGGCATGACGATCGAGACGATCATCCCGATCTGCCTGCTGCTGGGTGTGGTCTGCGGGCTGGTGAACGGGCTCCTCGTCACCCGGCTGGGACTTCCGTCCCTCGCCGTCACCATCGGCACGCTCGCCGCGTACCGGGGGATCGCGCAGATCGTGCTCGGCTCCGATGCCGTGACCGATTTCCCCACGCAGTACCTGGACTTCGCGTCCGGGCGGCTCGGGGGGACGTTCCTTCCGCAGGCGTTTCTGCCTTTCCTCGTGCTGCTCGCGATCGGGGTGGTCGTGCTGCACGCCACGCCGTTCGGGCGGTCGTTGTTCGCGATCGGGGCGAATGTGGAGGCGGCGCGGTTCGCCGGTATTCGGGTGCGCCGGCAGAAGTTGATCCTGTTCACGGTGACGGGGTTGATGGCCTCCCTCACCGGCATCTTCTGGGCGCTGCACTACGCCAGCGCTCGCTACGACAACGCGACCGGGCTCGAACTGTCCGTCGTGGCCGCCGTGTTGCTGGGCGGGATCGACTTCGACGGTGGCAAGGGCACGTTGGGCGGTGCCGTGGCCGGAGTGTTCCTGCTGGGCGCCCTTCAGAACGTCATGAGCCTGCTGAACGTCTCCGCACAGTCGCAGATCGTCGTCACCGGCGTCCTGCTCGTCGTCTCCGTACTCGGCCCGAGGGCCGCACGGCAGATCTCCATCGCAAGGGCAGGGCGCAGAGCCGCTGCGACTCCGACCTCGTAACTCCGCTCACCTTCGTAAAGGACCTTCACCATGCGCAAGTCATCGATTCGCCGTGCCTGCGCGGCCGTCGTCGCCGTCACTTCGCTCACCCTCGTCGCCACCGCCTGCGGTGGCACCACCAAGAAGGATGTGAAGGACGAGAACACCGGGTCGGCCGTCACCGGTGGCAAGGCGGACCCGAGTGCCGCTCTCAAGAAGGGGCTCACGGTCGGATTCCTGCCGAAGGCGGTCAACAACCCGTACTTCACCACCTCGGACAAGGGCGGCGAGAAGGCGCTCACCGAACTGGGCGAGAAGTACAAGGAGGTGGGCACGACCAGTGCCACCGACACCGCCGGCCAGGTGAGTTACGTCAACACGCTCACCCAGCAGCAGGTCAACGCGATCGCCGTCTCCGCGCAGGACCCGGGCGCCCTGTGCACCGCGCTCAAGCAGGCCATGAGCAACAAGATCAAGGTCGTCACCTACGACTCCGACACCAACCCCGAGTGCCGCAACGCGTTCGTGTCGCAGGCCAGCGCCGAGGACCTCGGCCGCACCGAGGTGCAGTTGCTCGCGAAGCAGATCGGCTACAAGGGCGAGATCGCGATCCTGTCGGCCGCGCAGACCGCGACGAACCAGAACACCTGGATCGGCTTCATGAAGGACGAGTTGAAGGACCCCAAGTACAAGGACATCAAGCTGGTCAAGGTCGCCTACGGCAACGACGACGCCCAGCAGTCCTTCCAGCAGACCCAGGGCCTCCTCCAGGAACACCCGAACCTGAAGGGGATCATCTCCCCGACCACCGTCGGCATCAAGGCCGCCGCCCAGTACCTGTCCGGCTCCAAGTACAAGGGCAAGGTCAAGCTCACCGGCCTCGGCACCCCGAACGACATGCGCAAGTACGTCAAGAACGGCACGGTCGAGGGCTTCGAGCTGTGGGACCCGGCGAAGCTCGGCGCCCTCGCCGCGCAGACTGCGGTGGCGCTGGTCTCGGGGCAGATCACCGGTAAGGAGGGCGAGACCTTCACGGCCGGCGGGACCTCGTACACCATCGGCAAGGACGGCGTGATCAGCCTCGGCAAGCCGACCGTGTTCGACGCGAAGAACATCGACCAGTTCAACTTCTGACATCTACAGGGGTGTTGATGCAGCGCGTGTGCTTCCTGCTGAAGGTCAGGGCGGACCGCCTCGACGAGTACCGCGAGCGGCACGCCGCCGTGTGGCCCGAGATGCTCGACGCACTCTCGGCCACCGGCTGGCACAACTACTCGCTCTTCCTGCGTGAGGACGGCCTGCTGGTCGGCTACTTGGAGACCGAGGACTTCGCCGCCGCCCAGGCCGGCATGGAGGCCACCGACATCAACTCCCGCTGGCAGGCGGAGATGGCGCCGTTCTTCGAGTCCCTGGACGGCGCCCGTCCCGACGAAGCGATGAAGCCCCTCACCGAGGTCTTCCACCTCGCGTGATCCCCCCACAGGAGCTGCTCACATGAGAAGACGCGCCGTGCTCGCGACCGCCATACTTGCGGCCGTGGCAACGCCGGGCATCGCACGGGCGGCCGACCCCGGCCCGTCCGTCACCAAGAAGAGCACCATCCAACTCGACGCCCAGGCCGTCTACTTCGTCTCGTACGACGGCCTGGTCAACAACAACTCGTTCCAGAAGAACGGGCTGTTGACCTACAAGGGCTATCAGTACGCGGCCTGGTACACGTCCACCAAGTACGCCGTCGTCGCCCGCCGTGTCCTCGGCGGCTCGACATGGTCCACCATCACCCTTTCCCACCTGCTCAAGAGCGACGACTCCCACAACGTCATCTCCATGGGCGTGTCTCGCGTCGACGGCCGCCTTCATCTCAACATGGACTCCCACAGCGACGGTTTCTTCTACGTCAAGTCGGTCGCCGGTCTCCTCGACAACCCGGCGTCCACCGCGTGGACTTCGGCCGTCCTGGGCGCCGTACAGACCTCGCTGGACGGTGTGGCTCTCACCTCGCAGTTCACCTACCCCCAGTTCATCGCTACCCCCGAAGGCAAGTTGCAGCTCAGCTACCGTGTCGGGATCTCCGGCAACGGCCGCAACGCCCTTGCGGAGTACGACGGTTCGGCCTGGACCGCGCTGGGGGAGTGGAGCAGCTCGACCGGCACCTACACCAGCACCCACGGCTCCAGCACCGCCCGCAACATGTATCTCCACGGCATCGACTACGACGTCAACGGCCGCCTGCACTCCTTCTTCACCTGGCGCGAGCAGTCCGCCGCCGTGATGTGCAACAGCGGCGGCATCACCAACCACGACACCGGCTACGTCTACTCGACCGACCGGGGCCGCAGTTGGCGCAACGACGCCGGAACTGTCGTAGGAACGACGGGCAGTTCGGACACCGTGGCCGTCACGGACGCCGGACTCGTCGTGGACTCGCTCAACCCCGACCACTCCCTGATGAACCAGGAGAGCCAGGCCACCGACTCCACCGGTCTCCCGCACGCGATCATCAGCTACGTCCCCGGCCGCTTCGGCCAGTGCACCACGAACTACGTCACCGACCGCACCGCCAACGGCCGCGCCTTCCACGTCCGCAGGAGCTCCGCCGGCACCTGGCAGAAGACCGAGATCCCCATCGCCCTCAATTCCAGCCAGCGCACCAAGCTGATCCTGGACAAGTACGACAACGCCTACGCGATCCTGCCCTACGGCCGGATCGCCGCCGCCTCGAAGGCCTCCGGGTACGCCGACTGGGCGCTGCTGTACGACGGGAGCGATCTGAACGCCTTCGGCGAGGTCGTCGTCGACGAGCTGCGCGTGAAGGCGGACAACGTGCTGTCGTTCATGTACCAGGAGAAGTCGAGCGGTACGACCCCCTCGGCACTCCACGTCGTCGACTTCGCCCTGCCCGCCTGAGGGGCACGGGCGCAGGAGTCGCCACAGGTCATGGCGGTAATGTGAAGACCTTCCCGCCGTCCCACGTCACCCTGGAGGTCTCCGCCTGATGGCCCAGCCGGTGGGTATCAAGGACGTCGCCCGTGCCGCCGGAGTCTCCGTCGGCACGGTCTCGAACGTCATCAACCGTCCGGACACCGTCGCCACGGAGACCCGGGCCCGGGTGCTGTCCGCGATCGACCGCCTCGGCTATGTCCGCAGCGAGTCCGCACGCCAGCTGCGCGCGGGGCGCAGCCGGATCATGGGGCTGCTCGTCCTCGACATGGGCAACCCGTTCTTCGTGGACGTCGCGCGTGGCGCCGAGCGGGCCGCGCGCGAGTCCGGGCTCGGCGTGATGGTCTGCAACAGCGCGCAGAGTCCCGGCGAGGAGGCCGAGTACCTGTCGCTCTTCGCCGAACAGCGGGTGCGGGGCGTGCTGTTGACCCCGGCCGACGCGACCGGACGCAACATCGAGTCGTTCCGCCGGCACGGCATCCCCTTCGTGCTCGTCGACCGCGTCGCCGAGGGCACCACCGAGTGCTCGGTCTCCGTGGACGACGTCGCCGGCGGCGCGCTCGCCGTGCGGCACCTGGTCGACGCCGGACACCGCTCCATCGCGTACGTCAGCGGCCCGCCCGGCTTCAACCAGGTGCGGGACCGCCGTACGGGCGCGAAGAACGCGCTCGCGGAGGCCGGTCTCGACCCCGACGCGCTGCGCGAGCTGCCCACCGACCGGCTCGACGTGGCCGCCGGACGGGACGCGGGCGCCCGGCTGCTCGGCCTCGCCGACCGGCCCACGGCCGTCTTCTGCGCCAACGACCTGCTCGCCCTCGGCGTGCTCCAGGCCATGTTCGCGGCCGGGGTCGGTGTCCCGGACGACCTCGCGATCGTCGGCTACGACGACATCGAGTTCGCGGCCGCGGCCGCCGTACCGCTCACCTCGGTCCGCCAGCCCGCCGTCACCATGGGCGCCCTGGCGGCCGAACTGCTGCTGGAGGAGACCGAGGCGGAGGCGGACCCGGCGGCCCGTCCGCACGAGCACCGGCGGGTCGTCCTCCAGCCGGAACTGGTGGTGCGCCGGTCCAGTCTCGCCGCCCGCTGATCGGCCGGTCAGTAGGATTTCATGATCCAGGGGGTCGGATATCGGACGCGCATGTGCTGAACTGTGACGCGGCCCGTCATTCGTCCGTACCAGGAGTCGCGTTGTCCGTCAGCTACCGCCAGCCCGGCGTCGTCCTCACCGACCGCCACTTCACCGTGCCCCTCGACCACGAGGACCCCACGGGCGAGACCATCGAGCTCTACGCCCGTGAGGTCGTCGCGAGCGACAAGGCGCACCGCGAGGACCTGCCGTGGCTGCTCTACCTCCAGGGCGGACCCGGATTCGGAGCGAATCGTTTCGTCGGTAGACAGGCCTGGCTCGGCCGCGCGCTCGACGAGTACCGCGTCCTTCTTCTCGACCAGCGCGGCACCGGCGGTTCCACCCCGCTCACCCGGCAGACGCTCCCGCTGCGCGGCGGCCCCGCCGAGCAGGCCGAGCTTCTCACGCACTTCCGCGCCGACTCGATCGTCCGGGACTGCGAGGCGATCCGCCCGGCGCTCACCGGCGGCGACCCCTGGACCGTCCTGGGCCAGAGCTTCGGCGGCTTCTGCACGGTGAACTACCTCTCCACCGCCCCCGAAGGACTGCGCGCCGCCTTCCTCACCGGCGGCCTGCCGTCCCTCGACGCCCACGCCGACGACGTCTACCGGGCCGCCTACCCGCGCATCGAGCGCAAGGTGGCCGCCCACTACGACCGCTATCCGCAGGACGTGGAGCGCGCCCGCCGTATCGCCGAGCACCTGCTGGGCCACGAGCCGGTCCTGCCCAACGGCTACCGGCTCACCGCCGAGGCCTTCCAGTCCCTCGGCATCATGCTCGGCGGCAAGGAGGGCAGCCACCGCCTCCACTTCCTCCTGGAGAACGCCTTCGTCCGCACCCCGCAGGGCCACGAACTCTCCGACGCGTTCCAGGAAGAGGTCCAGAACTCCCTCTCCTTCGCCGGCCACCCCCTCTACGCCCTCGTCCACGAGGCGACCTACGGGCAGGACTCCCGCCCCACCGACTGGTCGGCGGAGCGTGTGCGCGGTGAGTTCCCGCAGTTCGACGCCGCCAAGACCCTCGCGGGCGACGGCCCTCTCCTCTTCACCGGCGAGACCATCCACCCCTGGATGTTCGACTGCGACCCCGCCCTGCGTCCGCTGCGCGACACCGCCGAACTCCTCGCCGCCCACACCGACTGGCAGCCGCTCTACGACCCGGCGCGCCTCGCCGCCAACGAGGTCCCGGTCGCCGCGGCCGTCTACCACGACGACATGTACGTCGACGCGGACCACTCGCTCCGGACCGCCCGGTCGATCCGCGGCCTGCGCACCTGGGTCACCGACGAGTTCGAGCACGACGGCGTACGGGCCGGCGGCCCGCGCGTCCTGGACCGGCTGATCGCCCTCGCACGCGACGAGGTCTGAGTCCGCCCACGGGTCGGGCCGACGGGCCGACGAGCGGTGGGCTCGGCGACGAGATGTGGCATCGAAATTTCCGACATAAGGTTCATTTCGATGAATACCAAGTCACTTCGCCGGGCCCGCCCGGCCGCCCTGGTCCTCGCCGTCGTCGCGGCGAGCACGGTCGCGCTGGTCTCGTGCGGCGACGACAACAACAGCTCCGGCAGCAGCTCGCAGCCCGCGACCCCGGACAAGGCCTCCTTCTCGGGCATGACCCCGTCGGCCCTGAAGTCGGCCGCCTCCTCGGCGGTCGCCTCGGCCCGCGCCCAGGCCTCCGCCGCCGCGTCCTCGGCATCGGCGGCGGCCGCCTCCTTCGAGGCCTCCGTCTCGGCCGAGGTCGCCCGCGCGAGCAAGGACGCGCAGAACGAGCTCAAGGGCGTCAGCGGTCGGGGCAACGCGATGTCCGAGGTCGCCATGACCGGCAAACCGCGCGCCCAGACCAGTGGCCTGCTCGCCGTCCTCGTCACGATCACCAACAAGACCGACAAGAAGGCGTCCTACGCCGTCCAGGTCGACTTCCTCGACTCCTCGGGCAAGGTGGTGGAGACCCGCTTCGTCGGCGCCGAGAACCTCGCCCCCGGCGCGAAGGCCCAGCCGGTCGCCATCAGCACCAAGCCGCCGGAGCCGGTGCTGACCCCCAAGTTGGCGAAGGCGCAACGCTATTGAGCACGTTCGTCGCCAACGGGCCGCTCAGCGCTCGGAGTTGAGCGCGTCCACGGCCCCGCCCGCGTCGCCGATCGTCGTGTAGTCGACGGCGACGAAGTTCACCGGCCGACCGCGTTCCCGCTCGCAGCGGTGGACGCGGTCGAGCACGAACCGGCGGGCGTTGACCTCGCCCGCGTCCAGCCGGCTGCCGCCGTCGATGGTGACGAAGTGGTTGAGCAGGAACAGGCGTTTGTCGCTGCCGCCGCGATGCGGTACGCAACTCATCGCGTCCGGCGTGCGGAACGCGAACGGTGTCTCCATCCCGTAGTCGTAGAAGTTCCGGTACCAGGGCGCCGGGCCGTCGGCCTTCTCGGCGAAGACGACGAGCCGGCGCCCGCTGTCGATCAGGTCGCCCAGGGTCGGCCACGGCTGCGCGGGATCGGCGTCCGGGGTGTGCACCAGATCGCTCAACCCGGCCTGCGCGAATGCCTGTTCGGTGTCCTTGCCGCTGATCGCGTCCTGCACGATCAGTGTGACGACCTCGGTGGGATGGGCGCGCATCCAGGTGCCGATCTCGCGCAGCACCGGCACCAGGGCGATCGCCCCCGCCCGGCACACCGAGTGGCACAGCCACAGCCCTTCGCGCGGCGGGTTGACCTTGTTGACGGCCGAGGCGATGAACTCCCTTTGTTCCGGGGTGAAGTCGGACTCGGTGAGCCGCGCGGTGATCTCGTCCGGCCGCTCCCACCGGTAGGTGTCGATCTGGAGGGCGCGTACCCCGTCGTCCAACTGGGCGGTGATACCCGGGTCCTGGAGCGGGCCGATGAACCGGTCCACGGTCGTCGACATCGCGTTGTGCGAGGTGAGGTAGGCGACCTCGTCGTAGGACCGGTCGCACAGTGCCGCGCTGCCCTCGCAGACGCGGGACGCGGTGGGCGTGACGGCGTACGGGATCAGTAGGACGCCGGCGACGGCGGCCCCGCCGGTCGCGAGGGCCAGCCAGCGGAGCCGCGGGAGGGCGGGCATGTGCGGCCGGACCTGGAGAGCCCAGCCCACGCCGGTCAGGAGGGCACCGGCCAGGACGGGGACCAGGGCGGTCGTCAGGGCGGTGGTCGTGAGCCGGTCCACGGCGGTGTGCTGCACGTCGTCGACCAGCCGGGCCAGGCTCGGCGGCCAGGAACCCGGCGGATCGATCACCCGCCCGCCGCTGACCAGCCGGAAGAGGACGGCGACGAGCCCGGCCAGTACCCCACCGCCCGCGAGCGACCAGCCCAGCGGGAGGAGTCGGCGGCCGGGGGACGACGAGCCGCCGCCGACCCACAGCACCACCAGCGCGACGACGAGCAGCGCGGCGGCGAGGGACTCCGCGAGGCCGAGGCCGACCGCGGTGCAGTCGCGGGCGCGGTGGAGAGGGGCCAGGTCGTTGCCGGACGCGGCGAGGGTGTCCGTGAGGTTCCAGGTGCCGCCGTTCGTGAACGCCCGGAGCTGCGCGGCGGCCGTACGGGTCCGGTCCGGGACGACGGCGGGGGCGACGGTGGCGAGCGCGGTCGCGACATCGCCGTCACGGAGCGCGGCCTCGACCGCGGGGCGCAGGGCGTCCCGGTCGGCGGCGGGCAGTCCGCTCACCAGCGTCCCGGCCGCCTGCTTTGCCTGTGCCTCGGTCAGCGGCAGGGCGGGCAGCCCGGTGGGCACGTGCCCCGCGACCACGGCACCCAGGGCGGTGGAGAGATCGGTCGAGAAGCGCTCGAAGTCGGGCTCAGGTCGGTCCTGGACCGAGGCGACGAGATCTCCGAAGTAGATCTGGGCGAGGTCGTTGAGGTTGGCCAGCACGGGCCGCAGATCGACCGTGAGGTCCAGCGCGTCGCGCTCGCCGCCCAGATAGCCCACCACGGCGTCGATCTGCTGGTGGGTGAGGTCCCGGACCGTCTCCGGCGGCAGCACCAGCTTGAGGTTGGAGGTGACCTGGGCCTCCGGAACCGGCAGCCGGGCCAGCAGCCCCCGGGTGACCGCCGTCGTCCGCGGATCGACCAGCACCTGGTTGTACAGGCGGTCGTAGGCCTTCTGCTCGTCCAGGGCGGACTGGTAGAAACCCGGGGAGACCACGGTGGAGCGGGCCGTGGCCGCGGTGCTGAGGACGGCCGTGGCGAGGACGGCCAGGATCAGGGCCGCGAGGCGCGGCAGCCTGCGGGAGGCGACGCCGACCGGGTCCATGACTCACCATCGTCGTCCTGCCCCACCCGCCCCGCAAACGGACGAGGGAGACGGAAAACCGGCTGGCCATGGCGGCGGCGGACGTGCTGTGATCACCCCGGCTTTCGCTCACGTGACCACGGAATCCACGACGGGGACGGGACGGTATGAACGACGAGGACCTGCTGGCGGACCGCTTCGAGGAACACCGGGGCCGGCTGCGCGCGGTCGCCTACCGCATGCTCGGCTCGGTGCCGGAGGCGGAGGACGCGGTCCAGGAGACCTGGCTGAAGCTCAGCCGCACGGACGCGGACGAGATCAGGAACCTCGGCGGCTGGCTGACCACGGTCGTCGGCCGGGTCTGCCTCGATCTGCTGCGCTCCCGTACGGCACGCCGTGAGGAGCCCATCGACGAGACCTTCGTGCCCGACCCCGTGATCAGGCCCCTCACGGAACTCGACCCGGAGGAGGAGGTGGTCCACGCCGACTCGGTGGGCCTCGCACTCCTCGTCGTCCTGGAGACCCTGGAACCCGCCGAGCGGCTCGCGTTCGTCCTGCACGACATGTTCGCGGTGCCCTTCGACGACATCGCCCCGATCGTGGAACGCGGTTCGGCCGCGACCCGCCAACTGGCCAGCAGGGCCCGCCGCCGGGTCCAGGGCGCGAACCTGTCGAAGGCCCCCGACCTCGCCCGCCAGCGCGAGATCGTCGAGGCCTTCCTCGCCGCCGCCCGCGAGGGCGACTTCGACGCCCTCGTCGCCCTCCTCCACCCGGACGTGGCCCTGCGCGCCGACGCGGGCACCCTCCTACGGGGTGCGGCCGCCTCCAAGGCGATCCGCGGAGCGCGCACGGTCGCCGAACAGGCGCTCACGTTCGCCCCGTTCGCCCGCTTCGCCCAACTCGCCCTGGTCAACGGCTCGGTGGGCGTCGTCAACGCCCCCGAGGGACAGCTGCTCTCGGTCATGGGCGTCACCGTCGTCGACGGCCTGATCACCGAGATGTACATCCTGTCCGACCCGGACCGGCTGGCCCGCCTCGACGCCGACGGGCCCGTACGGTGAACCACATGGAAGATCACATAGCCGATCGCTCCGACCTCCGCGGCGACTGCGAGCGCTGCTTCGGGCTGTGCTGTGTGGCGCTGCCCTTCGCGGCCTCCTCCGACTTCGCGATCGACAAGCCCGCCGGGACGCCGTGCTCGAACCTCCAGAGCGACCACCGCTGCGGCATCCACGCGAAGCTCCGCCCAGCGGGCTTCACCGGCTGCACCGTCTACGACTGCTTCGGCGCCGGGCAGCACGTCTCACAGGTCACCTTCGCAGGCCAGGACTGGCGTACGGCACCCCGGGAACAGGCCCGCCGGATGTTCGACGTGTTCCCCGTCGTACGCCAACTCCACGAACTGCTCCGGTACTTGACCGAGGCGCTCACCCTGCCCGCCGCCCGGTCCCTCCACCCCGAACTGCGCCGGGCCCTGGCCCGCACCGAGGACCTCACGCACGGCACACCCGAACAACTCGGCGCGCTGGACGTGGGCGCGCATCGGCAGGACGTCAACGAACTCCTGTTGCGCACAAGCGAGTTGATGCGATCCGGAGCACGCGGCAGGAAGAAGCAGCGGCGCGGCGCCGACCTCATGGGTGCCCGGCTCAAGGGCGCCGATCTGAACCGGGCCGATCTGCGCGGCGCCTGTCTCATCGCGGCCGATCTCACCGGGGCCGACCTGCGCGGTGCGGATCTGATCGGTGCCGATCTGCGGGACGCCGATCTCACGGACGCCGACCTGACCGGAGCGTTCTTCCTCACCCAGCCCCAGGTCAACGCGGCCCGGGGGAGCGGGAGTACCAGACTGCCGGAGTCAGTCGTCCGACCCGTGCACTGGGCAGCGGGCCTCTGACGGGACCTCGGCGGGGACCGAACTCGGTGCGGGCGCGGCCGGCGCTGTGCGGCGGTCCAGGTGCAGGCGCAGGCCGTCCGGCATCAGCGTCAGGCGTTCCGTCACGCGCAGTCGGTACGCGGGGTCGGGGCGCAACTCGTAGCGGCGCAGCAGCAGTCCGAGGACCAGCATCGACTCGTGCAGCGCGAACTGGCGGCCGATGCAGGCGCGCGCCCCCGTCCCGAACGGCTTGAAGGTGTGCGGCGCTCGGGAGCGGACGGCCTTGGCGTCGAAGCGGTCCGGGTCGAACTCCTCGGCATCGGCGCCCCACACCTCGGGGTCGCGGTGCAGCATCGGCGTCAGGATCAGTGCCCAGGCGCCCCGCCGCATGGGGTGCACCCCGGCGAGTTCGGTGTCCCCGGTGGCCTCGCGGGCGTACGCGGGGGCCGTCGGCCAGAGCCGTAGCGACTCGTCGAGCACCCGGCGGACGTAGCGCAGCTTGGCGACCTGCTCGTAGCCCGGGTTCGGAGTGTCGCCCCACACCTGGTCCACCTCGGCGCGGGCGCGGGCGGCGATCTCCGGGTGGCGGGCGAGGTAGTGCAGAGCGAAGGACAGCGAGCCCGAGGTCGTCTCGTGGCCGGCCACCAGGAAGGTGATGACCTGGCGGCGGACGTTCTCGGCGGAGAGGCGTTCGCCGGTCTCCGGGTGGGTGGTGTCGAGCATCCGGTCGAGCAGGTCGCCGTCGCCGCTCGCCTCGCGGCGGGCCCGCACCATGTCGTCGACCGTGCGGTTGAGGTAGGCGATGTCCGCCTCGTTGCGGCGGGTTGAGCCGCGGAGGAGGAACGGGGCCAGCGGCGCGGGTACGGAGTTGAGGCGTTGCGCGTAGCTGAGCGTGCCCACCATCGACGTCACGAAGGGGTGCGGCCGGTCGCGCTCGAAGGAGCCGAAGTCATGGCCGAATCCGGTGCGCGCGATCGTCTCCAGGGTCAGCTTGGTCATGTCGCCGGGGACGTCCACCGCCCGCCCGGCGGCCAGTTCGCGGTCCCAGTGGTCGGTGAGCCGCTCGGCCACCGACAGCATCATCGGGTGGTAGCCGGCCATCGCCTCACGGCTGAAGCCCGGGGCCAGGACGTCGTGCGCCAACTGCCAGTTGGGCTCGTGGTTGTAGGCCGTGAAAAGTCCGTCCCCGGCGACCGGCCGCAGGTTCGCGACCCCCAGACCGACGTGCTTGGCGAACCGTGACTCGTCCGCCATGTCGGCGACCAGGTCGGCGCCCCACACGAACACGAACTCCTTGCCGAAGGCCTTCCGCCGGAAGATCGGGCCCAGTCGGCGGGCGAAGCGGAGCGAGTCCTGGAGGGGAGTGCGGCGGTCGGCGCCGATGACGTCACCGAGGAACGGGACCCGGCGCGGGGGACGCGGGATGCGGTCGAGGTGGGGCCAGCCCTGCTCGGCATCCCGGAATCCCTTCGGCAACGCGGTCGGCGTCGCCGTCGTCGTCTCCGCCATGACGCGATCTCCCTTGATCCACCGCAGGCCGAGCCTGTTGTACGTGGGTTCAATAGCGTGTTTCAGTGTGGTCCCACTGTTGAACCGACGTCAAGTAAAGTGCGGGAATGGCCGCGAACCAGGGTGAGCGCACGCGCCGCCGGCTCAGCAGCGAGGAGCGCCGGGAGCAACTCCTCACGGTGGGCGCGCGGTTGTTCTCCGAGGACCCCTACGGCGACGTGTGGATCGAGCAGGTCGCCGAGATCGCCGGGGTCTCCCGCGGGCTCCTCTACCACTACTTCCCGACCAAGCGGGACTTCTTCGCGGCCGTCGTCGAGCGCGAGAGCGAGCGGATGCTGCGGATGACGGCGGCGGTCCCGGGCATCCCCGCCCGTGAACAACTCGCCGCCGCACTCGACACGTATCTGGAGTACGTGCAGACCCACGCGCACGGCTATCGCGCCTTCCATCGCGCGGACGCGGCCGGGGACCAGACCGTACGGCGGGTCTATCAGCGGGCGTTGGCGGCGCAGGAGCGGCAGATCCTGGTCGCGCTGGCCGCCGATCCCGAGTTCGGGCCGGCCGTGGGGGAGCGGCCCGACGCGAAGCTCGCGGTGCGCGGGTGGCTGGCCTTCACCACCGCCGTCTGTCTGGAGTGGCTGCGGGGGCCGGAGTTGAGCCGCGAGCAGGTGCGGGATCTGTGCGCGCGGGCGCTGTTGGGCGTCATCTCGCCCTGAACCGACCCCGGAGGACTTGATGGAGAGATTGCGTGGCGTGGTTGGCGTGCGCCCCGATCTTGGGTAAGTTAGGCAAGGCTTACCTAAGGAGGTTCAGGGATGGGTGACAGCCAGACGTGGACGGCCGTGCCTGCCGCGGCCGAGCGGGCCCGCTCGGTGCTCGCCGCCGCATGGTCCTGCGCGGTGACCGCGGAGGGCGGTCGCGAGGAGTTCGTCGGCGCGCACAGCGTCGACGACGACGGCCGGGTGCTCCTTCAAGTACCCGACGACAGCGCCCTGTTGGCCGCCGCCATCTGCGCGCCGCGCGGAGAGCCGTCCGCCGTCCTGGAGTTCGCGGACGTCGCGCCCGTCCCCGTGCGCAACCGTATCCGGGCCCGGTTGTGGCTGGCCGGATGGTTCGTGCCCGAGGAGGGCCGACTCGCCTTCCGGCCCACGCGCGTGGTGCTCCGCCCGCCGACCGGCGCGGTCGTCATCGACCTCGACGAGTTCGCCGCCGCCGAACCCGACCCGCTGGCCCTGGCCGAGGCCCAACTGCTGACTCATCTCGCCGACTGCCACTCCGACGCGGTCGAGCGGCTCACCCGACTCGTCGAGCCCGACAGTCTGCACGGCGCGGTCCGCGTCCAGCCCCTCGCCGTCGACCGGCACGGACTGACGCTGCGCATCGAGCGGGCCCGCGCCCACGGCGACGTACGACTGCCGTTTCACGCGCCCGCCGATTCGGTCAGCCATCTCACCGAGCGCATGCACGTGCTGCTCACCCGGGCCAGCGCCGCGTCCTGCCCCCGGCCCCTACAGCGGCAGCGCACAGACGGCGACCGGTGACGCGAACGGCTCGCCCGCGAGCCGCAGTTGACCGTTCGTGCCGTCCACGTGGAACACGCTGACCGTGCCCGACCTCTGGTTCGCGGTGAACAGCAGCGTCCCGTCCGGCGAGAGCGCGATCTGCCGCGGGAAGTCGCCGGACACCGGCACCGTGTCGAGCAGCCTGAGCCGGGCGCCGTCCGCCTCGACGGCGTACCGGGCAAGGGTGTTGTCGCCCCGGTTGGCGAGACAGGCGTACGCGCCGTTCGGCGTCACCACGATCTGCGCCGGGTAGTTGGTGCCGCTGCCCTTGCTGCCGCTGGACTGCGGGTCGCCGATCGACAGGGCACCCGTGGCCGGGTCGTAGGCGCAGACCGCGACGGTGTCGTCGACCTCGTTGGCGAGGTAGGCGTACCGGCCGCCGGGGTGGAACGTGAGGTGGCGTGGGCCCGCACCCGCGCGGGTGTGCGCCTGCGAGACCTCGGTGAGCGTGCCCTTCGTGGTGTCCAGGCGGTAGGTGTAGACCGTGTCGGTGCCCAGGTCGACGGCGAGGACATGGCCGCCGTCGGGACCGGTCACGAACTGGTGCGCGTGCGGGCCGTCCTGGCCCGGGCCCGGCTGTGGACTGGAGTGCTTGACCAGCGCGGTGCGTTCACCGAGCGCGCCCGAGGCGTCGATCGGGTGCACGGCCACGCTGCCGGAGGTGTAGTTGGCGCTGAGCAGCCAGCGGCCGGTGGGGTGCACGGACAGATGGCAGGGGCCCGCCCCGCCGGTGCTCCGCGCGCCGAGGACCGTGCGGTCCGCCAGACGTACGGCGGTCACCGCGCCGGCCGTCCGCTCGTCGACCGCGTACAGCGTGCGGCCGTCGGGGTGCACGGCGAGGTACGACGGGTCGGCGACCCCGGTGACCGTACCCGCGTCGGTGATCCTGCCGCTCGCCGGGTCGTAGGTGGCCAGGCCGATGCCCGTGCCGCCGCCGTCGACCGAGGTGTAGGTGCCGAGGTAGAGCGGGCGGGGGCCGGACGCCTTGCCTGCGGAGGGGGATGCGGCGGGTGCCGGTGCCTTCGCGGCCGTCGAGTCTGCCGCAGGAGCGGATGCGGGGTCGGCCGGTGGTGCGGCCGGGGCCGGGACCGCGACCACCGCCGCGGTCCCCGCCAGGGCGCCGATGAAACGGCGCCTGCTCCAGCCCTCGCGTGACGCCTCCGCATCACTCGTCATGCCCACACCCTCAGGTCGTCGCTCGCTTCGATCGTCACAGCAACCTTGGCGTGGAGGGCGGGGTGAGCGCAAGAACGGCAACGCGCGTTGCATCCACTGCAATGCGTGAGTGGTTTACCAGTCGCCGTCCTCCACCGGCTTGCCGTGCGCGTCCTTGAGGGGCTGTACCTGGCCGGGTGCGGGCTGCTGCCAGGGCTCGTGGTCGTCGCCCAGCCAGTCGCCGACCGGTTGCACCGACCCCAGGGTGTCGGTGGGGGCGAGATCCTCGGCGTCCTGGTCGTAGTAGTCGAACCAGGGAAGACCCGCCTGGGTGTACGCGGCGCGGTCCACCGGTGACGGCGGCGGCTCCTCGCCGGTGATGCGGCGCCACTCCGGGGGCGTCACCAGGTGCACGAAGACCCGTCCGGCGGGTTCCCCGGCCCATGCGGTCAGCGGGCGGTCGTCCGCGTAGACCTCCTGGTGCATCGAACCGCCGACCCCGAGCCCCATCTTGGGAGAGACCGCCGGAGCGCTGCGCACGGGGGCGGCCTGCGCGGCCATCGGCATGGCGGGCATGCCGAAGCCCCCGGGCGGCATCGTGATCGCGCGGGCCCGCTCCGAGCGGCGCCGCTCGTCCGCGCGCCACTTGGTCAACTCCCGCTCGGTGAGCGGGAAGGACTGGAGCTGGACGCCGCCCCACACCTCCTCGCCCGTGACCTGGCCCTCGACCGTCGCGCCGAGACCCAGCGGGACCGCCACGAACTGGCGGACGGTCCCCTTGCCCGAGTTGATGCCGTCGAGCCAGGGCTGACGCGGAAGGACGACGTAGTTCTGCGGGTCGCGGGACAAGTGCTCGCTCCAGGGCTTCCCGGAGACCGCGCACACCTTGCCCACGCCGACCTGGAGAGCGGCAGGCTCGGCCGTGCCCCCGAAGCTCAGCCACATCGCCTCGCGCAGATACACCGGCAGCATCACGCCACCTCGCGCCCGCCATTCCTCGGGCGCCGTGTCCGGGAAGTCCGCGACCCGGCGGACCGGGAACTCGCCCAGCCCCGGCGGCAGCGGATGCGTGCCCGTCTCGGGCAGGCGCAGCGTGCGGATGAACCGCACCGCCACCCCACCGGGCAGTCGCAAGGTGTTCCCGTCGATTCGTACGCCGCTGTCGGCCATGTGCCCGCCCCCGTCGCTGTGCTGCCGGAGGCGGCCCGCCCCCAGGTGACTCCGTCACCTAGAACGATCGGCGACCCCGCCACGGTTCCTGCGCAGCCGCTCCGGTACGCCCACCCGCTCCCGCAGCCAGGCCAGCCACGGCAGGCGCTCACGCTGCTCGCTGCTGACGCGGTCCAGCTCCTCCAACAGGCGGCGCGAGCGGTGCTCGGTGTCCAGCTCGTCCAGCATGCGGTTGACCTCGGTCAGCATGGCGCCCAGCAGTTGCCACTGGGCCGCGTCGCGCTGGACGTCCTCCAGGAGCAACTGGGCCAGCTTGTCCCGGGTCGCGGAGGCCGTGTGCAGCTCGGCGGTGAGCCGTGACTCCGCGGACTCGGCGCTCACCGTCACATCGGTGGTCACCAGCACCGCGAAACTGACCACGGCGTCACCGATCTCGGACAGCAGTTGTTCTACGGCCGCGCCCGTCGGCGGTGCGAACAGCGGCTCGGGGTCGCGGTGTTTCGCCAGGTCCGTGAAGGTGCGGGCGAGGACGCGGAGCACGACCGTGCAGATCTCCAGGGTGTCCAGGCCGGTCCGCAGCACGACCCGGTGCAGCAGCCCCTCCCGTACGCGCGGATTGAGCCGCAGGCTGTCCTCGGCCTGTCGCAAGGCGGCGTCGACCTCGACGATGTCGTGGTCGAGCCGGCGCGCCTCGTGCAGTCGGGCGGTGGCGTGGTCGACGGGGGTGCGGCCCGCCGCCTCCTCGCCCATGCGCCGCATCAGCCGTCGTAGCCGACGGGCCAGGCCCTCGATCGACTCGCCGGCCTCGTCCACCCACACCGGGGGAGCCAGCAGCAGATTGCAGGCGAGCCCGACGACAGCGCCGATCAACGTCTCCACCACGCGAGCCCAGGCCGTGTTCCCGACCGTGGTGACCCCGAGGACCAGCATCGCGCTGATCGCCACCTCGGGCACGTACTCGTCAACTTTGACCAGCCGTCCGACGACCAGTGAGGCCACGATCAGCAGGGCCAGGCTCCACCAGGTCAGACCGACCAGCAGGCTGAACGCGATGGCGACGAGAACGCCCGCGACGACGGCGTTCACGCGGCGGATGCCGTTGGTGAGGGTGGCGTAGAGGGTGACCTGGACGACGAGGAGTGCGGTCAGGGGAGCGGTGAGCGGCGCGGGCTCGGGGCTCAGCCGCAGTGCGACGACGTACGCGACCGTCGCCGCGGTCGCCGACCGCAGCGTCTGGACGACTACCGGGTCCCGGTGCCGCCCCACGAACCGCACCAGCGGCGCGGTCCACTCACGGACATCTCGCATCCTTGGCCTATTCCCTCTCACCGATGTGCTGAACGTGCGCATCAGCCTGCGCATTGAGGACCGAAACTGTCCGCAAGGCCTCCTAGATTGTCATCATCGGACAGGGCGAAACGGAGGGGAACGTTCATGACGAACATCCAGGGCATCGAGGTACTGACCCGCTCGCACGACTACCTGCGCGAGGTCGTCGCCGCCGTGCCCGACAGCGCCTGGGCGGCGCCGACGCCGTGCACCGAGTGGACGGTCCGCCAGGTCCTCAACCACGCGCGCATCGACCAGCAGGCCTACGGCCTCGTCCTCACCGGCGACCGGCCCGACTCCGACCCCTTCCACCCCGCGGACGCCCTGGCCGGGGACCCGGTCGCCGAACTCGACAAGGTGCTCCGGGCGGTGGCCGACGGCTATGCCGGGCTGCCCGCCGACGCCGACCAAGTGCCGACCCCGCTGGGCCCGATGACCCTCCCGCTCGCCGCGGCGACGGCCGCGATGGACGCGGCCGTGCACGCCTGGGACATCGCGGTGGCGACGGGTCAGAACCGGCCGCTTCCGGATGACCTGGCGAAAGGGATCTGGCCGGCCGCGGACCGGCTGGTCGACCAACTCCGGGACGCCTATCGGGTGTTCGCCCCCGCTCTCGAGGTGAAGGACGACTACGACAGGGCCGCGGCACTCCTCGCCTTCCTCGGCCGCGACCCGCACTGGACACCGGCCGCCGCCTGACCCCGCTCCTGGGCCGCCTCGGCCGTCACTCGGTCACGGCGGCCCGGCTGCGCGATCGATAACCCGCGATCTTCGCGAGGTTGCCGCAGCGGTCCATCGAGCACCAACGGCGGCGGCGGGCCTGGGAGTCGTCGAGGAACAGCAGCGAACACTCCGGGTTCTCGCACTCCTTGACCCGCTCCAGCAGCGAACCGCCCACCAGCAGCACGCCGTCCCGGGCCACCGTCGCCAGCGCCGCGCGCGCCGGATGCGCCGACTTCCAGCGCCGCTCGCCCAGTTGGGGCGCGAGATCCGGGCGCGCGGCAGCCTCGTTGACCCGCTCGACATCGGCCACCGCCGGTTCCCGCCCGGCCATCGCATCCCGTACGACGCGGTAGAGCGCCTCGCGCAGAGTGCGCGCGTCGGTCAGCTCCCGGGCCGTGACCCGCACCGGCTCGGTGCCCGCCGACAGCTCCGCCTCCGTGATCCAGGCGGCCAGGGCGGACGGATCGGGCAGCCGCTCGACGGGGGTGCCGTGCCGCTTGCCGAGCGTCGCCACGAAGTTCAGGCACGGGCGTCCGCCGATGAACGGAAAGACGGGCGGTTGGGTCATGGCAGCGAGCTTACCTCTCGTACACCGGTTCATGCGGTGTACGGGCTGGCCGCCGACCGGTCTTGACACCGGTTCGACCGGTGTCGCATGGTGACACCAGTTCAATAGGTGTCGGCCGGGATCGCCGGTCATGACAGGGAGCGGGTGCGGTATGCGTGCGGTACGGATCGACGAGTTCGGCGGGCCCGAGGTGCTGGTACCGGTCGAGGTGCCCGACCCGGTCGCGGGTCCCGGGCAGGTCCTGGTGCGGGTCGCTGCGGCGGGTGTGAACCGCGCGGACGCCCTGGTCAGGTCGGGGAACTACCACCGGGCGGGGAAGCCGCCGCTGATCCCGGGCGTGGAAGGCGCCGGTACCGTCGCCGCGCTGGGGGAGGGTGTCACCGGATTCACGGTCGGGCAACGGGTGGTGGCTCTCGACGGCGTGAACTCACCTGGTTTCTATGCCGAGTTGGCGGCGGTTCCGGCCACGCAGGTCGCCGCCCTGCCCGACGGGGTGGACCTGACGCACGCGGCGGCGCTGCCCGTGGCCTGGCTGTCGGCCTGGTACTGCCTGCGCCGCCTCGCCCGCGTCACCAAGGAGGACACGGTGCTCGTGAAGGCCGCCGCGAGCGGGGTCGGCAGCGCGGCCGTGCAGATCGCGGCCGAGACCGGCGCGCGGGTCATCGCCCTCGCCGGATCACCCGAAAAGGCCGCCTGGGCAGGGGAGTTCGGCGCCCACGCCACCCTCGACACCTCGGCCCACCCGGACGACACCGAGGTCGACGAGGTGCTGCGGCTGACCGACGGACGGGGTGCGGACGTCGTCCTCGACACCGTCGGCGGCCGGGCCTTCGGACGCAGCCTGCGCGAGATCGGGCACGGCGGCCGGGTCGTCGCCCTCGCCAATGTCGCCCTGGAGCCGAGCACCGTCGACACCCGCGACTTCTACCCGAAGAACGTGTCGATCCTCGGCTTCCAGCTCACCAACCTCCAGATCCACGGCGGCTACGACCCCCGCCCGGACCTGCGCGAACTCGCCGAGCGGGTCGCCGCCGGCACGTACCGCGTGCCGATCGAGACCGTCGTACCCCTCGCGGAGGCGCGCGCCGCGCACGAGCGGCTGGAGCGTCGGGACAACCAGGGCAAGATCGTGATCGCGGTGTCGGGGGACTGACGACCTGCGGTGCCGGGCGGCTGAGGTCCCGCGGCGACGGGCGACCGATGTCATCGCGTTGCCGTGGGGCGGACGTGATCGCGGTGCCGAGGGACTGACGTCATCCAGGTGCTGAGGGACTGACGTCATCGAGGTGGCGGGGGGCTCGCGTCAGACGAACAACTTGTCCAGGAACGTGGTCAGATGGCCCACCGTCCGGTCGATCTGCTGCTCCACGGTGAGGCTCTCCTCGATGCGGATGCCCGACTCGGGGATCTTCCGGCCGCGCACATAGAGCGAGCAGGCGAGATCGGTGCACATGTACAGGCCGACCGAGTTGCCCTCGCGGCCCGCCGGTCCCGCCTTGCGCGCGGTCATCAGGGAGACGCCGCCGCCCGGGTGGGTCGTCACGCACAGCGAACACATGCTCCGGTGCAGAAAGCCGCGCCGCGCGGACGGGAACCGCAGCGCCACCCCGATCGGCCCGTCCGCCCGCTCCGCGACCAGATAACTGCGGTCGGGCGCCCCGGGATCGCGCCAGCCCAGGAAGTCCAGGTCGTCCCAGGGGCGGGTGTCGAGATCGCGGGGGATCGCCAGTCGCTTGGCCTCGCCCTTCGAGCAGTTGACAAACGAGTTGCGGATGTCGTGCTCGGTGAGTGATCTCATGGGAGGGGCTCCTGGGGTGAGGTCGGTTTCCGAAACCTAGGGGGTCTAGGTTTCGGCCCAGGGTAGTGAGGCGAGCGGTGGAGGAGCCAATGGATTTCGAGGGCGTCGTGGGCGCCGAGGGCGTAGCCGGTGTCGGGCCAAGGCAGGCGCGCGCGTTGCGACATGTGGCGGAGTACTCGTCGGGCCCGGCCGTCGATCCGGACCTGCGCATCACGCTCAACTTCCACCCCGACCGTACGGCGACCGGTCGCCCGATCCTCGACGCGCTGGCCCAAGACGGCACGTACCACTCGCAGTTCGTCACCGGCACCAGCAACGGCGGCCTCACCGCCCGTCCCGGCGGCGACCGTTGGCGCTGGGAGAGCCGGATCTTCGCGGGCGCCTACGACGAGGCGCCCGCCCCCGAGCGACCGGTGTACGGCGCGCTGAACTTCCGGCGCCAACTGGTCGGCGCCGCCCCGCGGTTCGGCTCCTCGCACTTCCGGCTGACCGGTGCGGCCCTCGCCCGCGCGACCTTCTGCTACCCCGACAGCGCGGCCGAACCGACCGACTTCGGCGTCGCCTCCGGCATGACCCTGATCGCGCTCGCCGAGGCCGACGAGGACGAACAGGACGCCCTGAACGACTACATCGAGACACAGGTGCACGGAGGTGTCGTTCTCTCCCGGGACACCGAGGCCCTCGTCCTGGACACGAGCTACCGCGGCACCCCCGTCGAGACCGCCGCCCGCCGGCTGCCCTGCCCCGTCGAGTGGCACCCCGGATACCGGCTCACCGTGGGCGAGTTGAGGCGGCACGCGGACTATCGGGGGCAGGAGTACGTCGACCTCGGCGCCCGTATCGCCGAGCGCGGTGTCGTCGACCCGCGCGCCATCGGCGACGCGGCATGCACCGGTCGCTACGCACTCCAGGACCTGAAGATGGTCTGGCACACCCTCGCCCGCTTCGGGGCGCCGGAGGGGGCGGGGACGGCCTACGTCAAGTCGGCGACCGGGGCCCGCCACCGTACCGACACCTGATAGCGCGACCGGTGCCGCAGCCGCAGCGCCTGCGCGATCCGCTCCACCTGTCCCGACTCCTGCGGCTGGAACAGGTCGAGGACGTCGCGGCCGCGCAGCCGCCCCGGCGTCGTGCCGCACTCCGCCGCCATCGCGGGATTGGCGACCTGTAGCGAGCCGTACACATCACACACCGCGACCGGCACCGCCACCCGGTCGAAGAACATCAGGGCGCGACTGCGCCACACCATGCCCTCCCCACGCGCCCAGTCCACCGGCACCTCTCGCCACGACCTGCCGCACCATCATCAGTGACACTTCCCGCTGCCGCTGAGGCAGGGCGTGTAGCGGACGGTCGGGGTGGCCGCGGGGTCCGGATGACCGACCTCGTAGTCGTGCTGGGCGCCCGTGAACAGCATGGTCACCAAGAAGGCGGTGAGGAGGTGCGACACCAGCGTCCAGGGTGCGCGGGAGAGTGCCGAGAGCACCGCCAGAGCGAGCACGACGTAGACGAAGTGCTCCATCCAGGCGATGTTCGCGAGGTCCGCCGCGTCGATCTCGTCCTGGTTGTCCTGCGCGGCCCAGGTCTGCAGGACGTAGTCGAGCGTCGCCCACACGAGGACGGCGGCCTCGCCGAGGAACAGGAGGACGGCGGCGATGATGTCCGAGCGAGGAGAGGTCCGGTTGGACCAGGGCCGTCTGCCGCGCAGCAGCGGCTGTTCGGGTACTGCTTGCGTCATGACCACACCGTGCCGGGGTGGTCGCGGGGTGCGCATGAGTACGCGCACTCAGTTCGCCCGCTGTGCGAGGGCGTCGGGCCTGCCGGGCGGAGCCGTCGGTGTTCTCCACCATACGAACGTGTAGTCCTGTGACGCGGCCCGCCAGAGCCGGACGAGCACGCTGAACGCAGTACTTCCCTACGGCGCAAGGCAGTTGCCGCGCCGGCGCCCGTCGTGCCGGGGCGGGTGTCCACCGCATGGCCCCTCAGGCGGCACGGCGACCTCACGTACGAGTTCTACAAACGTGTCCGCAACGAGACCCCGCGGCTCCCGGAAACAGCCGAGCAGTCCAGGAGCCGCCCGTCGGTGGTGCCAATGAGCAGTCGGCCGGGTCCGGTGACGGTCAGCGCGGTCGCCACGACGGGTACTCCGGCAACAGCCAGGTGCCGACGCCAGCGGACATCGCCGTCATGGAGATCGAGTCCGACGATCTCGCCGTCGTCGTAGGTGACATAGACGGTCTCCAAGTCGTGGTCGAGGTCCGTGGCCTTCCGGTCTGTCCGAAAGACCCAAGTGGGCTCTTCACCGGCCACCATGCGCCGTACGACGAAGGAGCCACCGGGCTGCAGCCCGTGGCCGTGGTAGACAGTGCCGGCATAGATCAGGTCACCATCGGCGGTCTCCACGCCGGGGCCGGCGAAGTGTGTCTCACCTGGCTTCCAGGAGAACGGACACACATGATCGACCTCCGCCCCCCTCGGCTCACGCGGACGTTCGGCAACCGGTACGGACCCCAGGTCCGCTGCCGCAAGCCAGACTTCACCCGGTCCAGGCCGCTGCCCGCCCTTCGTGGAAACGGTTTCCCGAAAGTAGATCCGGCTCCCATGCCGAATACGCAACCTGCTCCGCTCGCCGTTCCGCCCAGCGGGTGCGAGGGCGGGCAGGCCGTCAGCACATCGCACCACGGACACCGAGCCGGCGGGAGTGAGGTGGTCGAGCTGCGCCCCGTCCTGAAGCGCGAGCCGGACCACGGCCTGAGCGCGCTCCTCCCACGGAGGCCGCATCAGACCGACCCAGGCCGATCGCTCATCTGCGGCGATGACAATGTCACGGCCGCCACCATCGTCGTCCCGGACGGCCCACTGCCGTTGCCCCGATGGAAGCCAGGACTCCAACTGGACCCCGTCGAGCGTCGCCACGATCCTGCCGTCGGACAATTCCTCAACCGCCCGGACGTTGCGTCGAGGGTCCCAGTGCGCACTCAGACCGGAGACCGTCCGGCGGGCATCCTCTCGACGGTCGGTTCGCGGGGCCGCTACCCGTGGTCCAGCCAGGTCATGACCGGTGATCGACCGGGGTGGTACGACCCTCCAGTCGGGCTGATGCACCACCGCGATGTGCCCTTCGCTCCACGCGTCCTTGTCCTGCCAGTCGTCGGACGGTGCCATCAGCACGCGTAGGTCCTGTTCGCTCAGCCAGTCCAAGCCCAGGACTTGGCGGCCGAGCTCGTGCTCGATGAGCGACGTGGCGCTGCCCGTCTCCAGATCGAGAAGGAGCAGTTCCCCTTCGAAGAAGTAGCCGCCGTCGTAGTCGCCCGTGCCGACTGCAAGAAGGGGGAGCCTGGGGTGGAAAGCCATGGCGTGCACGGGATAGCGTGCACGGAGAAGTGCTCGGCAGGCCAGATCGTCGATGCCGTAGACACCAACCGGCGCAGTACTGCCGAACTCGTGCGCGCCCGCCACCGCCACGTGCGTGCCTGCCACGGCCAGCAGGCCGCGGTTCTCGTTGTCGACGGTGAGGACCGGATCACCGACCTCGGCGAAGGGACGGTCGCCGAGGATTCGGTCGATGCGCAACGAGAGGGTCATGGCGGTGATCTTCTCAGCGGCCGGAAGCCGCGTGAAGCCACGGACTTCAGGAAGCCACGAGACGACGTCCGGCGTGATGTCGTTCGCGCCGTGGGGCGACACGGCGGACCCGCAACCGACGTACGACGAGGTCGGGCGGCTCACCCACGCGCGCCAAGTGCTCGACGAGGCACCGCGGTTGCAGCCCGCCGTCAGCGCGGCCCCGCAGGGCGGAGCGAGCTTCGTCCAGCACACCGCGTCGCCGCCGAGGCCGACGAGGGGTGGGCCCTGTCGAAGGACGGCGCCCGGGTGTTCGTCTGCGGCGACGGCGCGCGGACGGCGCCGGGCGTACGGGAGGCGTTCCGTACCCTGTACCGGAACCGCACGCCCGGCGCCGACGACCCGGCCGCCGAGCGGTGGCTCATCGCACTGATGGCGGACGGGCGTTACGTCGAGGACGTGTACGCCGCCGGCTGACCGAGAGGGAGAGGTGGGCGCACGGTGACAGACTCCTGGGAGCGAGCCCGGCAGGTACTCGGCGCGGCGGGCATCCCGCCCGGCGAGCTCGCCCACCTCCGCCCGATGGGCGGCGGCACCTACAACACCGTCGAGGAACTCACCCTCACCGACGGCAGTCGCTACGTCCTGAAGACCGCGCCCACCGCTCCCGGCCTGGCCCACGAGCGCCAACTACTCGTCTCCGAGGCCGACTTCTACGGCGCCGCCGCCAAGGCCGGGGTCGCGGCGCCGCGCGTCGTGGTCCTCGACGGCGACACCCTCCTGATGACGCTCTGTCCGGGCGAACCCTGGGACGACTCCCTCACGGACACCGAAGTCACTGCCCTGCGCACCGAGTTGGGCCGACAGCTCGCCCGCCTGCACGAGATCACCGGCCCCGGCTTCGGCTACCCCTCCGGCGCCCTCGGCCCGCTCGCCCCGGACTGGCGCACCGCGTTCACCACGCTCTACGACGCGGTCCTGGACGACGCCCGTCGCTACCGGGCCTGGCTGCCGCTCCCCGCCGACGACATCGCCCGCACGGCCCGCGCCGCCCATGACGTCCTGGACGAGGTCGCCGTCCCCCGCGCCGTCCACTTCGACCTGTGGCAGGGCAACATCCTGGTCGACCGCACGAGCGGTGCGCCCCGGATCGGCGGTCTCATCGACGGCGAGCGCATGTTCTGGGGCGACCCCCTCGCCGACTTCGTCTCCCTGGCGCTGCTCGGGGACATCAGGACGGACGAGCCGTTCCTCGCGGGGTACCGGGAGGCCGGCGGCCGGGTCGAGTTCGACCGGTCGGCCCGCATCCGCTACGCGCTCTACCGCAGCTACCTCTACCTGATCATGCTCGCCGAGGGCGTCCCCCGGGAGTTCGGCGAGGAAGAGAACCGCTGGCGGCGGGAGCGCGTCGGCCCCGAGCTGCTCGCCGCCCTCGGAGAGATCGACGAGACGGCTTCCACCACGTAGTGTGCATCCCACCGCCCCTTAGTTCAGGGCGTGAATTAAGAGGGTGCGGGGTTCGGAGGGAGCCACATGGCGGGGCGGAACGGGCGCACGGTACGCGACCTGAGGCGGGCCAACCGCACGGCCGTGCTCCAAAAGCTGTACTTCGACGGACCCCTCAGCCGCTTCGAACTGGGCCCGGCGACCGGGCTCAGCTCCGGCTCGGTGAGCAACGTCGTCGCGGACCTCGTCACCGACGGCCTGGTCGAGGAGGCCGGCAGCGTCGACTCCGACGGCGGCCGCCCCCGCACCCTGCTCCAAGTCGCCCCGCACAGCGGCCACATGATCGGCGTCGACGTCGGCGAGACCCGGGTCCGCGTCGAGCTGTTCGACCTCACCCTCACCGAACTCGCCCGCGCCGAACGCCCGTTGGAGCAGCAGCGCTACGAGGTCGAGGTCATCGTCGGCCACATCCGCGACGGCATAGCCGAGGTCCTCGCCGCCGCCGACATCGCGCCGGAACAGCTCCTCGGCGTCGGCATCGGCGTCCCCGGCATAGTCGAGCACACCCCCGAGCGCGGCGCCGTCGTGCACGGCCAGACGATCGGCTGGGACGCGGTCCCGCTCGAAGAGCTGCTCCGCTCCACGTCCCAACTCCCCGACGCCGTCCCGTACTTCATCGACAACGGCGCCAAGACCCTCGGCCAGGCCGAGATGTGGTTCGGCGGCGGGCGCGGCGCGCGCAACGCGATCGTCGTCCTCTTCGGCTCCGGTGTCGGTGCCTGTCTGGTGACCCCCGAGGTGGAGAACGGCCGGGCCGTCGAGTGGGGGCATCTGACCGTACGGGTCCGCGGTCGCCGGTGCCGCTGCGGAGCCCTCGGCTGTCTGGAGGCGTACGCGGGCGCCGAGTCGCTGCTGGACCGTTGGCGCGAGCAGGGCGGCCGTCCGCCCGAGGGCACCGACGAGGAGACCGCGATGACCGCGCTGCTGGTCGCCGCCTATCCGCCCGAGGGCACCGAGGCCGACCCCGTCGCGCTCGCCGTCCTGGAGGAGACATCCGAGTACCTCGGCGCCGGCCTGTCCGACCTGATCAACCTCTTCCAGCCCGAACGCATCCTCATCGGCGGCTGGGCCGGACTCCAGCTCGGCTCCCGCTTCCTGCCCGCCGTACGCCACCACGCCACCGCCTACGCGCTGCGCCACCCCGCCGGACGCGTGACCATCGACCTGGGCCTCCTCGGCCCCGACGCGGTCACCGTCGGCGCCGCGATCCTTCCCCTCGCCGACTTCTTCGCCCGCGGCGGCCGCCGCGCCGAGCCCGAACCCGAGGGCCCACCACCCGCCTGGCGCACGGCACTTGAGGAGCGCGCCCCGCACTGAGGCGACGGGCCGATGGGAGACGATCACTCCATGAGCGAGATCATCCTGATGTCCGACGCCCGGGTCGCCGCCGTCCCCGTCGAGGAGTGCGGGGAGCCCCTCGTCGACGTGAGCGACGTCCTGCTGGTCGACGACCGCAAGAACAAGGACTCCGACAGCGGCGCCGAACTCCTCCTGCGCCGGGGCATGTTGGACCGCCTCCTGAAGGCGGAGGCCCTGCTGCCCGACGGCCTGCGCCTGCTGTTCGTCGAGGGCTACCGACCGCCGACCCTCCAGCGCCGCTACTTCGAGCGCTACGGCGACGAGCTGCGCGCCGCCAACCCGGACTGGTCCGCCGACCGGATCCGGACCGCCGCCAGCCGCTATGTGTCCCCGCCCGAGATCGCCCCGCACAGCGCGGGCGCGGCCGTCGACCTGACCCTCGCCGACGCCGACGGCCGCGAACTCGACCTGGGCACACCGATGAACGCCAACCCGGAGCAGAGCGCCGGGGCCTGCTACACCGGCGCCGACAACATCACCGCCGAGGCCAGGGCCAACCGCGCCGTGCTGGGCAAGGCGCTCGGCGCGGTCGGCCTGGTCAACTACCCGACGGAGTGGTGGCACTGGTCGTACGGGGACCGCTACTGGGCGCTGACGACCGGCGCGCCCGCCGCCCTGTACGGGCCGAGGGAGCTCGGCCCCGCGTAAGGCCGCCTCGGCGAGGGTGTGCTCGCGAGGCTGTGCCCGGTTCTATCCGGCGAACGCGTCCACACCGGTTAGTTCGGCGGACAGCTTCCACAGACGTGCCGCCTGCTCCGGGTCGGTCGCCCAGGACTTGACGCCCACGCGCTCGCCGTCGGCGGGAGCGGGCTCGGCGAGGTCGCAGTCCTCCAGGTAGACGCCGCCCAGACCGTCCAGCTGGGGCGAGGTCGCCGCCCACACCTCGGTGGCCGCGCCCTGCTGAGGGGTCTTGAAGCCCTCGGGGTCGAGCGGGTTGCCCTCCTCGTCGATCCAGCCGCGCTCGACCATCTCCGCCTTGGGGAGGTGGCGCTGCAACGGGGTGAGGATGCCACCGGGGTGGAGCGAGAAGGCCCGTACACCACGGTCGGCGGCGAGCTGGTCGAGGTGGACGGCGAACAGGACGTTCGCGGTCTTCGCCTGGCCGTAGGCCTCCCACTTGTCGTAGCCGCGGCTCCACTGGACGTCGTCCCAGCGCATCCCGGAGAAGTGGTGGGCGCGCGAGGACACCGAGACCACGCGCGCGCCGCCCGGCTCGACGGCGGGCCAGAGCCGGTTGACGAGGGCGAAGTGACCGAGGTGGTTGGTGGCGAACTGCGCCTCCCAGCCGGGCCCGACCCGGGTCTCCGGGCAGGCCATGATCCCGGCGTTGTCGATCATGAAGTCGATGCTCCGGCCGGAGCCGAGGAACCGCTCGGCGAAGCCGCGCACGCTCTCCAGGTCACCGAGGTCCAGCTCGTCCACCTCGACGCCGGGCAGTCCGGCCACGGCCTCGCGGGCGGCGTCCGGCCGGCGGGCGGGGACGACCACCCGGGCGCCCGCTTTGGTGAGGGCGCGGGTCGCCTCCAGGCCGAGGCCCGAGTAGCCGCCGGTGACGACCGCGAGCTTTCCGCCGAGGTCGAGGCCCGTCAGGACGTCGTCGGCGGTGCTCTTCTCGCCGAATCCCGAACCGATCTTGTGCTGTGCAGTGGTCATGAGAGAAACGCTACGAATTGAAGTGCGCTCGAGGTCAAGCGGAGCGGCCGCGCGGACCCGGACAAGGAGAAGCCCCGACCGCGACGGGGGAATCACGGCCGGGGCGGCCAGGTGGTGGGCGCACCCACGCTGTCTTCAACGGGCGACCATGGGCGAGTGTTCCAGGCTAAGCTTCGGTGGGCGGTGATGTGCATCACGTGCCATTGGTCCAGTCCAGTAGTCGGTCCAACGGCCAGGTGGTGACCACCCGTTCGGCGGGCACCCCGGACTCCTCGGCCCGCGCACAGCCGTTGATCTGCCAGTCGAGCTGCCCGGGCGCGTGCGCGTCGGTGTCGATCGAGAACAGCACCCCGGCGTCGACGGCTTTCCGCAGCAGCCGCCGCGGCGGGTCCAGCCGTTCCGGACGGCTGTTGATCTCCACGGCCGTACCCGACTCGGCGCACGCGGCGAACACCTCGTCCGCGTCGAACTCCGACTCCGGCCGCGCGGCACCCCCGTTCCGCCCGATCAGCAGCCGCCCGGTGCAGTGCCCGAGGATGTCCGCGTGCGGATTCCGTACGGCGGCCACCATGCGGCGGGTCATGGCGCGGGCGTCCATGCGCAGCTTCGAGTGCACGGAGACCACCACCACGTCGAGCCGGTCGAGAAGCTCCGGTTCCTGGTCCAGCGAGCCGTCGTCGAGGATGTCGCACTCGATGCCGGTGAGCAGCCGGAAGGGCGCCCAGGTCGCGTTCAGTGCCGCCACCACGTCCAGCTGCTCGCGCAGCCGCTCCGGGGACAGTCCGCGGGCCACGGTCAGCCGGGGGGAGTGGTCGGTCAGCACCGCCCATGCGTGGCCGAGCCCGGCCGCCGTACGGCCCATCTCCTCGATCGGGCTGCCACCGTCCGACCAGTCCGAGTGGAGGTGGCAGTCGCCGCGCAGCAGCGCCCGCAGTTCCGCGCCGCCGGGGCCGGACGGCGTCGGGGCCTCGGCCTCCAGTTGCTCCAGATAGGCCGGGACCCGCCCGGCCAGGGCCTCGACGGCCACCTGCGCGGTCTTCGGGCCGATGCCCTTGAGGGACTCCAGCGTCCCGGCCGCCGCGCGTTCGGCGACCTCGCTCGCGGGCAGCGCCGCGAGGACCCCGGCCGCCGTACGGAAGGCGCGTACGCGGTAGGTCGGGGCCAGGGACCGTTCCAGCAGGAAGGCGATCCGGTCCAGTGCCTGCACGGGATCCATCGAGCCTCCTCCCGCGAGGGGCCCCTGGCCAGGCACCTTGGACCGCTCGCGACCGCCGGATGCGTTCTAGGCTCTATTGCATGACCGAAATCGCCAGCCCGCACATCTCGACCCCGCGGATCATGGTGCTCAAGGTGCAGCCGGGCACCCCGCCGTTCCGCATCGTGGAGATCGACGGGGAGATGGTCTGCGAGGCCACCGGGATCACCGACGTCCTCCAGGTCGCGGCCGTGTGCGGCATCACGGTCCGCGACCTGGACGACCCTGACGTGGTCCGCTGGGTCGGTGGAGACAAGTTCACCTGGTTGCCGCACTAGCCCTTACGGAGTCAGCCGACCGTCCACTTCTGGTTGGCGCCGCCCGAGCAGGTCCAGATCTGCAGCGGCGTGCCGTTGGCGGAGTTGTTGCCGGTCACGTCCAGGCACTTGTTGGCCTGCGGGTTGACGATGTCGTTCGCCGAGCTGACGGCCCACTTCTGAGCGGCCGAGCCGTTGCAGTCGTAGAGCTGGACCTTCGTGCCGTCCGCGGTGCCGCCGGCGTTCACGTCCAGGCACTTGCCGAGCGCGCGGATCGTGCCGTCGGAGCCCACCGTCCACTGCTGGGCTGCCGAGCCGTTGCAGTCGTAGAGCTGTACGGCGGTCCCGTTGGCGGAGTTCGCCCCGTTGACGTCGACGCACTTGCCGGCCAGGCCCTTGATCGCCACCCCGGTGGCCGTGTCACTCGTGGTCACCGACACCGAGTCCACCAGCAGCTGGGCCGGGAAGGCCGTGGCGCTGTTCGGGTCGCCCGGCCAGTCGCCGCCGACCGCGAGGTTGAGGATCAGGAAGAACGGCTTGTTGAACGCCCAGGTGTTGCCGCCCACGTCGGAGGGCGTACGGGTCTCGTAGACGACCCCGTCGACCGACCACTTGATCGAGTTGGGCGCCCAGTCGACGGCGAAGGTGTGATACGCGTCGGCGAAGGCCGCGCCGTTCGCCAGCGTGTAGCCGGCGCCGATCCCGTTGGCGCCCGAGTAGCCGGGGCCGTGGATGGTGCCGTGGATCGTGGAGGGCTCGAAGCCGACGTTCTCCATGACGTCGATCTCACCCGAGTTGGGCCAGCCGACCGACCCGATGTCGGTGCCGAGCATCCAGAACGCGGGCCACATGCCCTGCCCGCGCGGGATCTTCATCCGCGCCTCGACATGCCCGTACTGCGCGCTGAACTTCCCGGAGGTGTTCAGCCGCGCCGAGGTGTACTGACACGTCCCGTACCAGCACTGGTAGTTGGCCGGGTTCTCCTTCTTGGCGGTGATCACCAGATGGCCCTGGCCGTCCAGGGACGCGTTGTTGGTGCCGGACGTGTAGTACTCGCGCTCGTGGTTGTTGACGTTGTCGCCGGTCTCCTGTGTCCACCGCGAGGAGTTGACGGCACTGCCGGCGGCCCCGTCGAAGGTGTCGGAGAACGTGACGGCGTCGGCCTGGGCGTCCGACGTGGAGGCCGCCCGCGCCGGACCGATCGCGGCGGACGCGACCAGTGCGGCGGACAGGGCGGCGAAGAGGCATCTGCGGAGTACGCGTGGGGAGGCCACGGCATTCCCTTCTGTACGGCGGACGTGGGGACCGACACGCCGACTGAGGTGGGAGGTGAAAGCGTCGCCTCTTGATTTAAGGAGTGAGATAAGGAGAGCGTCAATACCTTGGTACGGACCAGTAGTCGAACGGTACGGGCCGGTAGGTGATCGTTACGAAGCGGCCTTCGGCGCTTTGGACGCCTTCGCAGGCTTTGACGTCCTTGCCGCCTTCGTGACGGGCTTCCGCGCGTGCACCGCCCGGCCGAGCCGGCGCCCCAGCAGAACCCAACCGATCAGCGCGCCCGAGGTGTTGAGGATGACGTCGTCGATGTCGAAGGCCCGCCCGGTGATCAACGCGCCCTGTGCGAACTCCACCAGGAGCATCACGGTCGCCGTCAGCAGCAGGACCTTCAGGATGCCGCGCGCCCGGGGCGCGAACACGGGCACCAGCACCCCGAACGGGATGCCGAGCACCACGTTCCCGCCGATCTGCTTGATGGCGTCCCGCATCGCCGGCTGGTCGAGATAGGCCTTCAGGGAGCGGCCCGGATGCAGATTGGTGTGCACGAGCGCCTTGGACGCGGGGGACGGTTCCAGGGTGAGCTTGGCCAGGACGACGGCGAAGCCCACCATGAGCACGAAGCCGATCAGCATCGCGAGCAGGCGGACGGGGAGGGACATGCGATGGCGTCCGCGTTCGGGGCGGGTCGGCTTCGACTCGGCATCCGTCTTCTTGGCGGTGCGCAGGCGCGAGACGGAACGGGCCATGCGGTGGGCCTCCAGTTTTCGATGGTTCAGCAGCGACAGGTCAGGCGCTGTAGGAGATGTTCACGTTCTTGAAGCCGAGCGAGCCGAGGAGACCCTTGAGCATGTTGGTGGTGTTGGTCTCGGCACGTGTGGTCAGGCCGCTGGTCTTCGCCGCCTCGGCGATGTGCTTGGAGGCGAGCTTCTGCACGGCCTGCTCGCTGTTGGGGTTGTCGGAGAAGATGTCGCCCAGGCGGTCCAGCAGACCGCGCTGCTTGGAGACCGTGTAGGAGTGGTCAGGGTCGAGCGCCGGCTTGCCGAGCGTCGCGTGCGGCAGCTTGATGCTGGCCGACGTGCGGTCGCTGTTGACCGTCACGTCCTGCTTGCCGAGCTTGCCCAGGTCGACATAGCCCTCCACGGTGCCCGCGCCGACATACAGCGTGCGGGTGCCGCGGATCGCCTGGGGCAGGAACTTGGCGTCCTTCTCCAGGTCCACGACGACCTGGAAGTTGCCGGAGGCCGCGTCGTAACGGCTCATGTCCTGAATGGACTTGAGCAGAGCCGGACCCGAACGGTCATGGGTCTCGGTGCCGAAGATGTCCCGCAGCCCCGGGAGCACGGCCAGCCGGAGCCCGGCGAACAGGACGGCGATGACAACGACGACGGCGGTGAGCACCTTCGCCCAGACCGGCATGCGCCGGTTGATACGGCTGATGGAAGTCGTCATGGGGACGGCCCTCCCTTCCTCGGTATGCGCATGCCCCCCAAATGCCCTGTCAGACCGACGTGTTGGTCGAACAGTCCGTCTGACGGGGGCACGGAGGGCGCACAGGGGTGAAAAGTCACAGTTCCGGCCCGCCGGGAGTACCGGCCGGCCGAAGACAACATGTCCCGGCGGCTTCGTCCCATGCGTCTCGTGACCTTTCCGGAGCACGGTCCGGTCCATGTCGTGACACTGGCCACGACCACCCCGAACAGCCTTGAGTGCGGGCGCAGTTCGCGGTCGCCGGACGGAGGCGACCACCACATCCTCTCCCCGTACATGAGCCGCTGCCGCGGAGCCGCCTCACCCAACCGTCGTCCAGTGGGGAGGCCGGTGGATTCCGAGGAGCCGGCGCATCCGGGGTTCCTGACATGCGGGGGAGCACGGGCGGCGCCATCATGGCGTGCAGGAGCGGGCGGCACGCAGGCCGTTTTCGCGGGTCAGTAGCATGAGGCACGGCCGGGAATGATCATGCGAGGAGCCGTTCGTGCGAGACATCGCCGTGTTCAGCGGGAGTGCCCACCCCGAGTTGGCCAAGGAGGTCTGCGCGCATCTCGGTGTGCCGCTCAGCCCCACCCGGGTCAGCCGGTTCGCCAACGACTGCCTGGAGGTGCAGCTCCAGGCCAACTGCCGGGAACGGGACGTCTTCCTGATCCAGCCCCTGGTCAAGCCGGTCCAGGAGAACCTGGTGGAGCTGCTGTTGATGTGCGACGCGGCGCGCGGCGCCTCCGCCGGGCGGATCACCGTCGTCATGCCGCACTACTCCTACGCCCGCTCGGACAAGAAGGACGCCCCGCGTATCTCGCTCGGCGGCCGGCTGGTCGCCGACCTGATGGTCGCGGCGGGCGCGAGCCGCGTCCTGGCCATGACCCTGCACTCGCCCCAGGTGCACGGATTCTTCTCGGTGCCGGTCGACCATCTGCACGCACTGCGCGAACTCGCCGCGCACTTCCGGCAGTACGACCTCTCCCGTACCACCGTCGTCTCCCCGGACCTCGGCAACGCGAAGGAGGCCGCCGCGTTCGCCCGGCTGATCGGCGCCCAGGTGGCGGCCGGTGCCAAGCAGCGGTACGCGGACGACCGGGTCGTGATCAGCTCCGTCATCGGCGACATCGCGGACCGGGACGTCATCGTCCTGGACGACGAGATCGCCAAGGGCAGCACCGTGCTCGAACTCCTGGACCGGCTACGGGACTTGGGCCCGCGCTCGATCCGAGTGGCGTGCACCCACGGCCTGTTCGCGGCGGGCGCGCTCAAGCGGATCGGCGAGCAGCCCGACGTACTGGAGATCGTCTGCACCAACACGGTGCCGGTGCCCGAGGAGGAGCGCACCGAGAAGCTGCGCATCCTGTCCATCGCCCCGGCGCTCGCCGAGGCCGTGCGCCGCATTCACAACGGCGAGTCCGTCAGCGCCCTGTTCGACGCGCCGCCGAACGAATAGACATGAAGGGACGGAGCAACGCTCGGCAGCACCGAGGTGATCAGGAGGACTCGCCGTGGCGAAGGCGAAGTTCGAGCGGACGAAACCCCATGTGAACGTCGGCACCATCGGCCACATCGACCACGGCAAGACCACCCTCACGGCGGCCATCACGAAGGTGCTGCACGACCGGTTCCCCGACCTCAACCCCTTCACGCCGTTCGACCAGATCGACAAGGCGCCCGAGGAACGGCAGCGCGGCATCACGATCTCGATCGCCCATGTCGAGTACCAGACCGAACGACGGCACTACGCGCACGTCGACTGCCCCGGACACGCCGACTACATCAAGAACATGATCACCGGCGCCGCCCAGATGGACGGCGCGATCCTCGTCGTCGCGGCCACCGACGGGCCCATGCCGCAGACCAAGGAACACGTGCTGCTGGCCCGGCAGGTCGGCGTGCCGTACATCGTCGTCGCCCTCAACAAGACGGACATGGTCGACGACGAGGAGATCCTGGAACTGGTCGAGCTGGAGGTGCGGGAGCTGCTCACCGAGTACGAGTTCCCCGGCGACGACCTCCCGGTGGTCAAGGTGTCCGCGCTCAAGGCCCTCGAAGGGGACCCGGGGTGGACCGCCTCGGTGCTCCAACTCCTCGACGCCGTCGACGAGTTCGTGCCCCAGCCGGTACGGGACGTGGACCGGCCGTTCCTGTTGCCGATCGAGGACGTCTTCACCATCACCGGGCGCGGCACGGTCGTCACCGGCCGGATCGAACGCGGGGTGCTGAAGGTCAACAACGAGGTGGAGATCATCGGCATCCACGAACAGAAGACGAAGACGACCGTCACCGGCATCGAGATGTTCCGCAAACTCCTCGACGAGGGCCGGGCCGGTGAGAACGTCGGACTGCTGCTGCGCGGGGTGAAGCGCGAGGACGTGGAGCGTGGCCAGGTCGTCATCAAGCCCGGATCGGTCACCCCGCACGTGGAGTTCGAGGCCCGCGCCTACATCCTCTCCAAGGACGAGGGCGGCCGGCACACGCCCTTCTTCCACAACTACCGGCCGCAGTTCTACTTCCGCACCACGGACGTGACCGGTGTGGTGACCCTGCCGAAGGGCACCGAGATGGTCATGCCGGGCGACAACACGACCATGCATGTCGAACTGATCCAACCCATCGCCATGGAGGAGGGGTTGAAGTTCGCGATCCGTGAGGGCGGCCGGACGGTGGGCGCCGGTCAGGTCACGAAAATCCTCAAGTAGCCCTCCAGGCAAGGGACTTCACGGATCACAGTGTGCCGGACGTGGCCTCGGGCTGCCCCAGGGCCGCGTCCAGCGTCGGCTGCGGAGGCAGCAGCCGGCCCAGTCCGGTGACCCGCAGGATGCGCAGGGTCAGTGGATGAGTGCAGACGAGCCGCAGCCGGCCCTCCCGCTCCAGCACCCGCTGCCGCGCCCGGTACAGCAGCCGCAGCCCCGAGCAGTCGAAGAACTCGACCTGTCGCAGGTCGATCACGATCCGCGCGCGGGGCAGCCCGGTCACCCGGTCGAGCCAGGGCAGGATCTCCATCGCCGCGGCGATGTCGATCTCCCCGCGGAACTCCAGGACCGTGAACCCCCGCTCCCGGTGGATCCGCAGATGCCGGGTCAGCGGCGCGGGTTCCTGCTGCACGTCCACATCGCCTCCAACCGGCCCTCGGTGAAGCGGGGTTGAGCCCAGAAGCGCTCCCCGCCCTGCAAGTTACCCTCGATGGAGTGAATTTGAGCATGTTCGATTGACATATGTCTTCGAATCGAGCCAGAGCTTTCTGAGATGTTCCGGGCAGCACTACGACAGTGCGTGCCAGGCCTTGGAAAGCGCCTGGCGGAACTGCTCGCCCTGGTGCGCTGTGAGCTCGCGCACCATCCGCTCCTCCAGCTCCCGCACCGGCCCGGCACAGTCGGCCAGCAGCTCGCGCGCCTCGTCGGTCAGCAGGATCAGCAGCTCGCGTCGGTTGCGCGGATTGCGCTCCCGGCGGATCAGCCCGCGCCCCTCCAGGGAGCGCACGAGATCGGCGATGGACTGCGCGGTGACGAAGGAGTCCCGGGCCAGCTGGGCCGCCGACAGGCCGTCGTGTCGCTCCAGGACCGTGAGCGCGGTGTACTGGAGTGCGGTGATCCCGTACGGCTTGACCAGCTCGTCCAGGCGGGAGCGGACCACCAGCTCCACCTGCTTGACCATGTACAGCAGGGATGGGGGTGCCTTTGTCGCGTGGGCGCCAACCAGGGATTCAGCCATGGATTCACCCTAGAGCATTGACAGGAAACCTGTCTGTAATGAGACTGCGAACCAGATGAGGAACCAACAGGAATCCTGTTGGTTGAAATCTTGGCAACGATGCTGAGGAGTGGCGATGACCGCCTTCGAGATCGAACCCGGCCGCCTGTTCGTCGGGGGGCAGTGGCGCGAGGCCGCCGACGGAGCGCGCACCGAGGTGGTCGACCCGTCCCGGGGCCGGGTCGTCACCACGGTCGCCGAGGCGGGCCCCGCCGATGTGGACGCGGCCGTCCGCGCCGCCCGCGAGGCCTTCGACAGCGGCCGCTGGTCCGGGCTGAGCGGCCGTGAACGCGGCCGGATCCTGCACCGCGTCGCCGAGCTGATCCGCGAGAACGCCGACGAACTCGCCCACCTGGAGAGCCTCGACGTCGGCAAGCCCATCACCCTGTGCCACGCGGTCGACATCACGAACGCGGCCAACGACTACGAGCACTACGCGGCCCTCGCCTACTCCCTGGACGGTTCGACCCGCGACACCCCGCTCAACGCGCTCGCCTACACCAAGCGCGAACCGCTGGGCGTGGTGGCCGCGATCACGCCCTTCAACTTCCCGCTGATTCTGGCCGGTTCGAAACTCGCCCCGGCCCTCGCGGCGGGCAACACCGTGGTCCACAAGCCCGCCGACGAGACCCCGCTCAGCGCCCTCTACATGGCCGGACTGCTCCAGCGGGCCGGCGTCCCGGACGGTGTCGTCAACGTCGTCACCGGCGCGGGCCCGGTCGCGGGCGAGGCACTGCTGCGGCACGCCGGCATCGACAAGATCGCCTTCACCGGCTCCACCGCCGTCGGCCGGCACGCCGCGAGCATCGCGGGCGAGAACCTCAAGCCCGTGACCATGGAACTCGGCGGCAACGCGGCCCACATCGTCTTCGAGGACGCCGACCTCGAGAAGGCCGTCGGCGCGGTCATCAAGGGCTTCGTGTTCAACACCGGCCAGTTCTGCATGGGCGGCCCGCGCCTGCTGGTCGCCCGCCCGGTGTACAGCACCCTCCTCAACATCCTCGCCGACGCCGTCCCCGGTGTACCGCTCGGCGACCCCCGGCTGCCCGAGACCGTCGTCGGCCCGATGGCGGGGGAGAAGCACCTGCGCAAGGTCGAGGAGTACGTCGACCTCGCCCGCAAGGAGGGCGCCCGCATCGTCTGCGGCGGCGAACGCCTCGACCTGGACGGCGGCTACTACTACAAGCCCACCGTCATCGCCGACCTCGCCAACGACTCCCGGGTGATCCAGGAGGAGATCTTCGGCCCGGTCCTCACCGTGCAGCCCTTCGACACCGAGGACGAGGCCGTCGAACTCGCCAACTCCACGCCCTACGGCCTGGCTTCGGGCATCCAGACCGGCAACCTCGGTCGCGCCCACCGCATCGCCGACCGGCTCCAGGCGGGCATCGTCTGGATCAACGACTGGGCGATGCTCGACCCCAACGTCCCCTTCGGCGGCGTCAAGGACTCCGGCTTCGGCCGCGAGTACGGCCCCGAGGGCCTCGCCGCCTACACCCGGACCAAGTCCGTCGTCGTCTCGCTCGACTGACCTCACCCACCGACTCGACCGGCTCCGGCCGCCACCTCAACTGACCACACCCACCAAGGAGTTCGTACGATGTCCACCACCACACGCGCGGCCGTCGTCGAGTCGGGCGGCGCACCCTTCACGCTCACCGACGTCGAACTGGCCGAGCCGGGCCCGCACGAGGCGCTCGTCCGGGTCGTCGCAACAGGCCTGTGCCACACCGACCTCGGTGTGGCGAGCGGCGGACTGCCCTTTCCGCTCCCGGGAGTTCTCGGTCACGAGGGCGCCGGAGTCGTCGAGGAGGTCGGCTCGGCCGTCACCGGCGTCGTACCCGGCGACCATGTGGTCCTGTCCTTCACATCCTGCGGCGAGTGTCGCAACTGCCAGGGCGGGCACCCCGCCTACTGCGCGACCTGGCTGCCGCTGAACCTCATCGGCGGTCGGCGTGCCGACGGCAGCAGCACGATCAGCCGGGACGGCGAGTCCCTCGGCGGGCACTTCTTCGGTCAATCCTCCTTCGCCGAGCGGGCGTTGGTCGACGAGCGCAGCCTCGTCAAGGTCGACCCGGAGGTGCCGCTGGAGTCGATCGCCCCGCTGGGCTGCGGAGTCCAGACCGGGGTCGGCGCCGTCTGGAACGTCCTCAAGCCCCGACTCGGCGACACGATCGTGGTGCTCGGCGCCGGAGCCGTCGGCCTCTCGGCGGTGATGGCCGCCGCGCTCACCCCGGCCACCCGGATCATCGCCGTCGACAAGGTCGCCGAACGCCTGTCCCTGGCAAAGGAGTTGGGCGCCACCCACACCGTCAACGCCGCCGAGGCCGACCTCGGCGAGACCCTCGGGGTACTCACCGACGGACAGGGCGCCGACGGCATCGTGGAGACCACCGGCAGTGTCGCGGTCCTCCGCCAGGGCGCCGACGCGCTCGCCGCCCGGGGCACCCTGGTCGTCGTAGGAGCACCGCCCTTCGGCAGTGAAGTCGCCCTGGACGTCAACGGGTTGATCCCCGGGAAGCGGATCGTGGGCCTGACCCTCGGCGACAGCGAGACACAGAGCTTCATCCCCGCGCTCGTGCGGTTGGTGAAGGAGGGGCGGCTCCCGCTGCACCGCCTGATCAGCACCTATCCGTTCACGGACATCGACCAGGCGGTGCGGGACATGAGCGCGGGCAAGGCGATCAAGCCGGTGCTCACCTTCTGACCCACAACCCGGTGCTCAGCTTCTGAGCCACAAGCCGGTACTCGGCTTCTGACCTGCTGGCCCGTGTTCACCTTCTGATCCGGGCGGCCGTCTCCGGCTCAGTCGACCGTCAGCACCAGCTTGCCCGCAGTGCGGCCGGTGGCGCCGAGGGCGTGTGCCTCGGCGGCATCGGCCAGCGGGAACGTCCCGGCGATCGTCGCGCGCAACGTGCCCGCCGCGACGAGTTCCGCGACGGACTCCATGTCCGCCCGGTCCGCGTCGACGAGCATCCGGACCGCCCGCACACCGAGCCGCTCGGCCTCCTCGTAGAAGTCGTCCTTGCCGATCGGCACGATGGAGACCACGACCCCGCCCGGCCGCAGCACCCGCAGCGACTTGAGCCCGGTCTCGCCGCCGAGCGTGTCCAGGACCACGTCGACGTCCTTCACGGCCTCGGCGAAGTCGGTCTCCCGGTAGTCGATCGCCTCGTCGACACCGAGCTCGCGCAGGAAGTCGTGCTTGCCCGCGCTCGCCGTACCGATGACGTACGCGCCGCGCGCCTTCGCGATCTGCGCGGCCACGTGCCCGACCCCGCCGGCCGCCGCGTGGATCAACACCCGCTGTCCGGGCTGGAGTTCGGCGTTCTCGACGAGTGCCTGCCACGCGGTCAGCGAGACCAGGGGCAGCGCGCCGGCCTGGACGTGGTCGACCCCGGCGGGCTTGTGGACGAAGGCCCGGGCCGGGGCGGTGACGTACTCGGCGTGCGAGCCGTGGCCCCATGGGTACGACAGCATCCCGAAGACCTCGTCGCCGGGCTGGAGACGGGCGACACCGACGCCGACGGACTCGACGACGCCGGAGACGTCCCAGCCGAGGACGAAGGGGGGCTCGCCGAGGAATCCGCCGGTGGCCCGGTGCTTCCAGTCGGTGGGGTTGAGGCCGGCGGCCCGCACCTTGATCAGGATCTCGTTGGCGCGCGGCGTGGGCCGCTCGACCTCGGCGACCTCGAGGACCTCGGGACCGCCGAGGGTGTGCTGCGTGATGACGCGCATGGTGTTCACAGTGCTCATGGTCATTGAGCCTGCCGGGTCCCGCACGGCAAGAAAATGGCAGGATGGCCAACCTTCGATAGGATCGTGCCATGCAGCATGTGGAACGGGTCGTGGTCCTGGCGCTCGACGGCGTCTATCCCTTCGAGCTGGGCATCCCCAGCCGTATCTTCGGCGCCGCCGACGGCCGCTACGAGGTGCTGACCTGCACGGTCGACGGCCGCCCGGTGCGCACCAACGCCGACTTCTCGGTCGCGGTGGAGCACGGGCCGGAGATCCTGGAAACGGCGGACACGGTCGTGGTCGCCTCCATGGCGACCCCGCGCATCCCGAAGGGACTGCCCGCCGAGATCGCCGCCGCTCTCGCCCGGATCCGCCCGGACGCCCGCATCGTCTCGATCTGCACGGCCGCCTTCGTGCTCGCCGCCGCCGGTCTCCTCGACGGGCGCCGCGCCACCACCCACTGGCAGGTCGTGGACCGCTTCCGGACCCTGTATCCGCAGGTCGACCTGGACCCGGACGTGCTCTTCGTCCAGGACGGCCGGATCCTCACCTCCGCCGGCGCGGCCTCCGGAGTCGACATCTGCCTGCACATCGTGCGCACGGACCACGGCAGCGAACTCGCCAACGCGGTCGCCCGCAGCTGTGTCGTCCCGCCGTTCCGCGACGGAGGACAGGCCCAGTACATCCAGCAGCCGGTGCCGGACTCCGGGGCCACCAGCACGGCCGCCACCCGCGACTGGGCCCTGACCCGCCTCGACGAGTCCCTCGCCCTGGCCGATCTCGCCCGGCACGCCGGGATGAGCCTGCGCACCTTCGCCCGCCGCTTCCACGACGAGGTGGGCCTCAGCCCCGGCCGCTGGCTGATCCAGCAGCGGGTGGCCCGCGCCCGCGACCTCCTGGAGGCCAGCGACCTGTCGGTCGACCAGATCGCCGGCCGCGTCGGCTTCGCGACGGGCGCGTCCCTGCGCCAGCACCTGCACGCGGCGATCGGGGTCTCGCCGCAGGCGTACCGGCGTACGTTCCAGGAAGCCCGCTGAACCCCCAACGTTTCGGCCCGCCCGTGCGTCGTAGGAACAACACGCGAGGGGGCAGGGCATGCGCAGAGGGCTCACGGCGGTCGCCGTACTGGTGGCCGTGACGGCGGGATGCGGTACCGAGGACGGGGGAGACACGGTGGTCGCGGGCACCCCGCCGGCCACGCCCTACGCCGGACCGCTGTACGTACCGGCCACCGACTCCGACAAGTCGGGTGCCGCAGGGCGGGCGCTGGAGTGCGACGGGAAGACGTACGAGAGCGGCGGCGCCGACGCGTGGAGCAAGGGAGACGGCGGCAGGACCCCCGAGGGCGGTCTGCGGACGTACTTCGACATCGAGCAGCCGGACGTGCCCCGCACGGGCTACCGCGTCGAGCGCAGGGCGGACGGGCGCGTGCTGTTCTCCTACGATGTCGACGGCCGAACGAAGGTCGCCGTCGTCGTCGCCAAGGACCAGAAGAACAGGCCGGGTTGGGGCCCGGAGACCAGCGCCTCCTGCGACCCGGCCGAACTCCCCGCGAGCTTCACCGAGGCGCACGGATACGAGATCTGGACCGACAAGGACGGCAAGCGGGTGCCGACCACGGTGGTGAGCAGCTCGGTCGGGGCCGCGCACTGCGACTGGCAGAAGGCGCACTTCCTCCAGACCGGCGAGGGGAAGAAGGGCAGGCTCTACGCCCGCGATCCCGACAAGGTGCTCCCGTCCGAGATGCTCACCGCCGCCTACGACGGTGACGTCCGGCTGCCGGCGAGTGCCCGCGACACCGGATACCGGTACCAGGACTGGCAGTTGTGGCTCACGCCCGACGCGTCGAAGGCGTACGTCCGCACGCCCGACGCCGTGGAGGCGTGGCCCGCGCTCAAGCACGGCGCGGGCTGCCTCTGAGCCCCCGTCACCGGCTCATGTGCAGCGCGACCAGCAACTGCCATACCTGGTCGGCGATTTCCTCCGCCGTGCCGTCCAACAGCCCGTGCAGCCAGTCGGCGAGGACCCCGCCGAAGGTGCCGGCGACGGCCGAGGCGACCAGCGGGGCGTCCGCCGCGCCCGCGAGTTCGCGCTCACGGAGGCTGTAGGCGCGCAGATCCCGGTGCAGCACCCGGCCGAGCGGGCCACCGCCGCCCGGGCTCAACAGGGTGCGGTACAGGGCCGCGTGGGGGAGCAGTCCGGAGAAGAACTCCGACAGTGCGGGCGGCGCGTGCACCGGATCGGGCCGTCCGCGCCACGCGTGCAGCGCCTCCACCGCGTCCCGTACGACATCCGCGCAGGCGTCGACCGCAAGCGCTTCCAGGCCGTCGTAGTGGACGTAGAACGTGGCCCGGCCGACCCCCGCCCGGCGTGCCAGGGCGGCCACGCCGATCTCCTCCAGGGGGTGTTCGGCGCACTCGTCGAGGAGGGCCTGGCGCAGCCGTGCCCGGGTGCGGGCGGCCCGCCGGTCCTCGGGCTCGGCGCGGCTCACCGGGCGATCAGGACGGCGGCCAGGGCCAGCGCGCCGGGCAGCGCCTGCGCGAAGAGGATGCGCCGGTTCGCCGTCACCGCGCCGTAGACACCCGCGACCACGACGCAGCCGAGGAAGAACACCTGGGCGCGGAAGCCGGTCGGGTCGGCGGCGATCAGGCCCCAGATCAGACCCGCGGCGAGGAAGCCGTTGTACAGCCCCTGGTTGGCGGCCATGGGTGCGGTGGCTCTGGCCATCTCGGGGTCGAAGCCGTGCAGTCCGCGCCCGGGCTTCTTCTCCCACAGGAACATTTCCAGCACCAGGATGTAGAGATGCAGCGCTGCCACCAGCCCGACCAGCACGTTCGCGAGCGTTTCCATGATCGATCGACTCCTCGTCGTCGTGAACAACATCTTGGACAGGTGTCTACTATAACTGGACAGATGTCCATGTTCAGACTTTCCGGAGAGTGACGGAACCCTCACTTCCGCAGGGCCGTGAAGTTGATCTTTTACGGTTCGAACCCGATAAGCTCCCGTGCGGCGCAGCGAGTTGACGTGATCGTGACCGGTCGGCACGTGGAGCGTCCTCCCGAGTGCGGTCTGTCCTCGCACGCCCCCTGTTCGTACGTGTCGCTTCGAAGGATGCAGATGGAACTCGCCACTCCGCCACCGGCGGCGCGGGCCCCTGTCGCCTGGTACGGCTGGTGGCTGATGCCGCTCGCCTTGGGCGGGGGGACGGTCGCCGCCACGTTCATGAGCTCGGAGCGAATAGCCGCGACCGTGGCCGGAGCGGCGGCCACCGCGGCCAGTGCCGTGTGCGTCCGTCTGCTGGTCCGCACCCAGACCCGGCTGCGCCGCGCCGAAAGCGGTTTCCGCACCGCGCAGGCGGAGCACTCCCAGCAGTGGCAGCAGCATGTGGCGGGCCTGGAGCGGAAGTTCGGCGCCGAGCGCGCCGCACTGGAAGACCGGCTCACCGAGCACGCGGGCGCCTACGAGAGCCGGATCGCCGACCACTCCGGCGCCTACGAGGCCCAACTCGCCGAGCAGGCACGGGCGTACGAGGAGCGGCTGAACGCGCAGGCCGAGTCCTACGAGGCACAGCTCGCCGACCAGGCCGAGGTGTGGCAGGAACAACTGGCCCACCAGCTCACCGCGGTGGCGAAGCTCGCCGACGAGCAACTCCCCGCAGCGCTCGCGCAGTTGCGCGCCGGTGACGCCATCGACGACCTGCTGCCCGTCGCGAGCGAGTGCGCCAAGGTCAGCGCCGAACTCCAGGCCGAACTGCGCAAGGTGCTGCGGATCTCGCTCATCGGCGTCGAGGAGGAGTTCAACCGCTCCACCGCCGCCGAGCAGGCCGTCATCAGCATCGGCAACCGCATCCACGTCCTGACCAGCAAGCTCCGTGGCCGACTGCACGAACTCCAGGGCGAGCACGGGCGGTTGCCCGCCGTCGCCCGCGGTCTGATGGAGCTGGACCAGGAGATCGGCCCCGCCGACTGTCTCGCCGCGAGCGTCGGTGTGCTCGGCGGTTCGGACCGGCCCGGCCGGCAGTGGCAGGAGCCGCAGCGACTGCTCAGCACGGTGCGCGGCGGTATCGGCCGGATCAAGGACTTCCACCGCGTCGACGTACGGCAGTTGCCCGAACTCGGCGTCGACGGCGGCCTGGTGGACCACCTCACGCTGATCTTCGCCCACCTCCTGGACAACGCGGCCCGCTACTCGCCGCCCACCGAGCCGGTGATCGTCTCCGGCAAGGAGGTGCCCAACGGCGTCGGCATCGAGATCCAGGACTCCGGCAAGGGCCTGAGCGAGGAGTCCAAGCGCGAGGCGGAACACGCCCTCGCCGGCACCGGTGGCGGATCCGGCCTCGGCGGCATCTCGGAGGACGCCAGCATCGGGCTCCGCGTCGTCGGCACCCTCGCCCGCCGCTACGGCATCCGTGTCACCTTCGCGGACTCGCCCTGGCTCGGCACCTCGGTCGTCGTGGTGGTCCCGCACAAGTACTTCAGCCAGCTGCCCCCGGCCGCCGTGGCCGCGACCCCGTCGTTCCAGGCCGCCGCCACCGCGGCGATGACACGTGTACCGGCGGGCACCGAGACCCCGGCCGAGCCCGTCGAGGCGGCGGACACCACACCCGGCGGGCTGCCCAGGCGCCGTAGCAGACGTGGTGGGACGGCGCGGCCCCCGGCGGCCGAACGTGCCGAGCGGGCGGGGGAGATGGCCGTCTCCGTCGTTCCGCCCGATGCCTCCTTCGCCGGTCTGGCGGCCTTCGCCAGCGCCGGTCGGGAGGCCCCGGGGGAGGAACCGCCGTCCGCAGGCCGTGAGTTCACCGAGCACAGCACGGAAGAGAGCGACGAGTCCACATGACGCAACAGGGAACCGACGTGAGCTGGGCGCTCCGCGATCTGGTGGAGAGCATCCCGGAGATCCGCTTCGCCCTCGTGGCCTCCAGCGACGGCAAGGCGATCACCTCCTTCGGCGCGGAGGACCCCGACGACGTGGACCGCTTCGCGGCCGTGGTGGCCGGCCTTCAGGCGCTGGCCCAGCCGGTCGCCGAGCAATTCCCCAAGTACGCGGGGCAGTTGAGGCTGGCGATGATCGAGGTCGACGGCGGTCATCTCTTCGTCGTCCGCGCGGGCGTCGAGACGTATCTGGGCGTGCTGGCCCGCGAGGGCCTCGACCAGGGCCTGCTCGGGCACCAGATGCGGGACCTGGCCCGCAGGATGGGTGAGCTCCTCGGCACCACCGCGCGCCTGGAGGAGCACTCTGGATGAGTGCTCCCCGCGGGCCCGCCGATCCCTCCGGCCTTGAGCGCTACTACGTCCTCACCGGAGGGCGCAGCGGACCGGGCGGTTCGGCGGCGAGTCTCGACGTGGCGACCCTCGTCGTCTCCCGCACCGCCCCCTTACCGGGCATGCAGCACGAGCACGAGGAGATCCTGCGGCGCTGCCGCGAGCCGCTGTCGGTGGCCGAACTCGGCGCCCACCTCGGACTGCCCTTCAACATTCTCGCGGTGCTGCTGGCGGATCTGCTGGAGGCAGACCGCGTCGAAGCCCGTGACCCCATCCCGGCGCACGGCGCCGGCAGCGGGCCCGACCTCGCGCTCCTTGAGGAGGTACTCAGTGGACTTCAAAGGCTTTGACCGGCCCGGTTCTCCGGCCGGTGACGGTACCCGCTCGGTGAAGGTGATGATCGCCGGCGGTTTCGGCACCGGGAAGACCACGATGGTCCGCTCGGTCAGCGACATCAAGCCGCTCACCACCGAGGAGACCCTCACCCAGGCGAGCGCCGGCGTCGACCGTCTCATCGGGGTGACCGACAAGACGGAGACCACCGTCAGCCTCGACTTCGGCAAGATCGGCATCAACGACGAGCTGGTCCTCTACCTGTTCGGGACGCCGGGTCAGGAGCGGTTCTGGTTCCTGTGGAACGGTCTGTTCAAGGGCGCGCTCGGCGCGGTGGTCCTGGTCGACACCCGCCGTCTCGCCTCCAGCTTCCGGGCGATCGAGGAGATGGAGCGGCAGGACGTCCCGTTCGTCATCGCGCTGAACGTCTTCCCCGACTCCCCGGAGCACCCGGTCGAGGAGATACGCGACGCCCTGGACATCTCCCCGGACATCCCGGTCGTGGCCTGCGACGCCCGTGACCGCTCCTCCAGCCGTGACGTACTGGTCGCGCTGATACGGCACCTGAAGGACCGCTCGGCCGTCGTCGCACTGGAGCCCCGATGACCGACCAGACCTTGGACGGCCAGGACGCCCCGCGCGGCTGCCCCGTCGCCCACGGCCCGTCCGACGACCTGACCCGGCTGTACGGGCCGGACGCGGCGACCGACCCCCGCGGCATCTACGAGCGGCTCCGCAAGGAACACGGCTCCGTGGCACCGGTGTTGCTGGAGGGCGACGTCCCCGCCTGGCTGGTCCTCGGGTACCGCGACAACCGGCGGGTGCTGGACAACCCCCGCCAGTTCACCCGGGATGCCCGGATCTGGCGGGACTGGCGGGAGGGCCGGGTCGCGGACACCTCGCCGCTGATGCCGATGGTCGGCTGGCGCCCGGACTGCGTCTCGCAGGACGGGGAACCGCACCGCAGACTGCGCGGCGCGGTGACCGACGGACTGCTGGCCGCGTCCGGCCGCGGGGTCCGGCGGCACGCGACCTTCTTCGCCAACAAGCAGATCGACGCGTTCGCGGGCGACGGCCGCGCCGATCTGGTGGCGGACTACGCCGAGTACCTTCCGATGCTCGTCCTCACCCGCATCCTCGGGCTCCCCGCGGCGGACGGGAAGCGGCTCGTCGAGTCAAGTGCCCAGGTTCTCAAGGGCGGTGAGGACGCGCTGCTGCACAACGACCGCATCATCGAGATCCTCGGCGAACTCGCCGAGCGCAAACGGGCCGAGCCGGCCCCGGACTTCACCACCGCCCTCATCGAGCACCCCGCGGGGCTCGACGCCGAAGAGGTCGTGATGCATCTGCGGCTGGTGCTGATCGCCGCGCACACCACCACGAGCAACTTGCTGGCGCGGGTGTTGCAGCGGATCCTCACCGACACCTCACGGCTCTCCGGGCTGGTCAGTGGGCAGTTGACCGTGTCCGCCGTCGTCGAGGAAGTCATGTGGGACACCCCACCGTTGGCCGTCATGCCGGGGCGGTTCGCCACGGCGGATCTCGAACTCGGGGGGCATCGCATCGAGGAGGGCGATCTGCTCGTCCTCGGGCTCGGCGCAGGGAACGTCGATCCGGAGGTCCGGCCGGACGCGGGGATGTCCATGCAGGGCAACGAGTCGCATCTGGCGTTCAGTTCGGGGCCGCACGAGTGCCCGGGGCAGAGCATCGGGCAGGCGATTCTCGAGGTCGGTGTCGATGTGTTGCTGCATCGGCTGCCGGGGCTGCGCTTGGGGATCTCGGCGGAGGGGCTGACGTCCACGGCGTCCACCTGGGAGTCGCGACTGGACGCGCTGCCGGTCGAGTTCGCCGTGTGAGCCACCTGACAGCGAGCTGCCCGGCCCTCGACCGGGCAGCTCGACGTCGTCTCACACCGCCAACAGGTCGTCCACCGAACTCTCCTTCTTCACCTCGTAGCGGCCCGACACCAGCGCCCACTCGTAGTTGCCGTTGATCCAGTGCTGGATGGCCTCCACGCCCTGGTGGACCCTCAGGCGCTCGTTCTCGTCCAGGCCCAACTCGTCGCACATCCGAGGGACTTGGGCCTCCAGTTCGAGGTACTCGGCGAGCCGGTCGTTCGTCATGCGGTACGCCTCGTCGGCCGCCGCCTCCCATGAGCAGTGGCGCTCCCGGTGGAGCACGGCTATGAGGTTGTGGCCGTCGCCCCGGCGGCGCTCGCGTTCGAAGGAGTGGATGTCGTTCATGAAGCCGATGGTGTCGGCGGCGAGATCACGCATGCGTTCCATCAGCGGATGCGCCTGCACCTGTGCCGGGACCTCGAAGCCCCGGCTGCGCTCCCCGGCGTCGATGCTGTGGTGGATGCCGACCGTACGGCGCCGGAACTCGGTGTACTCGTCGAGGTCGAGCGTGCCCGCGATGCCCCGGGCCGCGAGGTCGACCTCCTCGCAGTGCGCGACCAGGAAACGGCCCCAAGAAGCCGCGAACCGGGTCCTCCATGTCAGGGACATGCCATCTGAAAGATGGTTCCAGACGTCGGCCCAGGCCACCGTGATCGGGCAGACGACCCGGGGCCTGCTGCCCGCCGGACGCAACGGCGTGACGATCAACTCCCGCGCCACCTCCAGTATCCGGTCGGCGCGGTCCGGCCGGTTCGCGTCGAACTGGTCGTCGAAGAGGAACGCCAGCGAGAACCAGTTCATCAGGACGACCATGTCCGCGGCCGACGCGTGCGGGTAGGTGCGGGCCGCGGCCTGCGGGAGGTCCCACGACCGGTACTCCTCGAACCCGGCCTGGCTGCGCACCAGGCCCATGTCCCAGATCCAGCGGAGATGACGGGCGCGGGCGTACTCGAGATGCTCACTGACAGGGGTGTCGAAGGGGAGGTCGAAGGTGACGTCCTGAGGCATGCGCTTCCTTTCGGGAGACGGAACACGGAGTCCCCCCACTGCGAGCGGGCGGTCCGTTCGACCGCCCGCGCCCTCGAACTACGCTTCGTGGTGCGAAAGTTGGACCGAGAAGCGGTACGAGGCTGCCCAGAGCCTAGATGATCTACACCGTGCCATGATCGTGATCCCCGTTACTGCTCAGGCCCCCTGAGCTGCGTACACTCCCACCCCTCCGATGTAAGTAAGCGCTACCCGTGCCGCCGCGATCTCCTCCGGCGGAGCGGCGAACGGATCACGGTCCAGGACCACCAGATCCGCCAACGCCCCCGCCTCGATGCGGCCGGTGTCGTCCAGGTGGTTCGCGTACGCCGAACCCGCCGTGTACGCCGTGACCGCCTCCGCGAGCCCGATCCGCTCGTCCGGCAGGAACACCGGTCCGGCGCCGCCGGGTTCGACCCGGTTCACCGCGACATGGATGCCGTGCAGCGGATCGGGACTGCTCACCGGCCAGTCGCTGCCCGCCGCGAGCGTGGCCCCCGACCGCAGCAGTGCCCCGAACGGGTACTGCCACCGGGCCCGTTCGGGTCCGAGGAACGGAATCGTCAGCTCGTCCATCTGCGGTTCGTGCGCCGCCCACAGCGGCTGGATGTTCGCCACCGCACCGAGCCGCGCGAACCGCGCCACGTCGTCCGGGTGCACCACCTGAAGGTGCGCCAGATGCGGCCGGGTGTCACTCGGCCCGTTCACCGCCCGCGCGGCCTCGACCGCGTCCAGCGCGTCCCGTACGGCCCGGTCGCCCAGCGCGTGGAAGTGGCACTGGAAACCGAGCGCGTCCAACTCGGTGACGTACTTGGGCAGTTGGTCCGGGTCGATGAAGCTGGTGCCCCGATTGGCCGTGGCGCAGCCGCACTTGTCGAGGTAGGGGTCCAGGAGGGCGGCCGTGCCGGTCTCGGCGACGCCGTCCAGCATCAGCTTCACACTGCCCGCGCCGAACCGGCCGTGGCTCAACGCGGCCCGCCGCTCCACGAGTTCGGGGATCTGCTCGGCGCCGCGCGCCCGGTCCCACCACAGCGCGCCGACCACCCGCGCGGTGAGGGAGCCGTCCCGGGCGGCGGCGAGATACACGTCCGAGGGATCGTCCATCCCCAGGAACTCCCCGACGAGCGCGTCCTGCCAGGCCGTGATCCCGAGCCCGTGCAGATGCCGTTGGGCGTGCAGCAGCGCGGCCAGCCGGTCGGCGTGCGTGGCCCGCGGCGTGAGCCGGCCGACGAGCTGCATCGCCCCCTCCTGGAGCGTCCCGGCCGGCTCGCCCGACGCGTCCCGCTCGATCCGCCCGTCCACCGGGTCGGGCGTGTCCCGCGTGATGCCCGCCAACTCCAGGGCCCGGCTGTTGACCCAGGCACCGTGATGGTCCCGGTTGGGCAGATACACCGGCCGGTCCGGCACGGCCGAGTCCAGCAGCTCCTTCGTCGGCGTACCGCCCTCGAACGCCTCCATCGACCACCCGCCCCCGGTGATCCACTCCCGCTCCGGATGCGCGTCCGCATAGGCCCGCACGACGGCGACGGTGTCCTGTGCCGTCTTGGCCGTCGTCAGATCGCACTGGGTCAGCTCAAGCCCGGCGGGCAGCGGATGCACATGCGCGTCCTGGAACCCGGGCAGCAGCAACCGCCCCGCCAGATCGACGACTTGAGTGCGCGGCCCGGCGAGGTCGTGCGCCTCGGCATGTCCCACGGCGGTGATCCGCTCGCCGGTGACGGCCACGGCGGTCGCGGTGCGGCCGTCGGGGGTGAGGACGGGGCCGTTGGTGAAGAGGAGGTCTGCGTGCATGATCCGTTTCCTTGTGGGGGCTATCGGGAGGTCGCGAGCAACTGCGGGGCGTCTGCGTCGGTGCCCTGCCCGGACTGGAAGTAGGGCGACTTGCGCCCCCATTTCGCCCAGGCGGCGGCCACGAAACCCGACGCGATCATCGCCAGCGGGGTGAGCAGCAGGAACCAGCCGTTGTCCGCGCTGACTTCGAGGTGATCGGTGGACGTGTAGAAGGACCAGCAGAGGTAACCGCCCAGTCCCAGCAGGGAGATGGCGCTCAGCGTGGGCAGCACCACAGCGCGCACCCCCTGCCGCCAGTCCTCGCGGAGGAGGGCGCGGAAACGTACGGCCGCGGCGAGGGCGGTCAGTGCGTAGGAGAGGGCGACGACGATGCCCACGGCGTTCACCGTCGCCATGATCATGTCGGCGAGGCGGGGGATCACCAGCGCGAGTGCGGCAACGGCCGTCGCCAGCGCGCCGATCAGCAGGGTGCCGAGGGCGGGAGTGCCGTAGCGGGAGCTGACCTTCGACCAGACCGGGCCGAGGGTGCGGTCGCGGCTCATCGCGAACATGCCGCGGGCGGTGGGGATCACGCCCGCCTGGAGGGAGGCGACCGCCGAGAACATCAGGGCCACCAGGGGCAGCGCGGCCAGCGGCTGGGACGCGAGGCGGTCGCCGAAGAACGCCAGGCCCTGGGCGCCGTGGCCCGCCAACTCGCCCTCGGACAGCACCCGTTGGAAGGCGACCGAGCCGAGCAGGAAGAGGCCCAGCATCGTCACCAGGGTGATGATGCCCGCCCGGGACGCGTCACGCGGGTCGCGCACCTCCTCGTTCACGGTGAACGCGGCCTCGAATCCCCAGTAGCAGAACACCGACAGGAGCAGTCCCTGCGCGAGCGCCGACGCCGAGGGGATCGCGAAGGGGTCGAACCAGCTCAGGCTGAAGGCGTGCGGGCCGGTGACGATGCCGTAGCCGCAGAAGCCGAGCAGGACGACGTACTCGAAGATCAGCAGGCCGGTCTGGAGGCGGGCGGCGGTGCGGACGCCGGTGACCGCGGTCAGGGTGACGGCGACCAGGACGACGATGCCGACCGCCGTCGTCTGCGCCGTCGAGCCCGGGTCGAGGGCGAGACCGGCCAGCCGGTGCAGCCCCGCCTCCCCGGCGAGCTGGATCATGGCCGAGCCGGTGACCGCCGTCGTGTAGGCGAGGAACGCGATCGTCGCGACGATGTTCACCCAGCCGACCAGGAAACCGAGCCACGGAGTGAGGGAACGGCCCACCCACACATAGCCGTTGCCCGCGTTCGGCTCGACCTTGTTCAGCCGGGTGTAGGCGCCCGCGATGCCCAGGATCGGCAGGAACGCCAACAGCATGATGGCCGGCAGATGCAGCCCGACCACCCCGGCGGTCACGCCCAGACCGATGCCGATGCTGGTGGTCGCGGCGGTGCTGGACGCGGCGATGGCGACGCCGTCCAGCAGACCGAGTGACTTGCGCAGTGCGGGCCCCGACGGGGGTGGCGTGTCGATCATGGCGTGCTCTCCGCTCGCACCGGGGGGCCCGAACGGCCCCGGTGAACGCACATGAAACTGCCCGCGCACTTAACAGGTCAACGGTGTTGTCATAAGGTGCGGGCACCTGGACCCGAGCAGCGAGGAGGTCGTCGTATGAGCGAGCGTGTCGTCCCGGCCGCCGACCGGCGGCGCCGACGTCCCACCAAGCAGGGCGTCGTCCTGTCCGAGGAACTGATCGTCGAGACCGCCCTCAGACTCATCGAGGAGCACGGCGCCGACGCCCTCTCCGTGCGCCGCCTCGGCCGTGCGCTCGGCGCCGACCCCAGCTCCCTGTACCGCTACTTCCGGCACACCGACGACCTGATGCTGGCCGTCGCCGACGAGCTGATCGGCCGCACCCTGCGCACCTGGCGGCCCACCGGCGACTGGCGGGCCGACCTGCGGGAGCTGGGCCTGCGCATGCACGCGGGCGCGCTCGCGCACCCGAGGGCGGCGGGGCTCAGCGCGTACCGGGTGACGGGGCGGGTGTACGAGATCCAGGCCGTGGAGGCGATCCTCGGGGTGCTGCGCGGGGCCGGTTTCCCCGATGCCGAGGCGGTGCGGATCTATCACTCCTACGTCGACCAGGCCCTCGCCTTCGGTGCCCTCGACTCCGCGAACACGGCGCTGCCGCAGCCCGCCCGCGAGGCCGAGGCGGCCGTATGGAAGGCGACGTACGCGCAGCTGCCCGCCGACACGTTCCCGCACATCGCGGCGACGGCCCGCCATCTCGTGGCCACCATGCGGCACAGTTCGTACCCGGCGGCCCTGGACCTGCTGCTGAGCGCGGCGGCGGCGCGCCTCGCCGAGATCCAGGCCCTGTCTACGAGGAGTGCGGGGCGAAGGCCGTCGTCGTGAAGGTGGCCTTGTTCGCGTTCGTCGTGCCGTCGGTGATCCACCAGCGGGTGGGGCGCTCGCCGTAGAACCCGAACCTGGGGTCGGCGCCCCAGTTCAGAACCAGTTCGTCCTTGCCGTCCCCGTCGAAGTCCGCTGCCCCCACGGGCCGGGCGTGGCGCCACTTCGCCGGGATCTTCCTGCCGTCCGCCGTGGCGGGCCCGTTGCGCAGGACGGCGGTCCGCCGGGTGTCTTCGATGAGTGTGGCGCCCGCGTACGTGGAGACCAGGACACCGTCCCGGCCGTCGCCGTCCGGGTCGGCGGCCGTATAGCCGCCCGGCCCGTAGCCGGTGCGCGCGGACCGGGGCGCCTCGGGCAGCCGGTACGTCACCGGTGCGCCGCCGTCGCCGGGATACACGGCGAGCGAGCCGTCGACCTCGGCCGGCTCGGTCTCGTAGCCGGGCTCGTCGTTACGGCCGCCGTCGTCGCCCACGGCCACATCGCGCTGCCCGTCGCCGTCGAAGTCGCCGAACGCGTGGGCGTTCCCTTTCCTCAACTGCCTTGTCGAGGCGGATAGTTGAGCACCGGGCCGGGCCGTGTGGAGGGCGTTGCCGGACTGTTCGCCGTCGTTCACCGCGTGCAGCAGCAGTGAGGTCGCGCGAGGAGTGCCGGACGGGTCGATGGTGTCGGCGATCAGTTCGCCGTCGGCCCAGGGAAGGCTCGTGTCGGTGCGGGCGGGCGTGCCCGAGCGGGTGAACGGGCCGTACAGCACCACCATGGACGAGTGGTTGTGGGCGAGGCCGGCGAGGTCGTGGTGCCCGTCCCCGTCGAAGTCGCCGCGCACCAGGGACCGGATGCCCAACTTGTCGACGTTCTGGGGCAGTCGGACCGGTGTGGCGGAGGCCTTCGCGGTGGAGCCGCCCCAGGTGACGTACGGGACGGTGCGCGGGGCGCTGATGTTGCCGTCCGACACCATCGAGCCCTGGACGGACGTGACGAAGTCGGGGAAACCGTCGCCGTCCAGATCGGCGGTCGTGACGTCCGCGGCGGACACCGAGTCCGCCGGCGCCAGAAGCTGCTTGCCCGGCGCGGGCAGGCCCAGGTCGGCACGGCCGTAGACCCTGCGCGTCGACGGGTCGAGGCCCCTGGCCGATCCGTAGACCACGACGACCCGTTCGTCGGTGGCGCCCTCGCCACCGCCGACGACGATCGGCACCACGAGGTCCCGGTGCCCGTCGCCGTTGAGGTCGTCGGGGTCCTTGGAGCCCTTGCCCGGAGCGGGAGTTCGGCTCGCGGTGCCCGTGGCCGGTGCTCCCGAGGAGGGCGACGACCCGTCGTCGGTGGTACCGCTCCCACCTCCGCCGCCGCATCCGCCCATCGGAGCGAGCGCGGTGCACAGGGCGAGGGTCAGCAGAGCGGTACGGGGCTTCATCCGCCCCACTCTCGCATCTTGCGTCCCACCCGAACCAGGGATCCGCGCGGTTGTTGCACGTTCGTTGATCGACGCCGGTCGTCGGCATCAACTGGCCGAAGCGGGATACCCGTTGGGTGCGTGACAACCGGAATTCGACCCTTGCGCGCCTGGATCTTCGGAGGACACATGGCACTCGTGACCGCAGGCTTCGTGGTGCTCGACGCGGTCGAGCCGGAGAAGCTCGCCGTGTTCTACACGGAGTTGCTGGACGGCGAGCAGACCGACATCAGTCTCGACCAGGTCGAGATCAGGGGCGCGGACGGGACCCGGCTGGCGTTCCGCCGGGACCTCAGCGCCACACCGGCGAGCTGGCCCCGCGCCGAGAACAACCAACAGGTCCATCTGGACTTCCTGGTGGAGGACCTGGACGAGGCGGAGCGCCGGATCATCGGACTCGGCGGACGCGCGCTGGAGACCAAGGACATGCCGGGCCCGTACCAGGAGCGCGTGTACGCGGACCCGGGCGGCCACTCCTTCACGATCCGCCCGGTGCCGCCCACGGCCGCCGATGCCGATCAGGGCTGAGGAAGTTCAACTCCCGTTCGCCCCGGCCCACTTGGTCCACTGTCGACGGCCGTGGCCCCAACGGGCCTACTCCCGGCCGCCCTTGTCCTTCACCGGCCAGATCCCCGTCGAGTGTTCGATGGCCTTCGCGCCGGTGCGGTCCGCCGCGCTGCGCGCCACCGCGAAGAGGGCGCCCTGGAGCGCGGCGGCGAACAGGATCTCGGCCCAGCCGCGGTCCCGGTCCAGCGGGTCGGGGGCGTTGTCCTCATGCCGTACCGCCTTCCACGCGGCGCGGAAGGCACGGCCCGCGAGCGCGCCGCTCACCAGGCCCAGCACGAGGCCGACGGGCTGGTAGACGAGGGGGAGCTTCTTCTTCTTGATCTTGGCCACGGGGGTCTCCTTCTGCGGTCGAGCCGGTCGGCACCCCGACGGTGCCACCGAAACCTGGGCTTCGGTAGAGGGTGTGAGCAGCACCTTCAGGGGCAGTCGGGGTGGATGAGCGACACAACTGCCGACCCCGCGCCCGACGATGACACGGACGGCGCCACGGACCGCAAGACCCGGGTCACCGTCCTCGTCGCACTCGCGGCCAATCTTGTCATCGCGGTCGCCAAGGCCGTCGGCGGTCTGGTCGCCGGGTCGCCCGCGCTGCTCTCGGAGGCCGCCCACTCGGTGGCCGACAGCCTCAACGAGGTCTTCCTTCTCTTCGCCCTGCGCCGCAGCCGCCGCCCCGCCGACCGGCGGCACCCCTTCGGCTACGGCAAGGAGCGTTTCTTCTGGTCGCTGCTCGCCGCCGTGGGCATCTTCGTGATGGGCGCCTGCTTCTCCGTGTTCCAGGGGATCGAGGCGCTGCGCGACGGCGCGGAGGAGACGTCCACCGGCTATGTGGTGGGGCTGGTCGTGCTCGCCGTGGCCCTGGTCGTGGAGGGGGTCTCCCTGCTGCGGGCCCTGCACCAGGTGCGTGCCCAGGGCGGTGGCAAGGAGGCCCTGCGCGACCCCGCGCTGCGGACCGTCGTCGCCGAGGACGGCACGGCCGTGCTCGGCGTGACCCTCGCCATGATCGGCATGGCACTGCACATGATCACCGGGCAGGTGGTGTGGGAGGCGTCCGCCTCGATCGCGATCGGGGTGCTACTCGGCTACGTCGCCTACCGCCTGGGCCGCGACGCCCGCGACCAGCTCATCGGCGAGGCCGTCGACCCCCAACTGGACGACAGGATCCGCTCGTTGCTGGCCGCCGAGCCCGAGATCGACAGTGTGGAAGCGCTGTTCACCATGCGGATGGGGCTCGACTCGACGATGGTCGCCGCCCGGATCGACCTCGTTCCCGGCATGGACAGCGAGCGGGTCGAGGAGGTCTCCATGCGCATCAAGGAGTCCCTGGGCCGTGCGGTGTCCGAGACCGGTGAGATCTTCCTGGACATCACCGACCGGCCGACGGCCCGGGCAGCGGAAAGCCCCGCCGCGACGGGGGAGCGCGGCGGGGCCTGAACGTCGGCTGCCCGACGCCCACCGGTTCATGCGCCCCGGAACCGGAAAAATTCTCAGCGGCGGAACCGGTCCTCGGGACTCAGCTTCCGTCGGCCGGTTCGAGCACGAACACGGGGATCTGCCGGTCCGTCTTCGTCTGGTACTCGGCGTACGGGGGATACGCGGCGACCGCCCGCTCCCACCACTCGGCCTTCTCGTCGCCGGTGACCTCGCGGGCCGTCAGGTCCCACTTCTGCGGTCCGTCCTGCAACTCGACACGCGGATCGGCCTGCACGTTGAAGTACCACACCGGGTGCTTGGGGGCGCCGCCCTGCGAGGCGACGACGGCATAGGTCCCGTCGTGCTCGACCCGCATCAGCGGGGTCTTGCGGATCTTCCCGCTCTTGGCGCCCACCGTCGTCAGCAGGATCACGGGCAGACCCGTGTCCATCAACGTCGTCCCCTTGGTGCCGCCGGAGCCCTCGTACAGCTCGACCTGGTCGCGCACCCACTGCGACGGGCTGGGTTCGTACTCGCCCTCAAGAGGCATGGCATTCGTCCCATCTCGCGTTCTACGGCTGTCTCGCACCAGGATTCAACACCAGCCGGTGCGCGATTCATCCACACCGCGACTCTCTTCGGCCAGGTCCCTTCCACCGGGTGATGACCTCGGAGGTAATCGCACCGGAACGGCTCCCGCGGCACAGTCGGGACCGCGCACGAACACCGGCAGAGAAGGGACACCCCATGTCCGCGACACCCACCACCCGCACCGTCGTGGAGGACCTGCTGCACCGGATCGGCCACGCCGAGCCCGAGCGCATCGCGGAGCTCTACGGCGAGCACGCCGACTGGAAGCTGAACTGGCCCGAGGACGAGCACGGCCGCGCCGCCACACCATGGATCCGGCACCGCGCCACCCGAGCCGACGCGGCCGACCACTACCGGGACCTCGCCGCCCACCATGTGCCCGGACGGGCGGGCACGGAGATCGAGCACATCCTGGTCGACGGCGCCGACGCGGTGGTGCTCGGCGAGATCCGGCTGACCGCGAGGCCCACCGGACGGCCCTATCGGGCCAGGTTCGCCCTCCGTCTCACGGTCCGGGACGGGCTGATCGTCCGTCACCATGTGTACGAGGACAGCCTGGCCGTGGCCCGGGCCTTCGCGCCCTGAACGGGCTCGCGCCGATCTTGGGACCGAGCGAAGCGGACCGCCAGGTTCGGCCAGATTGTAGGCACCACCGATCTGGCCGAACATCGGGTGGCCTCATAGGTGCCTCGGGCATCTAATGAAGATCGGCAAGACGCACTCTTCGTCTGCGAGGTCTTCCATGACGGATCTGACGGAACTGACCGGTCCGACCGACCTGACCGAACCCGTCGCCTTCCCGCAGGACCGCACCTGTCCCTACCACCCGCCCACCGGCTACGACCCGCTGCGCGCCGTCCGCCCGCTGACCCGCGTCACGCTCTACGACGGCCGCACGGCGTGGCTCGTGACCGGACACGCCGCCGCCCGCGCGCTGCTGGCCGACCAGCGCCTGTCCACGGACCGCACCCACCCCGACTTCCCCGTGATCAACGAACGGTTCGCGGCGGTCCGCGACCGGCGGATCGCCCTGCTCGGTGAGAACGACCCCAAGCACCGCACCCAGCGGCGGATGATGATCCCCGGCTTCACCGTCAAGCGCGCCACGGCGATGCGGCCCGGCATCCAGCGGATCGTCGACGACCTGCTCGACGCGATGATCGCCCGGGGTCCGACGGCCGACCTGGTGTCCGCGTTCGCGCTCCCCGTACCGTCGATGGTGATCTGCGCGCTGCTCGGCGTCCCGTACGCCGACCACGAGTTCTTCGAGGCCCAGTCCCGGCGCCTGCTGCGCGGCCCCAAGGCCGAGGACAGCCAGGACGCGCGCGATCGACTCGACGCCTATCTCGGCGAGTTGATCGACCGCAAGCAGCGGGATCCGGGCGAGGGGCTGCTCGACGACATGGTCCGGGAGCAGCTGAACGAAGGAACCCTGGACCGCGCCGAGTTGATCTCCTTCGCGGTCATCCTCCTCGTCGCGGGCCACGAGACGACCGCCAACATGATCTCCCTGGGCACCTTCACCCTGCTGCGGCACCCGGAGCGGCTGGCCGAACTCCGGGACGATCCGGGGCTGTTGCCGGACGCGGTCGAGGAACTGATGCGGTCGCTGTCCATCGTCGACGGGCTGATGCGGCTCGCCGCCGAGGACATCGAGCTGGACGGTACGACGATCAGGGCCGGCGAGGGCGTGATCTTCTCGACCGCCGTCATCAACCGCGACGAGAACGTCTACACCGCCCCGGACACCCTGGACTGGCACCGGCCCACCCGCCACCACGTGTCGTTCGGCTTCGGCATCCACCAGTGCCTCGGCCAGAACCTGGCCCGCGCCGAACTGGAGATCGCCCTGCACAGCCTCTTCGACCGGCTGCCCACGCTGCGGCTGGCCGTCCCCGCGGAGGAGATCCCCTTCAAACCCGGCGACACGATCCAGGGGATGCTGGAACTCCCCGTGACCTGGTAAGAGGCTGCGCTCCATGCACACGGAAATCCACATCGACAAGGACATCTGCATCGGAGCGGGCCAGTGCGCCCTGGCCGCCCCGAGCGTCTTCACCCAGGACGACGACGGCTACAGCACGGTGCTGCCGGGCAAGGAGGACGGCGGTGACACCCCCATGCTGAGAGAGGCGGCCCGGGCCTGCCCGGTGAGCGCGATCACTGTGACGGACACGGTGGGCTGAGCGGCTGAGAGAGTGAGGGCGGTCGGTCGGCCGAGCCGGGTCGGCCGAACGCCCGAGCCGAAGGACCCACCCCGCCGAGCGCCCCCGCCTCAACCGGCCCGCAGCAGCGACAACGCCGCCGCGCGCGCCTCCGCCGCCGGCTCCGCGCTCCCGGTGATGCCCGCCGTGACCATGGCGCCCTCGGCCAGCAGGAACAGCTGGCCGGCCAGTGCGGTGGGCATTCCCGCGTCCGTCACGAGAGCCGTGAGGTAGTCGCGGAACGCCCGCTTGTGCGCCCGGACCTGGGCGACCACCCGCTCCGAGGTCGCGCCCAGTTCGCCGTACGAGTTGATCCATGCGCAGCCGCGGAAATCGGCCTCGCCGAACCACTCCTCCAGCCAGTCGAAGACGGCCGGAATCCGGTCCCGTGGATCATCGTGCCGTTCGACGTGTTCCGCGAGACGGCCGCGCCAGCGCAGGTCACGTCGTTCGAGATATGCCTCCACCAACTCCTCCTTCGCGGGGAAGAGTTGATAGAGCCGCTTGAGGGAGAGCCCGGAGGCGCCGCGCACGGCGTCCATGCCGACGGCCTGGACCCCCCGCCCGTAGAAGAGCTTCTCGGCGGCGTCCAGCGCCTGCTCCCGGGCGACTGCGCTGTCCATCGGACCGACCCCTCCTTGACCTGAGAACGTGCGTTCTCTACGGTAGCAGTCGCCGGGAGAACGCACGTTCTCCGCACTTCGCCGCTCTGGAGACGACCATGGCCGACCGCCCTCCCCTCCCGCCCTTCACCCGCGAGACCGCGGCGCGGAAGGTCCAGGCGGCCGAGGACGCCTGGAACACCCGCGACCCGCAGCGCGTGGCGCTCGCCTACTCCGAGGACTCCGTCTGGCGCAACCGCGACACCTTCGTCACCGGCCGCGCCGAGATCGTCGCGTTCCTCACCGCGAAGTGGGCACGCGAGCACGAGTACGCGCTGCGCAAGGACCTCTGGGCCTTCGACGGCGACCGCATCGCGGTCCGCTTCCAGTACGAGTGCCGGGACGACGCCGGGCAGTGGTGGCGGTCGTACGGCAACGAACTGTGGGAGTTCGACGAGCACGGCCTGATGACCCGGCGCGAGGCGAGCATCAACGATCTCGCCATCGAGGAGAGCGAACGACGCGTCTTCGGGGCGCGGCCGGAGGCGGAGCGCGGACTGTCTTTCCCACTCCAGTAGATCCCCGCTCTTCAGTAGGCTCCCCGGATGACCGAACAGGACTCGAAACCCTTCCTCTACGTCGTCGTCTGCGCCGCGGGCATCGCCGTGGACGTCGGCCGGCTGATCGCCGCCGCGCAGGAACGGGACTGGGAGGTCGGGGTGTTCGCGACCCCGGTCGCGATGGGCGGCTTCTTCGACACGGCCGCCGTCGAGGCACGGACCGGGCGGCCGATCCGTTCGGCGTGGCGAACTCCCGGTGATCCGCGCCCCTTTCCGCCCCCGGACGCCGTGGTCGTCGCGCCCGCCACCTTCAACACGATCAACAAATGGGCGGCCGGTACGGCGGACACCCTGGCGCTCGGCACCCTCTGCGAGGCGTACGGCCTCGGTGTCCCGACCGTCGTACTCCCTTGTGTGGGCGAGGCGTTGGCCGCCCATCCCGCCTACCGGGCGAGCCTGGCACGGCTGCGCGAGATGGGCGTGCGGTTCGGCGAGCCGTACTCCGGCGAGGCCCAAGAGGACGGCGGGCGGCCGGAGTTCGGCTGGGAGCGGGCGCTCGACCTGCTCTAGCCGCAGGTCACCGTCGGCCCCGCCAGCATGCCCCCGGTGTACAGCGCCTGGCCCTGCGGCATCCAGTAGCCCAGCTTCGAAACCACCGTGGAACAAGGCGACTTGAGCGCGACCCGGACCACCACCGTGTCCGGGTGTCCCGGCTGGAGATCGGTGAGTGCGCAGTCCAGGGCGTGCGGAAGCCGGTCCTGTGCTGGATAGCGACCGATCAGCGGATTGACGCAGCGCGGGTCGGACGTGGTCAGCTCGGCCCCCGTCCCCTCCTGCGCGATGAGCCCGAACCGCGCGCTGCCGTCACCCTGGTCGCTGAACCGGCGGACCGTGTACGTCAGGGTCGTCACCGAGTCCGGCCGCAGGGTGCTCCGGTCGACCTCGATGCCGTGCGTCGCCTTCGGCACGGGCGCGGTCAGCGTGAGCGTGGTGTGGACGGTGCCCTGCACGTCGACGCCCTCGGGCATCGACCGGACGCGCACGGTCGCGGTGAACTCGTAGGTCCCCGGCCCCGGATACTGGCCCGACCCGGGCAGCGTGCCGGACGCGACCGTCTCGCCCGCGCGCCGCGCGGTCCAGGTGCCCGAGCTGCGGCACGCGTACCGGGCGATCGGCGCGTGCCGTCGGCAGCTCGCCGGAGCCGACACCGCCATGGTGGGAGTACCGCTTCCCGCGCAGAGACTGACGGCGGCCCGCTGCCCGTGCGCGCCGTGCAGGACACCAGCGGACGCGCACAGGGTCGACGGCGCCTCGGGCGGGGGCGGCGCCGGGTCCGTGCCACCCCATGCGGGCGACACCAGGGCCAGCGGCAGCACGGCCGCCCCCAGCAGGATCCTCAGTCTGGTCCAACGTCTCGGCACCGCGTTCCTCCCGTACGGCCACGACCGGCCCGGCGCCGGTCGGTCTGCGCCGAGGATGCGGGTCCACGGCGACGCCCCGACCGCTCCCACGCCGGTCGTCCGGGGGCGGTCACACCAACGCCGGACGCCGGTGCGCGGCGCGGTGTTGCGCGTGGCGCCGGTCCCGCGCCGGGCGGTCACCGTCACCCGTCGCCCGTGAGTGGTGAGGCGTCGCCTGCGGCCCCGCGGCCCTTGTCGGCCGCCCGGGTACGGTCGTGCGACGCCGGATGCCCGTGCGCGGCGCGGCATTGGTCGTCGCGCCCGGTGGCCAAGGGGGGGCACCCCGTCGCTCCGACGCCCGTCAGTGCCCCGGCCGCGCCCGCAGCAGCTCCCCGTGCGCGCCCCTAAGAGGTCGTCGCACAGGTCCCGGATCCGTTCGACCGGCGGGGTCGCCGCCGTCGCGGAGTCGATCGTCGCCGCGTGCCGGATGTGGCGCGGGTCGCCGTCCGTGGTCGCGCGGACCACCAGGTCCGTGACCGAGACGTACGCGCTGTTGAGGGCCGCGCACCGCGGCGGCAGGCGCCGATCCGGGTCGGCCGGGCACCCAACGCGTGGACCGGGCACAGGACTTCGACGACCGAGCGGAGTACTCGCCGGTCCCGGTGGGGTAGTGGTCGTCCTGGCGACTGCGGCCGGGCTTGGAACCTGTCCGCCGCCGGCTGGGCGCACCTCTGCGTACCGCGCCGTACGCGCGGGCACGTGCAGGGGCAAAGCGCCCGGCCGCGTCACCCGTCAAGGGTGCGCGCACATGCGCGACTTCGAGTGCCCGCGAAGTCGTACGCTCCCAAGCGGTACCGAACTCGAAGGCAGGAGCAGCAACGATGCAGTACGTGAAGCTCGGTTCGACCGGCCTGGACGTCTCGCGGATCTCTCTGGGCTGCATGACCTACGGCCTCCCGGACCGCGGCACCCACGAGTGGACCCTCGACGAGGAGGCGTCGCGCCCGCTGATCCGGCAGGCGCTGGAGGCCGGGATCAACTTCCTCGACACGGCGAACGTCTACTCCGACGGCACCAGCGAGGAGATCACCGGCCGGGCGCTGCGCGACTTCGCCCGCCGCGACGAGGTCGTGCTCGCCACCAAGGTGCACGGCCGGACCCGTCCTGGACCCAACGGCGCCGGACTCTCCCGCAAGGCGATCATGTCCGAGATCGACCACAGCCTCGCGCGTCTCGGCACCGACTACGTCGACCTCTACCAGATCCACCGTGCCGACCCGCACACTCCCGTCGAGGAGACGATGGAGGCGCTGCACGACCTGGTGAAGGCGGGCAAGGTCCGCTACATCGGGGCGAGTTCGATGTACGCGTGGCAGTTCGCCAAGCACCAGCACATCGCCGAGCGGCACGGCTGGACCAAGTTCGTGTCGATGCAGAACCACTACAACCTCCTCTACCGCGAGGAGGAGCGCGAGATGCTCCCCCTGTGCGCGGACCAGGGCGTCGGCGTACTGCCGTGGAGCCCGCTGGCGCGGGGCCGCCTGACCCGGGACTGGGGCACCACCACCGAGCGCAGCAGCACCGACAACTTCGGCAACCGCCTCTACCAGGAGGGCGACCGCGCCATCGTCGAGGCGGTCACCCGCATCGCCGGCGACCGGGGTGTCCCGCGTGCCCAGGTCGCCCTCGCCTGGCTGCTGCACCAGAGCACGGTGGCGGCGCCGATCGTCGGCGCGGCCAAGCCGCAGCACATCGAGGACGCGGTCGCCGCCGTCGAACTGGAGCTGAGCGACAAGGAGTTGGAGGAACTGGAGCAGCCGTACGCGCCGCACGCGATCAGCGGCCACTCCTGACGGGTCGTCAGTACGGGCCGTGCCGTGCGCACTCCGCGCCGCACGGCCCTGCCCCGGTCCCGCTCCGGTCCCGCCTCGGCCGCGTCGAGAACCCCGCACAGAGCCGGTCGATTTCGTCGTACCCGAACAATCCGCGCCCGACCGTGAACCCGGCTTCCCCGATGTGCTGTCACCGGCGGGGTGTCGCCGGTCGGGTGCGCGCCTATTGGTTGGTCGTGAACTCCCTCATCGGTGATGTCATGGAAGTCGTCAAGTCCCCCGACGTCACCGGCTCGCCCGACAATGGGCCGGGCAGCCGGAACGTGACCTGGGAAAACCGGAAGTAGGACCGTCCCCGGGGCTGGAGTGCCGGGTGTGACGGGCAGACCCGGCCAATGGTTTCTGGATTTCCCGTGTGGATACGGTGGCAATCCCATAACGGACCCGATTGACGAATCGTCAAATTGCCGGGGCCTGAACGCAAAGCACAAAACGGAGGCAGACCTTGTTCCGCCTCGCTGACCTGTGCAAAGGTGTGCCTGTCGGCGCGCGGGCACATAGATGATTCCCCTCCGTGCGCTCGAGGCCGCTCCCGTACGTCACCCCCCTTGCTTCAAAAGAGCTGCCCCAGGCGGACGTTCGGGATGCCATCAATCGGACGGGTGGACTCTGTCACCCCGTCGGCAGGGTCGCATACCCGCCGGTATGCGCCGAATTCCGCGTTTCACCTGGAGGAATGCAGCCGTGACGGACCCAGGTCCCTCGAATTCCCCGACTTCCGCTCACCACTTCGAAGTGACCGACGAGCAGCTCAGCGCCGAGCTGAAGAAGTGGACGGGGACGACGCCCGCGCTGCAACCCGTGGGTGAACTGCTGGACCGGCACTGGGAAGCGGCCTTCGCCTATGCGCGGCTGTGCACCGACGGACCGCACCACGCCGGAATGCTCACCACGGCCGCTTTCACCCGGCTCTTCGGAGAATCCCTGCGGCAGTCCGGACCGACCGCGGCCTGGCGCCCTCAGGTGCTGGTCACCGTCCGCCGTATCGCCACGGAATGGGTCGCCGACCACCGGCAGGAAATGCTCCACCCCGATCTGCGCTGGTCGAACGGCGACATCGACCGCGTCGCGGCCCGACTGCTGCCGGTGCCCGAACGGCGGCTGATATCCCGGGCGTTCCAGCGGCTGCCCCAGACGGCCCGCACGCTGCTGTGGCACATCGACGTCGAGTCGGAACCCTTCTCGGTGCCCGCCGGACTGCTGGGCATCGACGAGGAGGGCGCCGACATCGAACTCGGGCGCGCCCGCGGCCGGTTGCGCGAGGAATGCCTCCTCGTCCACCGCGAACTCGCGCAGGACGACGAGTGCATGCGCTACATCCGGCTGCTGGACGTCACCTTCCGGCGCGGCGGCGCGGAGGTCGACCCGGACCTCGCCATGCACCTCTCCGTCTGCAAGCACTGCCGCTACACCGCCGACCAGTTGAACCAGTTCAACGCCGGGCTCGGCATCGCGCTGGCCGAGGCGGTGCTCGGCTGGGGCGCGCGGACCTACATGGAGGTCAGGGCCGGCAGCCGCGCGCTGCCCGCCGAGGTGTCGTCCGCCTCGACCGAACTCGTGGTGCGGTCGGGCCCGCGGCGCGGCGAACTGCGTACGGCCCACAAGGCGCGCCGCCGGGTCCGCCGCCGCAACCTCGGCGTGGCCGTGCTGACCGTGAGCGGACTGGTCGTCCTCCCGCTCGTCCTGTGGTCCACGAGCGGTTCGGGCGGCGACAAGACCACCACCGAGAGCCAGGCCGCCGGCGCCTCGGGCACCGGCAAGGAGTCCGCCGACCCCTCCTGGGTCGGCAAGAACGACGCCACCGCCCAGGGCACGCTCAGCGGCCGGCTGCACAACGTCGAGTCGGGTCTGTGCATCGGCGTCGCCGGCAACAAGCCCCTCCAGGGCACCGAGGCCGAACTGCAGACCTGCTCCTCCGCGGCCGGCCAGCAGTGGTCGTACGAGACCGACGGACAACTGCGCAGCACCGCCGACCCCGGCCTGTGCCTCGACTCGCACCTCGCCTTCGAGGTACAGCTCGCCCCCTGCACGGGCACGTCGTCGGCGACCGCGAAGAACATCCGCTACGACTTCACGCTCCAGGGCATCCTCGTCCCGCGCTGGAACCAGGACCTGGCGCTGACGCCCGCCTCCACCGACGGCGGCGGCGCGCTCGTGCTGAAGACCCGGGCGGACGGCACCGCGCAGCGCTGGGTGTTCGACACCTCGAAGGCCGACCCGCAGATGCAGGTCGTCAACTGGGACACCGACAGCACCGACTCGCCGGCCCCCACGACCAAGAAGGCTCCTCCGAAGGCGACGCCGACCCCGACGGTCACCCCCACTCCCACCCCGACCGCGTCGACCCCGCAGTCCGCACCGACGACGGCCGCGCCGACCCTCGGCTACTGCGACTACTACCCGTCGTAC
>NZ_JAENRY010000149.1 GCF_016612545.1 Streptomyces sp. MBT65 | reverse complement strand
GACACAAGAAGATCCGGGGATCTTGAAAGGAACGTAACAGCTTCGAAGGGGCCGCCGCCGGGGGATCGGCCGATGCCGTCCCCGCGACACACATCGAAGCCCCGACCCGGGGCACGCGAAAGGACAGGAGGAGTACCGCGCGTCTGCCTCCCGGCCGTCCAGTGTTTCCAGGAAAGGCATCATGACGTCGACGCACATGCACAAGTGGGGCCTCCGGAGGGCGAGTTCGCGTTCCACCGCCGGGAGCCGCGCACCGGGACCGGCCGAGGGAAAGCAGGCGCTGGCCGTCACCGGACGGGCCGGTTTCGTCGCACGCGGCGTCGTGTACGTCCTCGTCGGCGCGCTCGCCCTGCAGATCGCGTTCGGCGGCGGAGGCCGCGAGGCGGACCGGCAGGGGGCGTTGCAACAGGTCGCGGCGCAGCCTTTCGGGAAGGTGATGCTGTGGCTGCTCGTCGTCGGCTTCGGCTGCATGGCGATCTGGCGGGCCTCCGGGGCACTCCTGGACAACGGGCCCTCCCGCAAGGTCGGTTCGCGCCTGCTGGACGGTGGCCGGGCCGTCTTCTACGGCTTCGTCTGCTGGGGTACGGCGTCCTTCGCCGCCGGCACCGGCGGCACGTCCGGCGGTGACGCCAAGTCGCGTGACTGGACCGCCTCGGCGCTGAAGCTGCCGGGCGGTCAGGTGCTGGTGGGTCTCGTCGGCTGCGTCCTGATCGGGGTCGGCGCGACCCTCGCGGTGCGCGCGGTGATGCGGCGTTTCCTGCGGAAGCTGGAGACCGGGAAGACGAGCCGCCGGGTCCGGCAGATCGTCACCGTCCTCGGTGTGGGCGGCGGACTCGCGCGCGGCGTCGTGTTCGCCGGGGTGGGTGTGTTCGCGCTGGTCGCCGCCGTCCACTTCGACTCCCGGGAGGCCAAGGGCATGGACGCCACCCTGCGCACCTTCGCGACCACTCCGGCGGGGCCGTGGCTGCTGGTCGCCGTCGCCGTCGGGCTGGTCCTCTTCGGCGGCTTCTCCTTCGCCTCGGCCCGCTGGCGCCGCCTCTGAATCCCGGCATACGACAACCTTTCGGGCCGACCGCGAAATTGTGCGGTCCGGACAGACATGCATGCGCGGAACGGGGGCACGCGACGTTCGTCCTGTTCTCCAGCTAAGGCGGCATCGTGGCTTCCACCGTGAAGGTCCTCGAAGCAACTGCTCCTGTCCGCACGGCGACTTCGGAGCTCGTGGACGACCTGCCGTGGATCGAGGACGGGGCCAAGGTCGCTCCCAAGGACGCACGGGTGATGTCCAGGCTCTTCCTCGACCGGCTGCAGGAGCTGGAGGAGGGCACCCGGGAGTACCAGTACGCGCGGAACACGCTGATCGAGATGAACCTGTCGCTGGTGGCCTTCGCCGCGCGCCGGTTCCGCAACCGGGGCAGCGGCGACATGGAGGACGTCATCCAGGTCGGCACGATCGGTCTGATCAAGGCCATCGACCGCTTCGACCTGACCCGCGAGGTCGAGTTCACCTCCTTCGCGATCCCCTACATCCTCGGCGAGATCAAGCGGTTCTTCCGCGACACCACCTGGGCCGTGCACGTCCCGCGCCGCCTCCAGGAACTCCGGGTCGACCTCGCGAAGAGCAAGGAGACCCTCGGCACCGAGCTGGGCCGTACCCCCACGGTCAAGGAACTCGCCGCCCACCTGGAGCTGACCGAGGACGAGGTCATCGAGGGCCTGGTCGCCGCGAACGGCTATGTCGCCGGGTCCATCGACACCCCGAGCGGCGACGACGAGGCCGACAGCGCGCCCAAGTACGCGGACACGATGGGCGACGCCGACCCGGCGCTGGAGCTGTTCGAGGATCTCCACACGCTCGCCCCCCTGCTGCAGCAGCTCGACGAGCGGGAGCGCACCATCATCGAGATGCGCTTCGGCCAGGAGTTGACCCAGGCGGAGATCGGCCGCGTACTGAACCTCTCGCAGATGCACATCTCCCGCCTGCTCAACCGCACCCTCGCCAAGCTGCGCACCGGCCTCCTGCCCACGTGATCCGCCCGTCCGACAGACCCTCCCGCGCGCGGCACCGGAAGGACCACCCCGCATGAGCACCACGAGCACCGACCACGATCCCCTGCACCAGCCCGCTGCCCCGATCGTGACGGAGCCCGTTCCCGACCTCCAACTGCAGATGCTGGTACGGCTGATGGGCGAGGACGCACAGGCCGCGCTCCCCATCACCCTCACCGTCGGGGGCGCCTTCCTCCACGGCGACCTGATCTCCCACGAGGCCTGGACCACCGACTGGGCACGCGGTCTGCACGGGATGGACGGTCCCGGCGCACAGCTGCTGGAACGGTTCCCGCAGCAGGTGGACGAGGCGGTCAGGGACAAGCAGGGCGGACCCGGCCCGCAACGGCTGCCGCAGTGGATCCATCTGCGCGACGCCACCGGCGTCACCGCGGGCGGCTCCGCCGTCATGCCCCTGTGGCGCGGGCGGCTCACGGACGTGTCCGGCTGGTCCCTGGGCAGGCCCAAGCAGCCCTGAGGCGTCGGCACGGGGTGGGCACGGCGGGTGGAGAAGGCAGCGGTCTGTGAGGATGAGCCGCATGAGCGTGCGGAGCAGGAACCATGTGACGGTCTCGGGCCGGCCCGGAGAGCCGGTCGTGATGCTGGCGCACGGATTCGGATGCGACCAGCACATGTGGCGGCTGATGGTACCCCTCCTGGAACGGGAGGCCACCGTGGTGCTCTTCGACCATGTGGGCGCCGGTCGCTCCGATCTGTCGGCCTGGAGCCGTGAGCGCTACTCCACCCTGGACGGCTACACCGAGGACGTGCTGGAGATCTGCCATGAGCTGGCACTGGGCCCGGTGACGTTCGTGGGGCACTCCGTGAGCGCGATGATGGGCGTCCTGGCCGCGGCCCGCGAACCGGAGGCCTTCGCCGGTCTGGTGCTGCTCGCCCCCTCGCCGTGCTTCGTCGACGACCCCGCCGCCGGCTATCGCGGCGGATTCAGCGCCGAGGACATCGACGAACTGCTGGAGTCCCTGGACGCGAACTACCTGGGCTGGTCGGGCGCCATGGCCCCGGTGATCATGGGCAACCCCGAACGCCCGGAACTGGGCGAGGAGTTGACCAACAGCTTCTGCCGCACCGACCCCGACATCGCCCGCGTCTTCGCCCGCGTCACGTTCCTCTCCGACAACCGCGAGGACCTCGCCGGGGTCACGGTGCCCACGCTGGTCGCCCAGTGTTCCGTCGACGCGATCGCACCCCCGGAGGTCGGCGCCTTCGTCCACGCGCGGATCCCGGGCAGCCGACTGGTCACCCTGGACGCGACCGGGCACTGCCCCCAGCTCTCCGCACCGGAGGAAACGGCCACCGCCATCGCCGACTTCGTCAGAGCCGTGCGCTGATGCGCGCCGACGGCGCCGGCGGGAGCGGCGATCACCGGCCGCCCGGGCGACATCCCGAGAAGCCCCCCGGCGACGACCACGCGACGTTCTCCGCACTTCTGGAGGACAGCGCCGAGGACCTCTACGAACACGCGCCGTGCGGCTACCTCTCCACGCTGATGGACGGCACCATCGCGAAGATCAACACGACGCTCCTCGACTGGCTCGGCCACGACCGCGGCGACCTGGTCGGCCGGAAGACCTTCTCCGACCTGCTGACCGTCGGAGGCCGTCTCTACCACGAGACCCACTTCGGCCCGCTGCTGCGCATGCAGGGCGAGGTCAGCGGGATCGCCCTCGAACTCAAGGCGACCGACGGCAGCCGACTCCCCGTGCTGGTGACCTCCACCGTCAAGACCGGCGGCGACGGCAGACCGCTGCTGATCCGCACCACCGTCTTCGACGCCCGCGACCGCCGCGCCTACGAGACGGAACTGCTGCGCGCCCGCAAGGAGGCGGAACTCGAACGCGAGGAACTCATGCGCCTCAACGCCACCCTCCAGCAGACCCTGCTGCCCCCGACTCTGGTGAGCGTGCCGGGACTTGATGTGGCCGCGCACTACCACGTCGCCTCCACCGACATGGTCGGCGGCGACTTCTACGACCTCTTCCCGCTCTCCGCCGGTACCTGGGGGCTGTTCCTCGGGGACGTGTGCGGCAAGGGCGCCGCGGCGGCGGCCGTCACCTCGCTGGCCCGCTACACACTGCGTGCCGCCGCCGTCTACGACCCCGACCCGGCCGCCGTGCTGAGCAACCTCAACACCGTCCTCCACCACGAGTACAACGGCCACGACCCGCGGTTCTGCACCGTCGTCTTCGGGCTGCTCACTCCCGAGGGCGACCGCGGCGGCTTCCGTATCACCCTGGCCAGCGGCGGCCACCCGCCCGCGCTGCTGCTGCGCGCCGACGGCAGCGTCGAGCCGCTGGACACCCCCGGCGGACAGCTCATCGGCGTCCTGCCCGACGCCCATATCGCCACCGCCAGCGTCCACCTGGCGGCGGGCGACACCCTGCTGCTGCACACGGACGGCCTCACCGAGGCCCGCCCGGACCGCACCAGGGACGGCGACCGCTACGGCGACGAGGCCCTCCTCGACTTCGCCCGCGCCCTGGCACCCACCACCGCCTCGGCCGCCGTCGCCGCGATCCGCGACCTGCTCGACACCTTCGGCACCGGAGTGGACGACGACACCGCCGTCCTCGCCATCAACGTGCCCCGACCTCCCAACGAAGAGCAGCCGTGACCCAACTCGCCATCCGTACCCGGACCACGCCCGCGGGGCCCGTCGTCGAACTGACCGGAGAACTCGACTACGACAGCGCCTTCCAGGTGCGTGAACTCCTGCCCGGGCTCGCGCTCCAGGACGGCCAGCAGCTCGTCGTCGACCTGGCCGGTGTCACGTTCTGCGACTCCAGCGGCATCACCGCCCTGCTCGCGGCCCGCAACCACGCCCTGGCCGCCCGGGCGGGCATCGCCCTGGTCGCGGTCCCGGGTCACATCAGCCGCATCTTCGAGATGGTCGGGCTGGACCGGGTCTTCCGGACCCACCCCACCGCACAGGAGGCCGAAGCGGCCTGGACACCGCCGGCCACCCGCGCCTGAGGCGTCAACGGGCCAGGTAGAAACGGATGGTTGTGCCGTCCGGAGCCGTATGGACGCGGACGAGATCGGCGACGTAGTGCACCAACAGGAGCCCGCGGCCGCCGGGTTGGTCGCGCGGAGGCGGTCGGCGGCCGGCCAGCGGATCCGTCAGCCGGCCGCGGTCCCGGACCTCGCAGACGATCCGCTCGTCCTCGGCCCAGATCCGCAGCGTGCCCCAGCCGCCGCCGTGCAGCACGCTGTTGGTGGTCAACTCCGCGACGGCCAGCGTCAGATCCTGGAGCCGTACGCCGGCCAGGCCCAGCCGCTCGGCCTCCTGGACCGCGAAGTAGCGGGCCTTCGGGAGTTCTTGAGCGTCGAACGCGATGGACGCCGCGCCCGGCGGGTGGGGGAGCGGCTCGTTGCAGCGGGCGATCACGCCCTGCGGATCGTAGGCGGAGCTGGGGAGTTGGGCGTCCCCGTCGATGACGACCGGGTGGGTGGCGCGGGCGTCGGCGAGCACGTCGGGCTCCAGCCGGTCCGCGTCGTACGGACACAGGATCGTCACCTCGCGATCCCGGAACGCCGTGTTGATCAGCGCCTCGTGCTGGACGCACGCCGGGTACTCGACGGCGGTGCGGCCGGGCCAGATCGGTTCCCCGATGATCCGCACCCGGCCGCCGTCGGCGTGGGCGTCGGCGAAGGCCCGCAGCACGCCCGGGATGATCCGCCCCGGGTTGCGGCCGACCTCGGTCATGTCGAGGAACCGCACACCGGCGCCGCTCGGTCCGAGTCCCGCTCGGATCAGTTCGAGCTGCGGGCCGGGAACGGCGACCGCGACGGCCTCCCCGGCGGCCAGCCCCGCCCGCACGAACGGGACCGTACCGGCCGTGTACTGCTCCTCGTCCCGGTAGAACAGCGCGGGATGCGCGAACGGTGCACCGTGGGTGGCCGTGCTCATCGTGCCGCCACCTCGATCCTTGTCAGGCCGGGCCAGCAGTCTACGGGGGTAGCGCGAGAGGGTGGTGGGGACCGGTAGTTCCGCCGGTCCCCACCACCCTCTCGCACTGCGGAACGCCGATCAGGTGCGCGGGGTTCCGTAGTAGCCGCCGACCTGCTCGTGGTAGCCGGAGTCACCGGTGTGCTTGTCCTTGTCGAACTCCGGGGAGTTCTTGATCTCTTCCTTCGTCCGGCCGACGTGGACCGTCCGGCCCGCGACGTCGATGGACGCGAGCGTGCCGACGGGCAGCAGGACATGCTTGCCGAAGATCCACACACCGGTGTCGACCACGATGTACATGGCGCCGACGTCCTCGGAGTGCTTGTCGACCTTGCCGATCGAGCCGTCACTCGCCTCGACCTTGAATCCGGTCAGGTCCGTACCGGTCCGGTGGCCCGATGCGGCCAGGTAGTCCCACATGTCGTCCGCCATGCAAACCTCGCTTTGTGGTGGGTGAATTTCCCGGTCGGCGATGTATCTCCTACCAGCGGTACCAACGTCCTCGACTACCGCCGGAACCCGTCGAACGGGCCACGAATCCCAGCAGCCACAGGACGAGGACAACGATTGCGACCCACCAGAGAATCTTGATGGCGAATCCCGCGCCGAAGAGAAGAAGCGCGAGAAGAAGAACAAGGATCAGGGGAAACATATGTATCGACCTCCAGGCATCCGAGTGCCCTGGCGGAAATGAATCATGCACCCGGAGGAAATGAGAACCCGGCCCGCGGACGAGAACCGCCGGTCATCGAGACTCCTCCGCGTGTGGGTTCGCGGCCGTGCCTTCGGTGCTGAGCAGGACGACGGTCGAGGCGGGACCGACGCCCAGGGCTCTACGGCGTACGGTGGCACCGTCACCGGTGAGGGCGGCGCGGGCGCCCGCCGACGAGGCCGCGCCGCAGGGGCCGGAGGAGACCCCGGCGGCGGCGAGTGCGCGTGCGGCGTCGGCGCTCTCGGCGTCCGTGACGGCGACGGCGGCGTCCAGGCCGTGGCGCAGATACGGCCAGGCCAGGCTGGACACGGTGCCGCAGTTCAGGCCGGCCATGGTGGTGGCGCCCGTCGGCACGCTGACCGGCTCCCCGCGGGTGAGACTGGCCAGGACACAGGCGGCGGTGTCGGGCTCGACCGTCATCAGGGCGACCGGAGCGGACTCGGGCCCACGACCGCGGTAGTGGGCTACGGCGGCCTGCGCGAGCGAGCCCACGCCCGCCGGGACGACCACCAGACCCGGCGCCTCCACACCGAAGGCCCGCAACTGCTCGTCCGTCTCGGCGAACAGCGTCGAGTAGCCCTCCACGATCCAGCCGGGAATCCGCTCGTACCCGGGCCAGGCGGTGTCCTGCACGAGCACGGTGTCCGACCCGCCCGCCACCGCGTTCGCCGCCCGGCGCACGGCCTCGTCGTAGGGGCCGGGGACCAGGACGACGTCCGCGCCCTCGTCCTCGATCGCGGTCACGGCCGCCGGGTGGACGCCCCTCGGCACGAAGACCTGCGCCCGCTGCCCGAACAGCCGCGCCATCCGGGCCACGGCCCGACCGTGGTTGCCGTCGGTCGCGGTGACCAGCCGCACCGGGCCGCCACCGGCCGGCCGCCGCGCCAGCACCCGGTGGATCGCCCAGGACGCGCCCAGCGCCTTGAACGCGGGCAGCCCCAGCCGCGCGGACTCGTCCTTGACGAACACCCGTCCGACGCCGAACTCCGTTGCCAGGGAGGGGAGTTCGGTCAGCGCGGTGGGCGCGTAGCCAGGCAGGCCGGCATGGAAGTCCCGTACGTCGGCCGACGGCGGCGCACAGGTCCAGGTGCCGGCCGCGGACCGGGCGTACCACGGGAGCCGGCGCGCGGCGGGGCCGCCGGAGCGGAAGGAGGTCTTGGACACACGACCAGGATGTGTCCAACCAGGTGTTCGGTCCAGCGCGCGCTTCGCCCCGGAGAGGCTCGACCGACTCGCACAGAAGAGGTCCGACCGACTCGCAACCGGGGACGGAAGTCGGCGGCAGGCCCGAACTCGGCTACGGCGCCGACCTGTTGAGGTCGAGCCGTCCGATGCGGGACACGTTCTCCCGGTCCTCGGCGTCCTCGCTGGGCACCGCGGTGAACCAGGCGTCGAGGATCTCCTTGAGCAGGGGCTCGGACGTCAGCCGCAGGCTGAGGGCCAGCACGTTGGCGTCGTTCCAGCGGCGTGCGCCGTCCGCCGTGTAGGCGTCCGCGCACAGGGCCGCCCGGACGCCCGGCACCTTGTTCGCGGCGATCGACGCGCCGGTACCGGTCCAGCAGCACACGACCGCCTGGTCCGACGCCCCGCCGGCGACCTCGCGGGCCGCCGCCTCCGAGCACACCGCCCACTGCGGGTCGTCCCCGGGCCGCAGCGCCCCGTGCGTCACCACCTCGTGGCCCCGGCCGCGCAACTCGGCGACGAGGGCGCGCGCGACGGGTTCGTCCATGTCCGAGGAAACAGAGATCCGCATGTCCCGGAGGCTACTGAGCGGACGAGCCCGATGCCAGCGCGGAAGGCGGCGTGAGCACGTGATCGGCGGACGATGTCCAGGACGTTCGACCGCGGCCCCGGACTCCAGCCCGCGCGTTTCGCTTGATGCCGTGTCCGGATCTTGAACGGAGACACGAAAGTGCCCTCTGAGCTGGGACGATGAGGCTTGTCCAGGGCTTCTGTCACCACAGCGGGAAGGTACTTTCTGCGTGCACACCGCCGGGTCGCGTCCCCAGCGCGTCGTCTCGGCCGACAGCCACGGAGTGGTCAGCCACGCGGGATCACGCCTGCCGGCCGATCACGCCGACGCCACCGGTCCGACCGGCTCCCTCGTCAATGCGCTGCACCGGTTGCGGCCGCGCGGCACCGGCCGCGATCCCCGCCGGGTAGCGGTCGACCTGGCGGTGATACTCGCCGACGGCGGCGAGGCAATTGCCGACCTGGCCCTCCTGCGCGACCAGCGCGAGGTATAACGTCCGGTCGCCTCCACCCTCACCGCATGGCGCCGGATCTTCGTCGAACCCTGCGGGCCCGGGCCGGCGATGGAACTCCACGAGACCCTGGACCCGCCGGCGCCCCACCTGGCCCCGCCGGCCGGGAGGCCGTCCTCCTCCAGGGCGCCCGTATCGCTCTCGCCGACGGGTTGTACACGCCTGCCGACCGGGAGACCCTCGCTACGGTGGGCGCCGCGCCGACGATCTGTGCGGATGATGTGACGCGATTGCTCACGGTGGTGCGGACGCCGTCGTGAGCCCCGGGTGGGCCAGGGCCCCTCGCGCCCTCTCGGCGGGGGATTCATTTCTGCTGCGGGTCGGTGAGGGCTGGTCGCGCGGTTCCCCGCGCCTCTTCCGGGGCGGCGCGCCGTCCGCGGATTACTCCCCAGGGAGTAATCCGCACCCGCTGTCGCCCCCGGCAGTACGCGTCACCTCGCCCTCCCGTCCGACGAAAGCCGTGATTCTCACCGGAAGTCTGGGGACCGAAGCAGACGTCACCCGGAGGGAGATCGGTCAATGAGGGCCGGAGAAACAACCACGACGAGGACGGGGCGCGGGCGCGCCGTTCCATGGGCGGTGCTCGGGCTGTGGATTGCCGTGATCGCGCTCGTCGGGCCGTTCGCGGCGAAGCTCGCCGACGTGCAGCACGACAAGGTCACCGACTACCTGCCGGCGAGCGCGGACTCGACGCAAGTGGCGAAGATCGAGGAGAAGTTGCCCGGTGGCGAGACCACCGAGATGGTGCTCGTCTACCACCGGGACGGCGGGCTCAGCGCCGCCGACCGGAAGACCGCGGCCGGGCAGGTCGCGGAGATCACCCGGCAGCACGAGCTGATCGGCGGTGCTCCCAAGGGGATTCCGTCCAAGGACGGCACGACCCTGATGTACCCGGTCGCCAGCAACGAGCCCGGGGCGAACGAGGAGCAGCAGGACAAGCTCGTCACCGACGTCCGCGAAGTCGCCCAGGGCGAAGGCGGGTTGAGCGTCCATGTGGGCGGCACCGGCGCGCTGGCCACCGACTCCGGCGCGGTCTACGACTCACTCGGCGGACCGCTGCTCTACACCACCGTCGCCGTCGTCGCCGTACTGCTGATCCTGATCTACCGCAGCCCCGTGCTGTGGCTCGTGCCCCTCGTCGTCGCCGGGATCGCCGACTACATGTCGATGGGTGTCGCCTACGGTCTCAACCAGGCCTTCGGCACGACCGTCTCGGGGCAGAGTTCGGGTGTGATGACGATCCTCGTGTTCGGGGCGGGCACGGACTACGCGCTGCTGCTCGTCTCGCGCTACCGGGAGGAACTGCGGCGCATCGAGCGACCGTACGAGGCCATGGTCGCCGCCCTGCGCGGCTGCGGGCCCGCCGTGCTCGCCTCCTCCGGCACCGTCGCCGCCGGACTGCTGTGTCTGCTCGCCGCCGACCTCAACAGCAGCCGGGGCATGGGCCCGCTCGGCGCCGTCGGCGTGCTGTGCGCGCTGATCGCGATGCTGACCCTGCTCCCCGCCATCCTCGTAGTGGTCGGACGGCGGGTGTTCTGGCCGCTCGTGCCCGCCTTCGGGAGCACGCCCAAGCAGCGGCGGAGCCTGTTCTCGGCGATGGGCAGCTCTGCCGGACGCAGGCCGCTGACCGTACTCGCGAGCGGTGCCGTACTGCTCGGCGCCCTGGCCCTGGGCTCGCTCAACCTGCCGGGACCGCTCAAGCAGGAGGACTCCTTCGTCACCAAGCCGGAAGCCGTCGTCGCGATGGAGACCCTTGCCAAGGCCTATCCGGGGCAGGGCAGCCAGCCCATCGACGTGATCACCCCGCAGGGCCGCGCCGACGAGACCCTCGCGGCCGTCCTCGGCACGCCGGGAGTCGACAGCGCGGAGAAGGGGCGTACGGGAGAGGGCTGGACCGAGATCTCCGTCTTCGCGAAGAGCGCACCCCAGTCGGCGGGGGAGACCGCCACCATCAAGTCCCTGCGCCACGAATTGAAGGGCTCCTACGTCGGCGGGGACAGCGCCCAGCAGATCGACCTGGAGGTCACCAACGCCCGGGACACAAAGATCGTCGTACCGCTCGTCCTCGTCTGCGTGATGCTCATCCTGATCGGGCTGCTGCGGAGTCTGGTCGCACCGCTGCTCCTGGTGGTCGCGGTCGTCGCGGTGTGGGGTGCCTCCCTCGGGATCGGCGGACTGGTCTTCGAACCGCTCCTCGGCCTCAAGGGCACCGATCCGGGGCTCGGACTGCTGTCCTTCGTGTTCCTGGTCGCCCTCGGCGTCGACTACGGCATCTTCCTCATGCACCGGATGAGGGAGGAGTCCCTGGCGGGAGCGGAACCGGCCACGGCGGCAATCACCGCGCTGCGCACCACCGGCGGCGTCATCGCCTCCGCCGGACTCGTCCTCGCCGCGACCTTCGCCGTGCTGACGAACATGGGCCTGGTGCAGCTGGTCCAGCTCGGCTTCGTGATCGCCGTCGGCGTCCTGCTCGACACCTTCCTCGTGCGGACGTACCTGGTGACCAGCGCCAGTGTCGCTCTGGGCCGGAAGGTGTGGTGGCCGGGCGTGCTCTCACGGGAGCCCGGGCCGGCCGAACGGACCGGACCGGCCGGACCGACCGAGCCGCCGCGGCAGACGGAAACCGTCGGCGCACCCTGAGCACACTGATCCAGCACCTTGATCCGGCGGGCCCGCCCGGGCGCCTCTCCTTCCGGAAGGCACCCGGGTTCCCGTACGAGTACCGGAAGATGGAGCCGTGGACGAACGGGGAACGACCACAGAGGTACGCGACCGGTCCCGTCGCGTCGAGCACATCATGGCCGCCATCAACCGCGAACCCCTGACCGCACCGCACCGCACCCGCAACGACGCGGTCCTCGCGCTGGGCGTCGCCGTGCTGGCCGTGGCCATCGCCCTGATGGGCGGCGAAGGGATCCGGCCCGACGCGCTCGGCTGGACGCTGCTGCTCGCCGGGCACGTGCCCCTCGTATGGCGGCGCCGCCGTCCGGTGGTGGCTCTGCTCTGGGTGATGGCCTTCGTGGCGCCGTACTACGCCCTCGACTACAACCCTGTCCTGCCCATCCCCGCGACCGTCCTGGCGCTCTACACCGTCGCGGCGACCGGCACTGTACGCCGCACGCTGCTCACCGGTGTCGCCGTTCTCGGCCCGACAGCGATCGGCAATGGCGTCACCAACCGGAAGGAGGCGCTGGAGTCCCTGGAGATCTCCGGCTGGATCATCGCGGTCCTGTTCATCGGTATCGCCGTCCGCTACTACCGCTGGTACGTCGCCTCCGTCGTCGAGCGGGCCGAACGGGCCGAACGCACCCGGGAGGAGGAGGCCAGGCGCCGCGTCGCCGAGGAACGGCTGCGGATCGCCCGTGACCTGCACGACCTGCTCGCCCACAGCATCACGCTCATCGGCGTGCAGACGTCCGTGGCGGCCCACGTCCTCACCGCCGACCCCGAGCGCCTCGACCGCAAAGCCGTCGCCCAGGCACTGGACGACATCGCGGGGACCTGCCGGACCGCCCGGGGGGAACTGCGTACGACGCTGGAGGTGCTGCGGGCGCATGACACGGTCGTGGGAGCGGGGGCCGGTTCCGTCTCCGGGGCCGAGGACATGCGGGGGCCGCTGCCCGGTATCGACGGACTGGCCGGTCTCGCGAAGACCGGCCGGGTGGCCGGGGCCAAGGTCGAACTGTCCGTCCGCGCGGACGGCATCCCGCCCTCCGTGGGCGCCGCCGCGTACCGGATCGTGCAGGAGGCGCTCACCAACGCCGTACGTCACGGTGGCCGCGAGGACCTCACCGTGCGGGTGGAGCTGTGGACCGCGGACGGCGCACTGCGGGTGAGTGTCAGGGACGACGGGACGGGCGGGGACGACGGCTCGGGCGGCGGGGTGGGCCCGTCCGACGGCACAAGGGGGTTCGGGCTCGTCGGAATGCGGGAGCGGGCCCGTAGCGTGGGCGGCACACTGGACGCCGGTCCGGGGCCCGCCGAGGGCTTCGAGGTGACCGCCACACTGCCGCTGTCCCGGGAGGACGAGGTCCGATGACCATCCGCGTACTGCTGGCCGACGACCAGAACCTCGTACGGGCCTCCTTCGCGATGCTCGTTTCGTCGGCCGGTGACATGGAGGTCGTCGCCGAGGCGGGTACCGGTCGGGAGGCCGTGTCGCTGGCCCGGTCGGCGCGGGCCGATCTCGTCGTGATGGACATCCGCATGCCCGACCTCGACGGGATCGAGGCGACCCGGCTCATCGCCGCCGACGAGGATCTCGCGGGAGTGAAGGTGCTCGTCCTGACGACGTACGAGACCGACGAGCACATCGTCGAGGCACTGCGGGCCGGGGCGTCCGGCTTTCTCGTGAAGGACATCAGGCCGGCCGAACTCCTCGACGCCATCCGGACGGTGGCCGCGGGGGAGTCCCTCCTCTCGCCCGGTCCCACCTCGCGGCTGATCGCCCGTTTTCTGCGCGCGCCGAACACCGGGACGACATCCGCGGTGGGCGGGCCGAGCGGGCTGTCCGAACGGGAACGGCAGGTGCTCGCGCTGGTCGCGCGCGGTCTCAACAACACTGAGATCGGCGACGCGTTGGGACTCAGCCCACTGACCGCGAAGACCCATGTCAGCCGGATCATGGGCAAGTTGGGGGCGCGGGACCGGACACAGCTGGTGATCGTGGCGTACGAGTCGGGGCTTGTGATACCCGGGACCGTCTGAGTTCGGGCCGACTTCGGGTCGGGTTCAGGTTGCGTTCCGGGGGTCGGTTGTACGGTCCCTCAACTCCCCGTGGTTGCACCGGCGTTGCTCTGTCCCTCGGCGCGCACTGGTCCGCGCGTTTCGCCTACGGCAGTGTCCGAAGTCTTGAGCGGAAGGCGAAAGTGTCTTCCGAGCTGGGGAGACGAGGCTTGTCGAAGGTCTCTGTCATCACAGCGGGGAGGCACTTTCTGCGTGCCCCCACCCGGTCGCGTCCCAAGCTCGTCGTGTCGGCCGATGGCTACGGGGCGGTCAGCCACGCCGGATCCCGCTTGCCGGCCGATCCCTCCGATGTCACCAGCACCAGTGCCTTCACGGACACACTGCGTCCACTGCGACCGCGTGGCACCGGGTACGACCCCGGCCGGATCGCGGTAGATCTCGCGATCATGCTCGACGGCGACGGCGAGACGACAGCGGACCTGACCCTGCTGCGCGACCGGGCCGAGGGTTTCGGTCCTGTCGCCTCCACTCCGACCGCCTGGCGCCTGCTGGCCGGCATCGATTCGGCTGGATTCGTGCGCCTGCGCTCGCCCGGATCCCCGACGCCCACCGCCACGGCACACGCATCCTCATCCGCGCGGACAGCGCCGGAGGAGCGGAAGTTCTCCTGCGCCACATACGCACCCTCCACTCGCGCGGGATCCTCCCCTGCTTCTCCGTCGGACACTCCGTCACCAGGCCGGTCCGCCGCACGATCCGAGCCCTGTCCGAGCAGGTCTGCCATCCCGCACTCGAACAGGACGGCACCCTGCGCGAGGGTGCGGAAGCCGCCGAGTTGACCGGCATGATCGACCTGGCCGAGCACCCGGACGGCACGCGGGTCATCGTGCGGTGAGAGCGTCCGCACCCGGGCGCCCAGCTATCACTGTTCGACAGGGACGAAGGCATGCGCCACCAGGTCTTTCGCACCGACACTCCCTACGGCGAGGGCTCCTGGCAGCATCTGGAGGTCCGCCACCGCGCACATGCCCGCGTCGAAGACCGCATCCGCAGCGGCAAGACCACCGGCATCGGCCGCTTCCCCTCCCGCCACTTCCAGATCAACGCCGCCTGGCTCGAACTGGCACTGACCGGCGCAGACCTGCCGGCCTGGACTCAAGACCTGCTCCTGGACGGCGAGTTGGCCACCGCCGGGCCGAAGATGCTCCGCTACCGGCTCCTGCGCACCGCCGCCCGCATCACCCGCGGAAGCCGCCGCCCCCGCCTACGGATCTCCGCCACCTGGCCCTGGCGAAACGAGCTGATCAGCGCATTCACCCGCCTTGCGAACCTGCCCCAGTCAGCCACCTGAACCGCGGGAGTTCCTGCCCACCCACGACCGAGGAACTCTGGAGCACCCGACCCACGCGTCGGGCCCCAGCCATGCCCACCTACGACTGGCAACCGACCGCACCCCCAGACCGGCTCAGCCACCCGAAGCGAACCAGGGAGGCTAGGTCATATTGCCGATGCCACCGCAAAAGCGCTCCTCGTAGTGTCCATGGCATGCCACGCCGATCAAGCCGCCCCTGCGTGGACGAGCCCCCATTCCCCATCGCCGTGCGCGAGGAGTCCCCATGAGTGCCGAAGTTTCCCGCCGTCACGTACTGGCCACCGGAGCGGCGTTGGCCGGTTCGGCGGCGCTGGTGGCCGGCTCCGCAGGATCGGCCGGCGCGGCCACCGCCGCCTCCGGTACCAGTGAGGAGAAGTCGAAGGTGAAGCCCACGATCGTGCTGGTGCACGGTGGTTACGCCGATTCGTCGTGCTGGAACGCCACCATCGCGAGGTTGCAGGACAAGGGCTACACCACGATCAGCGGGTCCAACCCGCTGCGCGGTATTCCGACCGACGCCCCCTACATCGCGAGTCTGCTGGACTCCATCAGCGGACCGGTCGTGCTGGTCGCGCACTCCATGGGCGGAACGGTCATCACGAACGCCGCCGCCGGGAAGGCCAACGTCAAGGCGCTGGTCTACATCGCCGCCTTCGTGCCCGAAGTGGGCGAGACGCAGGGTGAGCTCATCACCAAGTTCCCCGGCAGCGAGGTCGAGCCGGTGAGCGTGCCCGTCCCGTACACGAAGGCCGACGGCACGACCGGAATCGACCTGTACCTGAGCAAGGACGGCCAGGCGGCCTTCGCCGCCGACATCTCCACGGCCGACTTCCGGGTCCTTCAGGCCACCCAACGGCCGTTCGACGCCGACTCCTTCACCTTCCCGACCACGGCCGCGGCCTGGAAGACGATCCCGGTGTGGGGACTGGTGGCCGGCCAGGACAAGGCGATCCCGCCGGCCTGCGAGCGCTGGATGTACAGCCGCGCGAACGCGCGCAAGATCGTCGAGCTGCCGCGCTCGTCCCACGTCGCGATGCTCAGCCACCCCAAGGCCGTCGCCGACCTCATCCTCGACGCCGCCAGGGTGGTCGCCTGACCACTCGCGGCAAGCGCGCCCCGGTCCACCGCCACGGACCGGGGCGCTCTACGGGAAAACCCGTGGCGGGCCACGGCAACCGCTGTTACCTTTCCGGAGGCCGTGCGAGAGAACGAGGAGGTGGTACCCGTGAACACATCGACGACATGGGTGCTCTCCTCCGGGGTCACGGTCGGACGCTAGGTCGTCCGGGAGCGCCATTCATGAGCTCTCCCGAAAGGCACGACCATGGACTTCACCTCCGAGCAGCGCCTCGACGACGGCGTCCTCCAACGCGAGTTCACCCTCGGCGAGATTCCCGGCACCCTCTGGACGCCCGCATTCGCCGCACCGGCTCCGCTGATCCTGATGGCCCACAACAACGGCCTGCCCAAGAGCGATCCCCGGCTGATGGCCCGGGGCCGGACGACCGCGTCGTACGGCTACGCGGTGGCCACGATCGACGCCCCCGGGTGCGGTGACCGGCCCCGTTCCGCCGCCGCCGAGCAGGCCCGCGCCGAGCTCCGCCGGGCGATGCGGGCCGGTGAACCGGTCGACGAGATCTTCGAGTCCCTCGTCGGCCCGCTGGTCGACAACGCGGTCCCGGAATGGCTGACCACCCTGGACGCCCTGCTCGCGCTGCCCGAGATCGGCGGCCCGGTCGGGTACTCGGGATGGACCGCCCTCGGCATCCGCCTCGCGGTGACCGAACCGCGCATCGCGGCCGTCGGCTTCTTCGCCGGAGGCTATGTGCCCCTCGCCCAGCGCGAGGAGGCCCGGCAGGTCACTGTCCCGCTGCTGTTCCTCCTTCAGTGGGACGACGAGGGGAACCCCAGGCAGCGCGCCCTGGACCTGTTCGACGCCTTCGGCACCAAGGAGAAGACGCTGCACGCCAATCTGGGCGGCCACACCGGCACCCCGTCGTTCGAGTTGGAGGACGGCGGACGCTTCCTGGACCGGCACCTGAAGTGAGGCCTGGCCGCCAATAGCCGGTAATCAGCAGGCAGTTCCGCTACGACGCCACTCGTCGAGGACAGGCTCCGGCCCTCCTCGACGAGCGGCGCTCGTTCCAACGATGCGGCGGAGAAAGGCGAGCGCGAGCACGCGGGAAGATCACTACTCTGAACAGGTGCTCTCCTACGACGAGTTGACCGCGCCGGAGCGTGAACTGTGGGACGCGTTCCCGGAAGGGCGCCCCGTGGATCTGCGCACGGGCGTCCCCGAGGACGACCGGGTCGCCGAAGGCGGGCAGTGGGGTCCGGCCAGGACGGTCCGTTCCGCCGTGCTCATGGCGCTCCTCCTGGGCGCGAACACCGTGCAACCGGGTGCCGTCGCGTGTCTGAGGCTGGCCGGGGCGCGGATCACCGGGGCCCTGAACCTGGCCGGCGCGCAGATCGGGCAGTCCGTCTGGATCGAGGAGTGCTGGTTCGAGGAGCCGGTGAGCCTCTTCGGGGCGTCGACACAGACGCTCGTGATCAAAGGAAGCCAGGTGCCCGGCATCGATGCCGGGTCGGCGCGTATCGACGGAAACTTCGACGTGCGGCACTCACGCGTGGACAGGGGCGCCGCCTCGCCCTTCAACCACGACATCACCGCCCTGTCGCTCACGAACGCCCGGGTGACCGGCGGAGTGGTCCTCAACCGGGCCGAGATGAACGCGCCCGGAGGCTGGGCCGTGGCCGCCGGCGGCCTGGTCATGGAAGGGGGCTTCTTCTGCCGGAGGCTCGTCGCGCGGGGTGAAGTACGTCTGCTGGGTGCTCAGTTGCCGGGCGGACTGTTCATGCAGGGCGCACACCTGACGGACCCCGGTCCGAGCGGAGCGGTGCTCCTTCTGGACAACGCGGTGGCCTCGACACTCGACTTCTCGGACGGGTTCACCGCGGACGGGACCGTACGGCTGCACGGCACCCGGGCATCGGGCACCCTGACCTTCCAGGGAGCCGTCCTCAACGGACCGCCCGACGGCCAAGGCCCGTCCCTGGCCGCCCTGTTGATGCAGGCCGTCGACTTCGACCTCACCCTCGCCCGGCCACCGTCCGGCGCCGTGGACCTCCAGGGCGCGCAGGTGTCCTACCTCCACGACAGCGAGCGGAGCTGGCCGGACGTGGTGGAGCTGGAAGGGTTCGTCTACGGCTCCGTCAAGACGGACGAACGGCAGGGGACGGCGGGCCGGCGGAACTCCGCGGCCGCCCGCGTGGCATGGATACGCCGCAGCCCCGGCTACAACCCCCAGCCCTATGAGCAGTTGGCGAGCTGGTACCGGAAGGCCGGCCACGACGACGAGGCCCGCCGCGTACTCCTGGCCAGACAGCGCCATCGGCGACAGACCCTGCCCTGGGCCGCGCGCGCCTGGGGACACCTGCTCGACGTGACCGTCGGCTACGGCTACCGCCCCTGGCTGGCCGGCGTCTGGCTCCTGGCACTGACCCTGCTCGGCACCCTGTCCTTCGGCACGCACACCCCCACCCCGGTCCAACGAGGCGAAGGCGCCCCCTTCCAGCCCCTCGTCTACACGCTCGACCTCCTGATCCCCTTCGGCGGCCTGGGCCAACGCACGTCCTGGTACTGGTCGAACGGCGGCCTCCAGTCGCTGGCCTACCTGCTGATCGCCTTCGGCTGGGTACTGACGACCGCTGTCATCGCGGGTGTCACTCGCGCCCTGCAGAAGAGCTAGCGGGGGCGGGGGCGGTCGCGGAGCGTGTCGTGCGTGTGGAGGCGTTCGCCAGTTGCACGCGCGAGTGAACGCGACCCGGCGCGCGGCGTCAAGTTCGTATACGCGGTCGCCGAGTTCGGCCCCCAGGGTCACCAGCGCCCGACGCGTCCGCCTCGGCGTCCGCCAGGCGGCCGCCGCAGAAGTCCTGCCACATCCGGGCGTGCGCCATGGACGGCAGCACCGACGCGGCCCGACTCTCCGCGTCCTCACGAGCGGCATCGAGCAGCGCCTGGGCCTCGGTGTACCGGTCGAGCAGTTGCAGGTGGCAGGCGACGTCATCCACAACGGCGTGCACCAGTACCTCGGCGAGGCGAGGTGGCCGGCGGCGGTCTCGACGCCTGGCGCAAGGCCGTCGACACGGTCGCCGCGCTGGAGCCGCGCCGGATCGTGGAGAGCCACCAGAACAAGGACCTCGACGACGACGCGGCCCGTCTCGTCCGCGAGACCCGCCAGTACTTGGACGACGCCGAGGACGGCCTGGCCGACCGCGACACCCCCGAGGCCTACTTCCACGCGATGCTCGACCGCTACCCCCGACCGCCTCGGCGCGACCGTCCTGTGGGTCGGCGCGCGGGCCCTCTATCTGGCGCGTGACGGCGGCGACCCGGTACAGAACCTCCTCGCCGCCTGGCTGTAGACCGCGC
>NZ_JAENRY010000148.1 GCF_016612545.1 Streptomyces sp. MBT65 | reverse complement strand
AACGGATCGCAGGCCACCACCTGGCCGGTGGGGAGCCAGAGTTCGCCGCCGTCCGCGAGGTGGATCACGCCGACCGTGCCGGTCTCGTCCTCCGTGAACGTGCTGCCCGGCGTGAACAGCCAGGTGTAGTCACGAGCGGTCATCGGCATGAAAGGCGCCTCTCCTGAACGATCTTCAGTGCTCCGGAACCCTAGCGCCCCGCACTGACAACGCCGAAGGGGCAGCAGCCTCTCGCGGCCGCCGCCCCTTCACGCGCGTGTGCGTTACGCGGCCAGCTTGGCGAGCGCCGCGTCGATCCGCGCCAGGGTCTTCTCCTTGCCGAGGATCTCCAGGGACTCGAAGAGGGGCAGGCCGATCGTGCGGCCGGTGACGGCGACGCGGACCGGGGCCTGCGCCTTGCCGAGCTTGAGGCCGTAGGTCTCACCGGCGGCCAGGACGGCCTCCTTGAGTGACTCGGACGAGCTCCAGTCGGCCGACTCCAGCTTCTCGCGGGCCGTACGGAGGAGGGCGTCGGAGCCCTCCTTCATGGCCTTCGTCCAGGACGCCTCGTCCTCGACCGGCTCGGCGAGGAACAGGAAGTCGACGTTGTCCGTGATCTCCGAGAGGACCTTGAGGCGGGTCTGCGCGTGCGGCGCGACGGCCTGCCACTTGGCCTCGTCGAAGTCCTCCGGAGCCCAGGGGGCGAAAGGCGCCTTCAGCCACGGGGCGCAGCGCTCGGTGAAGTCCTTCACGTCGAGCAGCCGGATGTGGTCGGCGTTGATCGCCTCGCACTTCTTCAGGTCGAAGCGTGCCGGGTTGGGGTTCACGTCGGAGATCTCGAAGGCCGCGACCATCTCGTCCATCGAGAAGACGTCCCGGTCGGCCGCGAGCGACCAGCCCAGCAGGGAGAGGTAGTTGAGCAGGCCCTCCGGAAGGAAACCGCGCTCCCTGTAGAGGTTGAGCGAGGACTCCGGGTCGCGCTTGGAGAGCTTCTTGTTGCCCTCGCCCATCACGTACGGCAGGTGCCCGAAGGACGGGATCTGCTGCGCGATGCCGAGGTCGATCAGCGCCTTGTAGAGGGCGATCTGGCGCGGGGTGGAGGAGAGCAGATCCTCGCCGCGCAGGACGTGGGTGATCTCCATCAGGGCGTCGTCGACCGGGTTGACGAGCGTGTACAGGGGGGCGCCGTTGGCCCGGACGATGCCGTAGTCCGGCACGTTCTCCGGGGTGAACGTCAGCTCGCCGCGGACCAGGTCCGTGAAGGTGATCGTCTCGTCGGGCATCCGGAAACGGACGATCGGCGTGCGGCCCTCGGCCTTGTACGCCTCGACCTGCTCGGCGCTCAGGTCGCGGCAGTGGCCGTCGTAGCCGGACGGCTTGCCGGCGGCGCGGGCGGCGTCCCGGCGGGCGTCCAGCTCCGCGGTGGAGCAGTAGCAGTGGTAGGCGCGGCCGGCGTCCTGGAGCTGCTGCGCGATGTCCTTGTAGAGGTCCATCCGCTGCGACTGGCGGTAGGGCGCGTGCGGGCCGCCGACCTCCGGGCCCTCGTCCCAGTCGAAGCCCAACCAGCGCATCGCGTCGAGGAGTTGGCCGTAGGACTCCTCGGAGTCGCGGGCCGCGTCGGTGTCCTCGATGCGGAAGACCAGCGTGCCCTGGTGGTGGCGGGCGAACGCCCAGTTGAACAGGGCGGTACGGACCAGGCCCACATGCGGGTTACCGGTCGGCGAGGGGCAGAAACGGACACGGACTGCTGGGGCGGATGCGCTAGCCACGCTTGACAACCTTGTTGGTGAGAGTGCCGATGCCTTCGATGGAGACGGCGACCTCGTCGCCGACGGTGAGCGGTCCGACGCCTGCCGGGGTGCCCGTGAGGATCACGTCGCCGGGGAGCAGCGTCATGGCCTCGGTGATGTTGACGATGAGATCCTCGATCGAGTGGATCATCTCGCTGGTGCGGCCGAGCTGTCGCTGCTGCCCGTTGACCGTGAGCTGGATGGTGAGGTCGCTCGGGTCGAGGTCCGTCTCCACCCAGGGGCCGAGCGGGCAGGAGGTGTCGAAGCCCTTGGCCCGGGCCCACTGCTTCTCGCGCTTCTGGACGTCCCGCGCGGTGATGTCGTTGGCGCAGGTGTAGCCGAGGATGACGTCCTTGACGCGCTCGCGCGGGACCTCGCGGCACATCCGGCCGATGACGACGGCCAGTTCGGCCTCGTGGTGGAGGTCCTCGGTGAAGGAGGGGTACTGGATGTCGTCGCCGGAGCCGATCACGGAGGTGGACGGCTTGAAGAAGGCGAAGGGGACGTCCGGCACCTCGTTGCCCAGTTCGCGGGCGTGCTCGGCGTAGTTGCGGCCGTAGGCGACGACCTTGTTCGGGAGCACCGGCGGCAGCAGCCTGACCTTGCTCAGCGGGACCTTCGTGCCGGAGAGTTCGAAGTCCGCGAACGGGATGCCCTTGATGATGTCGAGGACGAGCTCGTCCGGCTTGTCGCCCTCGACCGCGCCGAAGGCGACGTTCCCGTCGATGGAGAATCTGGCGATGCGCACGGGATCCCGGCACCTCTCACTGAGCTGGCTGGAGTCTGACGCTCCAGGCTAACGCGGTGCGGGGGCCCTCCTCGCGCGATTACTCCGCGGCGGCGGTGACCGGGATCTCCATGAGGATGGTGCGGCGCGGGTTGGCGGTCTGGGCCGGCAGGTCGAGCGAGTGTTCCTGCTGCTCCGGCGTCTGCAGCGCGTCGGCGTCCGCGAGGTGCGCCAGCGTCGTGCGTCGCGGGTTGGCAATGTTGCGGAACATCATCGTGGTCTTCACTGTTGTACTCGACCCTCGTCGTCCGTCGGTGGATGGTTGGCAGATTGTGCCCTCATGTAAAGCGTCAGGCTAAACATCCAATTCCCGGCCGAAGACGCGGAGAGCCCCTGATCTGCGTGTGAGTTTGCTCACGGCCGTATGGTCAAAGCGTCCAATTCGGACTCCCAACTCACCTCAACGAAACGGACATTGACCCCCTGAAGCGTTCATTCCGCTCCTGATCATGGCGACTGGGGCACATCCCATGCCCCCGAGGCCGTGGGGATATGCCCCCTTTGGAGTGAATAGCTTTCTACGTCTCGTGACACAGCCCTCACGCGGTGTCACACAGGTCACAGCCTGGCCTACGGGCCTTGTTGGAGATCCGGCACTGTGCTGGAATTCCACGGACCGCCGCAGAATCAGCCCGGCGCGCAGAGGGCGCAACGCAGCGCCAGGGGCGGCGGAAGGGGGAGCAGCGCCGGTCACTCACGACCACACACTGGGGGGCGCGTTCAGGGCGCTCCCTAAGACGCCGACACCGTCCTTCCGTTCGCGCGGAGGGGCGCCTGGTCCAGAGGTTGCGACGCTAGTGCAGGGACGTTTCAAGAGGGATGGCAGTGCTTCGGCGGAGCCGGAGCCGCATGGCGGGGCTGGCCCCAAGACCGGCAGCTCCTCGCCCCAGCACGCCCAGAACCCGGGCCCGGCACCGTCAGGCGACGGTGGAGGCCCCGGGCGCCCCGGTGTGTCCGCAGCCCCGACCCCCGCGCCGCCGGTGAAGCCACCGTCCGGCGCGCCAGGACCCGGCTCGCGCGTCGCTCTGCGTAACTGGCGTATCTCCACGCGCCTGGTCTCGCTGCTCGCGCTCCCGGTGGTCGCGGCCACCTCGCTGGGTGCCCTGCGCATCAGCGACTCCATGACCGACATCCAGCAGCTCGACAACATGAAGCTGCTGACCGACATGACCAAGCAGGCCACCGCGCTCGCCACCGCCCTCCAGGACGAGCGCGACATGTCGGCCGGCCCCCTCGCGCACGGTGGCAAGGCCACCGACTACGAGGTCAAGGGCTACGAGGACAAGACCAACCGCGCCCGGGACAACTTCGTCAACGCCTCCGAAGAGGTGGACACCGCCGCCAAGAGCGGCAACCTCCAGGGCGTCCGGGAGAGCCTGGTCGGTCTCGCCACCGAGCTGAACAACCTCGACAAGATCCGCAAGTCGGCGTATCAGTCGAAGGGCAACTCGACGCAGACGGTCGACGCCTACCACCGCCTGATCAGCCAGCTGCTCGACCTCTCGCAGGACATGGCGGAGGCCACCAGCAACCCGGAGATGATCCAGCGCACCCGCGCCCTGGCGGCCTTCTCCGCCGCCAAGGAGTTCTCCTCCGTGCAGCGCGCCGTGATCGCGGCGGCCCTGCCGAACAACAACACGGAAGAGGGCAGCCTCTCCCCGAACGACCGGCTCTACGCGGACTCCGCCCTGGAGAGCGAGAAGTCGGAACTGAGCATCTTCCGCAACATCTACGGCGACCAGGGTGCCGAAGAGCTCATCACGCCCATCGAGGACAGCAACCCGATCATCGAGTCGGCCGACACCTACGCCCAGCGTGTCCTCGACAACGCGAACGGTCTGAGCTCGCTGGACAAGCGGTCCTACAAGGACTGGGTGGACGACAGCTCGACCAAGATCGAGCAGATGAAGAAGATCGAGCACACGCTGCTCGAGGACATGGAGCAGAAGGCCCGCGAGCTGCGCTCCGCCTCCGAGCGCGAGGCGATCATCTCCGGTGCGCTGATCCTGCTCGTGCTCGGCGTCTCCCTCGTCGGCGCCTTCGTCATCGCCCGGTCCATGATCCGCTCGCTGCGCCGCCTCCAGGAGACCGCCAACAAGGTCGCCCAGGACCGGCTGCCCGAGCTGGTCAAGCAGCTCTCCGAGTCCGACCCGCAGGACGTCGACACGTCCGTGGAGTCGGTCGGTGTGCACTCCCGGGACGAGATCGGCCAGGTGGCCGCGGCCTTCGACGACGTGCACCGCGAGGCCGTCCGCCTCGCCGCCGAGCAGGCCCTCCTGCGAGGCAACGTCAACGCGATGTTCACCAACCTCTCGCGCCGCTCCCAGGGCCTCATCCAGCGTCAGCTCTCGCTCATCTCCGAGCTGGAGTCCCGCGAGGCCGACCCGGACCAGCTCTCCTCGCTCTTCAAGCTCGACCACCTCGCGACCCGCATGCGCCGTAACGGTGAGAACCTCCTGGTCCTCGCCGGTGAAGAGCCCGGCCGCCGCTGGACCCGTCCGGTCCCGCTGGTCGACGTGCTGCGCGCCGCCGCCTCCGAGGTGGAGCAGTACGAGCGCATCGAGCTCTCCTCCGTGCCGACCACCGAAGTGGCCGGCCGGGTGGTCAACGACCTCGTGCACCTGCTCGCCGAGCTGCTCGAGAACGCGACCTCCTTCTCCTCGCCGCAGACCAAGGTCAAGGTCACCGGTCACGCGCTGCCCGACGGCCGCGTGCTGATCGAGATCCACGACACCGGTATCGGTCTCTCCCCCGAGGACCTCGCGGCGATCAACGAGCGGCTCGCCTCGCCGCCCACCGTGGACGTCTCGGTCTCCCGCCGCATGGGTCTGTTCGTGGTCGGCCGGCTGTCCCAGCGTCACGGCATCCGCATCCAGCTCCGTCCGTCCGACTCCGGTGGTACGACCGCGCTGGTCATGCTCCCCGTCGACGTCGCCCAGGGCGGCAAGAAGCCCGCTCCGGGCAAGCCCGGTCAGGCCGCCGTCGGCGCCGCCGCGGCAGCCGCCGCGGCCGGTGCCGGTGCGGCCCGCCGGGGCAACGGCCAGGCCGGTTCCGCGCTCGGCGCGGGTGCGCCGGCCGGTGGCAACGGTGGACTTCTCGGTGCCGGGGCCGCTCCGCGCGGCCAGGTCGGCGCCGGTCAGGGCCCGCGGGCCGCGCTGCCCGGTGCGGGCGGTGGACGTCCGGGCGGTCCCGGTGCTCCGGGCGGTGCGCGTGGCCCGCAGGGTCCCTCCGCGCCGCAGAACCGGCAGAACGGCGGCGGCCTCTTCGGCCAGGCGCCGAGCGCCCCCCAGGGTCTCCAGGCCGCCGGCACGGGCGCCCCGCAGGGCTTCGGTGACGGTCGCCAGGACGCCTTCGGCGGGATGCCGCCGCAGAACAACCCGGTACCGCCGCAGCGCACCAGCAACGACGAGCCCGAGCCGCCCCGCGGCGGAGGCCGGCGCCGTGGGCGTCAGCCGCAGCTCCCGCCGCGCGGTGGTGCGCGGGCCGAGCTGCCCGGCGGCAACAACCAGCGCCCGAGCTGGAGCGACGAGAACGCGCAGCCCCCGCTGGGCCGCGGCAACCTCGACGCCCCGCGCGGTCACGACGAGCGCGACGCCGAGCAGACCTCCCGGATGCCGCGCATCGACGACCACCAGGGCCCCGCGGCCACGACGGAGATGCCGGCGATACCGCCGGGCTTCGACGCACGGGACAGCGGCCAGTTCCCGCGCCCGGGCACCAACGGGTCGCAGAACACGGGCCAGTTCCCGCGTCCCGGCGCCAACGGGTCGCAGAACACCGGGCAGTTCCCCCGCCAGGGTGCGAACGGGTCGCAGGACACCGGGCAGTTCCCGCGGCCGGACTTCGACGCCCCGCGTCCCGGCGCCAACTCCCCGCAGAACGGCGGCCAGTTCGTCCGCTCGGACGTCTTCGGCGCACCGGCCGGCGGTCCCTCGGGCCAGTCCAACAACCCGTCGAATCCGGCCAACACGGGACAGTTCGCGGTCCCGCAGGCGTACGACCCGAGTTCCACGGGCCAGTTCGCGACACCCGGCTTTGACAACGGCTCCACCGGTCAGCACAATCTGCCGAACCGTCAGAACCCCGCGAACACCGGGCAGTTCGAGCGGCCGCAGGTCAACGGGAACCGCAACGGCGCCGACCTCGGCGACCGGCGGCCACCCGCCCCGCAGCGTCCCACCCGCCAGGAGCCCGAGGCGTTGCCGCCTGCCACGGGTCCCGGCGACGGCAGGACGCCGCTGTACGACACGCTGGAGACCAACTGGTTCCACGGCCAGCAGGCGGAAGCGCAGAGCAACGGCTCCCAGAGCAACGGCTCCGCTCCCGCCCCGCAGGCGCAGGCACCGCAGGCTCCGGCGACACCCCCTCAGCGTCCCACGGGCGGTACCTGGCGCAGCTCGCCGAACGACGATCTCGTTCGGCAGGCGGAGCGCGTACGGCAACCGGCCGCGGGCGGCGTCACCACCTCCGGTCTGCCGCGCCGAGTGCCCAGGGCGAACCTCGTCCCGGGCACGGCTCAGCAGCAACAGCACCAAACCGGTCCGCAGGTCTCCCGTGCGCCTGACGACGTACGCGGCCGGCTGACCAATCTCCGTCGGGGCATCGCACAGGGCCGCCAGGCCGGTACGGGTACCGGACAGACCGGCAGCTTCCCCAGCCCCACTCACCAGCAGGAGCGTTAGTTTTGAGCCAGATGAGCCAGGCGGCACAGAACCTCAACTGGTTGATAACCAACTTCGTGGACAACACCCCGGGTGTGTCCCACACCGTCGTCGTGTCTGCCGACGGACTCCTTCTGGCCATGTCGGAAGGCTTCCCGCGCGACCGCGCCGACCAGCTCGCGGCCGTGGCCTCCGGGCTCACCTCGCTGACGGCCGGGGCATCCCGGATCTTCGAGGGTGGCGACGTCGCACAGACGGTCGTGGAGATGGAGCGGGGATTCCTCTTCCTCATGTCCGTCTCGGACGGCTCGTCCCTGGCCGTGCTCGCGCACCCCGAGTGCGACATCGGCCTTGTCGGCTACGAGATGGCACTGCTCGTCGACCGTGCAGGGGCGGTTCTCACACCGGACCTGCGCGCCGAACTCCAGGGCAGTCTGCTTCACTGACCGGCCCCGGCACCACCCGTCTCACCAAATCACCGTCCGGCCGCCACAATCCCCCCACCGGCCCTGTCAGACGGCTAGCCCGACCGACTTGCGCTCCCGCCCGGAGGATTCATGACCCCGCCCACCGCCTCTCATGATCCGTACGCCGAGCCGTACGGGGACGAGGGCGACCAGCCGCTGGTACGTCCTTACGCGATGACCGGCGGCCGGACCCGGCCGCGCTACCAGCTCGCCATCGAGGCGCTGATCAGCACCACGGCCGACCCGGCAGCGCTGATGGGACTGCTCCCTGAGCACCAGCGCATCTGCCACCTGTGCCGCGAGGTCAAGTCGGTCGCGGAGGTGTCGGCACTCCTCGCCATGCCCCTCGGTGTGGCCAGGATCCTCGTCGCGGACCTCGCCGAGGCCGGACTGGTGGCCATCCACCAGCCGGGCGGCGACGAGAACAACGGCGGCGCACCGGACGTGACGCTGCTCGAAAGGGTGCTCAGTGGACTTCGCAAGCTCTGACGGAGGGCGGGCGACCACCTCCGCGAAGATCGTGGTGGCGGGTGGCTTCGGCGTCGGCAAGACCACGTTCGTGGGTGCCGTCTCCGAGATCAACCCGCTGCGCACGGAGGCCGTCATGACGTCCGCCTCGGCGGGCATCGACGACCTCACCCACACCGGGGACAAGACCACCACCACGGTGGCCATGGACTTCGGACGCATCACCCTGGACCAGGACCTGATCCTGTACCTCTTCGGTACGCCGGGTCAGGACCGCTTCTGGTTCATGTGGGACGACCTGGTGCGCGGCGCGATCGGCGCCGTCGTACTGGTGGACACCCGCCGTCTCGCCGACTGCTTCCCCGCGGTCGACTACTTCGAGAACAGCGGGCTGCCCTTCGTCATCGCCCTCAACGGTTTCGACGGCCACCAGCCGTACAACCCGGAGGAGGTGCGCGAGGCCCTGCAGATCGGGCCGGACGCACCGATCATCACGACGGACGCCCGGCACCGGTCGGACGCGAAGAGTGCGCTGATCACGCTGGTCGAGCACGCACTCATGGCCCGGCTGCGGTAGCTCTCGACGGGCCTCGACATGCAGTTCTCAAGTCGGCAGCGCCATACGGCAGTTGTCGTAGACACCCCGGAGCCGGCTGTGGCCTTTGACACGGTCGGCCCCGGTGTTCATAACGTTTCGGCAGAGGAATCCGGTGGTACCGCAACGCGTCGCGGTCAGCCGGTGCCACTGCGCTAACAAAGCCCCGTCTTTTGGCGGGGCTCGCTCTTTATGACCGTTTTATCTGGGGCTTACATCACTCGGAATCCGCGGTTCCGACTGTTTGGAATCGCGCAGGCTGACGTGCTGGAATGCCTGAACTGCCCAATAGTCAACGACGTACTGATAAGCAGAGGTCGTTGACGGGCTTGAGACACTGCGGCACGACGATAGGTGCCGACCGCCGGAAGGTTGTTGGTCGAGTGAGGCGAAGCAAGAACGGTCCCGAGCCGTCGGCCCGGGGCAACTTCACCCCGCCGCCGCGCGGAGCGGCGCCCGCCCCTGTGCCAGGCTCGGAGCCCACGGCGCCACCCGCTCCGAGCGGCAGCCGTTTCTCCCCCCGCAACTGGCGGGTGCCGACCAGGCTGAACGCGATCCTGCTCATACCCGTGGTGGTCGGCCTGGTCATGGGCGGCTTCCAGGTACGGAGTTCGATCGACACCTGGCAGAACGCGGAGGACGCGGAGAAGACCGCCCGCCTCGTGCAGGCGGCCCTGACCTACAGCAACGCGATCACCAACGAACGCGACGTGACCGCCGCACCGCTCCTGCTGGGCAAGGGCGTGAAGGACCCGACGGTCGTCGCCGCCCGCAAGGCCACCGATGACGCCGCGGACACCTTCGACAAGGCCGCGCAGAACATGCCGGACCAGTCGGGCCTGGAACGCCGGCTCAGCCGCTTCCGCAAGGTGGAGCCGCAGCTGACGTCCATCCGGGCCGCCGCGTACACCACCAAGTTCACGGGCGTGCAGACCGAAGAGGCCTACGTCAACCTGGAGCACCCGCTCCTGGAGTTCTCGAACGAACTGGGCCTCGGCACCGGCAACATCACCAGCTACGGCCGCTCCGTCTACGCCATCGCACTCGCCAAGGGCGCGCTCTCCCTGGAGCGCTCCATCGGCATGCACCTGCTGGTCAAGCCGGGCCCCGGCCAGGGCAGCCTGGCCACCCAGCGCACCGCCATCACCTCGTACGCGTACCTGGAGGGCATCGCCATCCAGGAGTACCAGGCGGGCGGTACCGACGCGGACATCGCGAAGCTGAACACGGCGATGGCGAAGGTCAAGACCGACGGCACGGCCATGGTCAAGCAGGCCGCCGCGCAGGCGAAGGCGGCCAACGAGACGTACGTGCCGCCGCCGGCGAACCCGATCGACATGATCACGGGGATGTCCCAGCTCCAGACCACCGACCCCTCGGCGCGCGCGGCTCTCGCCCAGAAGGGCATCACCGCGCAGAACTGGTGGGCGGGCACGACCCTCAAGTACGAGGCGTACCGCAAGATCGAGGAGGACAAGGCCGACACCGCGGTGAGCGAGGCGTCGGACATCGCCAACACCGCCAAGCGCGACGCCATCATCACCGGTGCCGCCGTCGTCGTCGCCCTGCTCCTCGCCTTCATCCTGGCCGGTGCGGTCGCCCGCCAGATGAGCCGCGCGATGCGCCAGCTGCGCAACGCCGCCTTCGGCATCGCCGAGCAGCGGCTGCCGATGCTGGTCGACCAGCTCTCGCGCACCGACCCCGGCCGGGTCGACACCCGGATCTCGCCGATCCCCATCAACACGACCGACGAGATCGGCGAAGTCGCCCGGGCCTTCGACCAGGTCCACCGCGAGGCCGTACGACTGGCCGCCGAGCAGGCCCTCCTGCGGGGCAACATCAACGCGATCTTCACCAACCTCTCGCGCCGCAACCAGTCGCTGATCGAGGGCCAACTGACCCTGATCACCGACCTGGAGAACAACGAGGCCGACCCGGACCAGCTGGAGAACCTCTTCCGCCTGGACCACCTCGCGACCCGTATGCGCCGCAACGGCGAGAACCTCCTGGTCCTCGCCGGCGAGGAGCCCGGCCGCCGCTGGGACCAGCCGGTCCCGCTGGTCGACGTGCTGCGCGCCGCCTCCTCCGAGGTGGAGCAGTACGAGCGCATCGAGCTGTCGGGTGTCCCGGAGGCCGAGATCCACGGCCGCGCGGTCACCGACCTCGTGCACCTGCTGGCCGAGCTGCTGGAGAACGCGACGACGTTCTCCTCCCCGCAGACCAAGGTCCGCGTCACCGCGACCCGTCTTCCAGACGGCCGCGTCATGATCGAGATCCACGACAAGGGCATCGGCCTCACCGCCGAGGACTTCGCGGACATCAACCACAAGCTGGCCAACCCGCCGACCGTGGACGTCGCGATCTCCCAGCGCATGGGCCTGTTCGTGGTCGGCCGCCTCTCCGACCGGCACGGCATCCGCGTCCAGCTCCGCCCCTCCGGCGAGCAGGCCGGCACCACCTCGCTGGTCATGCTGCCGGACGCGATCACCCACGGTGGCGGTGGCGAGTCGCAGCTCCAGCGCGACGAGTTCACCGTCTCGCAGATCATGCCGGAGCAGCCGCAACTGCAGTACCAGGGCGAGGACTTCAACCAGACCCCGCTGCGCACGGCCGCCGAGCTCGGTTTCGACGACACCCGCTACTCCGAGGTGCCGGACGACATCCGCGAGCTGGACCCGGTGGGCCGCTCGCTGATGCGCGAGGAGCGCCGCGCGGCCCTGGAGTCCCAGAAGCCGGGCCAGGAGCTGGAGCCCGGCGACTACCCGCAGTTCGACGACCCGCAGCAGCAGCCGTACACCAACGGCCAGCAGCCCTACCAGGACCAGCCGACGGGCTTCACCGGCCAGCCTGCGTACGAGGAGCAGCAGCAGACGTCGTACGACGAGCCGCGTCAACCCTCGTACGACGAGCAGTACTTCGCGCCGAACGGCACGGTGCCGCAGGCCGACGCCTTCCCCGACTCCTTCCCGGCGAACGGCGGTTACCCGGAGACCGGGTACGCGGAGCCGGCGCAGACGGAGCACACGGCGGCGCACTCCCTGGCCCCGGAGCCCTTCACGGGCTTCGAGGAGCCGTCCTACCAGGACGACTGGCCCCAGCAGGACGGTTACCGCAACGGCTACCCGGACCAGTACGCTCCGGAGGCGGAGTCCACGCAGGCCGCTGATGTGAGTGAGCGGGACCACGTAGGCTTCGAGCGTCCGGGACCGGCTCCGTCCGCCGTCCACGCGCTGACCGACGCCGGACTGCCGCGCCGCGGTTCGGCCGCGAGCGGTACGAACGGTTCGAAGCCCGCGCAGCCGGGGTCCTCGGCCTCCGCGCCGGAGAGCAAGGTCGATGTCTTCGGCACGGCGAGCGCCAACGGCGGCACGGGTACGACGGACTGGCGCTCGGCGAACGACGAGCGCTGGCACCAGGCCTCGGCGCTGAAGAAGCCCAAGGCGGGCGGGGTCACCTCCTCCGGCCTGCCGCGGCGGGTACCCAAGGCCAATCTGGTCGAGGGCACCGCCGAGAGCACCCCTCAGGGAGGCCCCCAGGTCTCCCGCGCTCCCGAGGACATCCGGGGCAGGCTGAGCAACCTGCGCCGCGGGGTCCAGCGGGGACGCAGCGAAGGCAGCGAAACGAACGGTCAGGGCTTCGGCTCTGGCAGCACCTACAACCAGGAGCGTTAGTGTGAGCCCGATGAGCCAGGCGGCGCAGAACCTGAACTGGTTGATCACCAACTTCGTGGACAACACCCCGGGTGTCTCCCACACGGTGGTGGTCTCCGCCGACGGACTCCTTCTGGCGATGTCCGAAGGGTTCCCGCGTGACCGTGCCGATCAGTTGGCGGCCGTAGCGTCGGGTCTTACCTCTTTGACCGCCGGTGCCTCGCGCATCTTCGAGGGCGGCAGCGTGAACCAGACGGTTGTGGAGATGGAGCGGGGATTCCTCTTCATCATGTCCGTGTCCGACGGTTCCTCGCTCGCGGTTCTCGCACACCCCGAGGCGGACATCGGCCTCATTGGGTACGAGATGGCCCTTCTGGTGGACCGTACCGGCTCGGTCCTGACCCCGGACCTTCGATCAGAGCTCCAAGGGAGCCTTCTCAACTAACCAGCGGACGGTGCGTTTTGGCGTTCTGAGCCATAAGGTTTCGGGACGCGGCTCCACATTGATGGGTGCCCGGCACAGTCGGAGGAGGAGAAAGTGGCAACACCCCCAGGCGGTTCGTCTTCGGGCAACTGGTCGTACGGCCCCGGCCAGGGGCAGGGCGACGGTTCCGGGAACCGGTACAACTTCCCCTCCTCGCCTTCCCCGCGTCACCCTCAGTACCCGCAGGGCCCCGGTCCGTCACCGTACGACCAGCCGCCGGCGCCGCGCATCCAGCCCGTGCAGCCGCACCGACGTTCGCCCGAGGCGGCCCCCGCGGGGTCGTCGAGCAATCCCCTGGTACGTCCGTACGCCATGACCGGCGGCCGGACGCGCCCCCGCTACCAGCTCGCCATCGAGGCGCTGGTGCACACCACCGCGCAGCCGCACCAGATGCAGGGCCAGTTGCCCGAGCATCAGCGGATCTGCAACCTCTGCCGGGAGATCAAGTCGGTGGCCGAGATCTCGGCCCTGCTGACGATCCCTCTCGGTGTGGCCAGGATCCTCGTCGCCGACTTGGCGGAGGCGGGCCTGGTCGCCATTCATCAACCCGGCGGCGACGAGAACGCCGGCGGCCAGCCAGACGTGACACTGCTCGAAAGGGTGCTCAGTGGACTTCGCAAGCTCTAGCGGCGGTCCTTCCCGCTCCACGACCTCGGCGAAGATCGTGGTGGCGGGTGGCTTCGGCGTGGGCAAGACCACGTTCGTCGGGGCCGTCTCGGAGATCAACCCGCTGCGTACCGAGGCTGTGATGACGTCCGCGTCCGCGGGCATCGACGACCTCACCCACACCGGAGACAAGACGACCACGACGGTCGCGATGGACTTCGGCCGTATCACCCTGGACCAGGACCTGATCCTGTACCTCTTCGGTACACCGGGTCAGGACCGCTTCTGGTTCATGTGGGACGACCTGGTGCGCGGCGCGATCGGCGCGATCGTGCTCGTGGACACCCGCCGCCTCGCCGACTGCTTCCCCGCGGTCGACTACTTCGAGAACTCGGGTCTCCCCTTCGTCATCGCCCTCAACGGCTTCGACGGCCAGCAGCCGTACAACCCCGACGAGGTCCGCGAGGCGCTCCAGATCGGCCCGGACACCCCGATCATCACAACGGACGCCCGCCACCGCGCGGACGCGAAGTCGGCGCTCATCACGCTGGTGGAGCACGCGTTGATGGCGCGCCTGCGGTAACTCCGAACTCGCTTGTGCCGAGGGGCCCTTTCCTTCCGGAGAGGGCCCCTTCGCCGTATCGCCCCCTGCCACAATGGTCGCTCTTCGGTTCGGCGAGGGGGGACGAGATGAGCGCGGAGGCGGCGGCACTACGCCTGGGGACGACCGTGGTGAAGGCGGCCGCGCAGACCTGGCTGGGAGGCAAGCGGCGGGAGCAGGGGCGCCGGCTGCCGATGGACGATCTCGTACGACTGCGGGTGTCGGGCCTGCGCCAACAGCGCAGCGTCCAGCGGCAGTTCGAGGAGATGGCCGACACGGTGGCCGCGCGGATCGAGCCGTTCCTGGCCCAGGAGTTCCGCGGCCTGGACGAGAGCGGCCGGGAAGCGGCGCTCAACGGGGTGTGCGACACGTTCGCCCGCGCCGACCTGTCCGACGAGGCGGTCCTCGCGGCCGACGCCCAACCGGCCGAACTGATCCGGCAGATCACGGCATCGGTGAGCGCACCGATCGGCCTGAACGAACCCGAGACGCGCCTCTACGAGCTTCTCTTCAGCGAGTGCTGCGAGTACTACGTCAGCATCGTGCGCACCCTCCCGGTCTTCGAGGAGCGGGCCCTGACCGAACTCCTGGCCCGCACCAGCTCGTTGAGCGACCGGGTCGCCCGCGTCCTCGAACGCCTCCCGGACCGCTCGCTGTTCGCCCCCGACGGCACCGACCAGGACCAGGAATTCCACCGCTGGTACATGGAGTTGGTCAGCAACAGCCTCGACGAGGTGGAACTGTTCCGCCGTACGTCCGACCGCGCCGCCGCGCAGGTACGGCTGTCGGTGGCGTACGTCAGCCTGCGCGCCACGGGTGACGACGGGAGCCGCCGCCGCACGGCCCGTGCGCTGCCGCTCAGGCCGGATCTGAGCGGCTGGGAGGAGTCCAGGACGGAGAGTTCCGGGATGCGAGTGGAGTCGGCGCTCGGCGGGGCGTCCAGGGTGCTCCTGCGCGGCGAGGCGGGCTCCGGCAAGACCACGCTGCTGCGCTGGCTGGCGATCACGGCGGCCCGGGGCGCCTTCACCGCCGAACTGGCCGACTGGAACGGCCTCACACCCGTCCTCGTCAAGCTCCGCGAGTACAGCGGCCGTTCGCTGCCCAAGAAGCCCGAGGAACTGCTGGACGGCGTCGCCGGGAACATCACCGGGATCATGCCCAGGGGCTGGGTGGAGCGCCAACTACGGGACAACAGGGTCTTGTTGCTGGTCGATGGGGTGGACGAGCTGCTCGGCTCGGAGCGGCGATCGGTACGGGACTGGCTGCGCAAGCTGCTTGGGGCGTACGGCGGCATACGGGTGGTGGTGACCTCACGCCCGACCGCCGCGGGGGCGGACTGGCTGCGGCGGGAGGACTTCACCGCGCTGCACCTGGACCGGATGACCCCGCCGGACCTGGCCGCGTTCGTACGGCAGTGGCATGAGGCGGTACGGGAACTGGGCGACGAACTCCCCTGCGGCGTCGACGACTTGCCGCGCTACGAACAGTCCCTGCTGAACAGCCTCAAGGACCGCGCGCACCTCCAGTCCCTGGCGGGGACGCCGTTGCTCGCCGCGATGTTGTGCGCCATGCATCTGAACCGGGGCAGTCAACTCCCCAAGGACCGCATGGAGTTGTACCGCAACGCCCTCCACACCCTGGTCCATGAACGCGACGCCGACCGGAATGTACCGAGCGCACTGGACAGCAAGCTCAGCCTTGGCGACAAGCTGGTCGTGCTACGGGACCTCGCCTGGCGCCTGTCGGACAACAACCGCAGCGAGATCGCCCTGGATCAGGCGGCCGTCCATGTCGCGGCCAAGCTGTCGGCGATGCGGCATCTGGATGTCCAGGACGGCCACGAGGTCCTGGAACAGCTTCGGGACCGCTCGGGCATCCTCCGCTCCCCCGTCGAGGGGCGCCTCGACTTCGTCCACCGGACCTTCCAGGAGTACCTGGCTGCCGAGGAGGCCACGGAGGAGGACCGGATCGGGAACCTCGTCGGGCGGGCTCACCTGGACCTGTGGCGCGAGACGATCATCATGGCCGCCGGGCATGCCAACTCCCGTCAGCGGCAAGAGTTGTTGGATGGCATCTTGGACCGGGCGGAGGCGGAGCCTCGGTATGCGCGGGTACTGCGGCTGCTCGCGGCTTCTTGTCAGGAGACGTTGCCGACGGTTCCGGAGGGGTTGGCGGGGAGGCTGGACGAGGCGGTGTCGGCGCTGCTCCCCGCTCGTCGCCGCACGGACCCACCAGCTCTGGCGGCAGTGGGGTCGAGCCTGCTGCGGTGGTTGCCGCGTTCGCTGGGAGAGCTGACGCAGAAGTCCGCGATACAGACGGTACGAACCGTGGCGATGATCGGCGGTGAGGCGGCGCTGGCGTTGATGGTGGGGTACGCCGAGGACCGGCGCAATCCCGTCGTCGAGGAAATCATTGAGGCCTGGGCGTACTTCGACGCGGACGCCTACGGCGAGCAGGTGCTGGCCGGGCTCCCCCTGGAGGACCACCGTGTGACTCTCACGCACTCCCAGCAGTGGCGCGCAACAACGCGGTTGAAGTCCATCACGGAATTGGCGATCAGCTACCCTCTCCCGACCCTCGCGGCCGTGGACCAGCTCCCGCGCGTGAAGAGTCTGTCGGTCGAGAACCTCGATGGCCCCGGAGACCTCTCAGTGCTGGCGGCTCACCCACAGCTGCAGTTGTTCTCGGTCTTGGGGCGAGGAAAGCTGCACGGGCTCGAATCCATGGAGAACTTGCGGGACCTTGTCTACTTGGGGCTCGGCCACGGGGGCACGACCGACCTCGACAGTCTGCGCCTCAGGCCGACGATGTTCTGGTTGAGCCTCTACGAGCTGAGCAGGACCAGTGAACTGACCGCTTTGCGCAACTTCCCCGATGTCAGAACCCTTCTTCTAGCGACCGCGAGCACATGCAGGCCGAGTGGCCTGAGCAGCATCTCCATGGCTCCCGGGCTCCTTGACCTGCGCCTCATCAACATGCACTTGGCGAAGTGGCTGGCAGCACGTGGATCTCTTCCGGCCGACCTGCGGTCGCTCGTCCTGCGTAACTGCGTCATACCTGAGGACTCCCGTTCCTACGGCGACCTCAGCTCCCTCAACTCGCTGTACATCGCGTCCTGCCGATCCCCCGAAGGCGCTCCCATCACCGCCCTCGACCTCCCAGTCAAGATCCTCAGCGTCATCTGACCCGCGAACGCCAACGGCCCCACCCTCCCGCAGGAGAGTGGGGCCGCCGTGAACGCGCTAAAGGCTCAGTGCCAGCTGTGCGGCGCCCGGAACCCACCCTCGCGCTCCAGCCGACGCCAGCCGGCCTTCGGCAGGGGACGGTGGGCCGGGGTCTCAGCAGGCGCAGCCGCCGCACGAGCCAGCAGGATCGCCGTGATGGCCGCGACTTCCTCGGGCTCGGCGTGGCCCTTCTCGACACGAATGTCAGGGGTGCTCATAGGTCTCAGTCTCCGTGGATGAGGTTTCCGCGGGTGTACCGCGAGGAATCCGCTGGATTACTGCGGAGGGTTGCCGTGCTTACGCGAGGGCAGGTCCGCGTGCTTGGTGTGCAGCATCGCGAGCGACCTGATGAGTACCTCGCGGGTCTCGGCCGGGTCGATGACGTCGTCGACGAGTCCGCGCTCAGCCGCGTAATACGGGTGCATCAGCTCGGACTTGTACTCCTTGACCATCCGCGTCCGCATGGCCTCGGGGTCTTCGGCGTCGGCGATCTGGCGGCGGAAGATGACGTTGGCGGCACCTTCGGCGCCCATCACGGCGATCTCGTTGGTGGGCCAGGCGTAGGTGAGGTCGGCGCCGATGGACTGGCTGTCCATGACGATGTAGGCACCTCCGTACGCCTTGCGCAGGATGAGCGAAATCCTCGGCACGGTGGCGTTGCAGTACGCGTAGAGCAGCTTCGCTCCGTGCCGGATGATTCCGCCGTGTTCCTGGTCGACGCCGGGAAGGAATCCCGGAACGTCCAGGAACGTAACGATCGGAATGTTAAAAGCGTCACACATCTGGACAAAGCGCGCAGCTTTTTCGCTCGCTTCGATATCCAGGACGCCTGCGAGGGTCTGCGGCTGGTTGGCGACGATGCCGACGACCTGGCCGTCGAGCCGGGCCAGCGCGCAGATGATGTTGCGGGCCCAGCGCTCGTGGACCTCCAGGTAGTCGCCGTCGTCGACGATCTCCTCGATGACCTTGGTCATGTCGTACGGCCGGTTGCCGTCGGCCGGGACCAGGTCCAGCAGGATGTCCGAGCGGCGCTCGGCCTCGTCGCCCGACTCGGCGCGGGGCGGGTTCTCCCGGTTGTTCTGCGGGAGCATCGACAGCAGGTACCGCACCTCGGCGAGGCAGGTCTCCTCGTCGTCGTAGGCGAAGTGACAGACGCCGCTCGTCTCGGCGTGCACATCCGCGCCGCCCAGGCCGTTCTGGGTGATCTCCTCGCCCGTCACCGCCTTGACCACGTCCGGGCCGGTGATGAACATCTGGGACGTCTCACGGACCATGAACACGAAGTCCGTCAGGGCGGGGCTGTAGGCCGCGCCGCCCGCGCATGGGCCGAGCATCACGCTGATCTGCGGGATGACACCGGACGCCTTGGTGTTGCGCTGGAAGATGCCGCCGTACCCGGCGAGCGCGGAGACGCCCTCCTGGATACGCGCACCCGCGCCGTCGTTGAGCGAGACCAGCGGAGCGCCCGCCGCGATGGCCATGTCCATGATCTTGTGGATCTTCGTGGCGTGGGCCTCGCCCAGCGCGCCGCCGAAGATCCGGAAGTCGTGCGCGTAGACGAAGACCGTGCGGCCCTCGACCGTGCCCCAGCCGGTGATGACACCGTCGGTGTACGGCTTCTTGGCCTCCAGGCCGAAGCCGACGGCGCGGTGCCGGCGCAGCTGCTCGACCTCACGGAAGGACCCGGGGTCGAGGAGCAGGTCGATGCGCTCCCGGCCGGTCAGCTTCCCCTTGGCGTGCTGCGCCTCGGTCGCCTTCTCGCTCGGGCCGGCCAGGGCCCGCGCACGGATCTCGTGCAGCTCGGCCACTCGCCCGCGCGCGTCAGTCGGCTCACCCGGCGCCTCATCCAAAACGGTCATGTACTGACCCTACGAAGGACACCAACGAAAGGGCGCCGTCGACTCTGCACAGTCTCCGGCCCGTTTTCCTGGTACCCCTGAACAGAACCTGGGCGCCATGCAGCCGTTCCGACTGCTCAAGGGGCTTGCCCGTTGTAGGAGTCACACAAAGGCGTCAGCTGAGAGCCACCTCACATTCACATCGGGAGGATGCCATCCCCAGAGTGATTCTCGCGTTGCCGACCCCACCGAGAGGGCGTACTCGTAGTAGTTGGCGCAACACCCTGCGGATGATGTTGAAAATTGAATGGAATAGGTCTACGGTCCTTCGTGTTGGCATCGTTGAACATTCAACAGCTTCTCCCCGCACCACCCCGGCACCACCTTCGCATCACCCCCGCAC
>NZ_JAENRY010000147.1 GCF_016612545.1 Streptomyces sp. MBT65 | reverse complement strand
GATCGCCACCCGCAGCCGCCGTAGCCACGATCAGCCCCGACTCCCGCTCCCGGACCGGCACGACCTCGGCATCCCCCAACCACCCCCGGTCGGCGGGCTGACCCCCACCCTGCGGATGAAACAGACAGTGCTCCACGGACGCCCAGGGCACCCCGTCCGTGTCGCCGACCGCGATGACCCGCGTGTCGACCTGTTCCAGGTAGGTGTCGTCGAGGTAGGCGCTGGTCTGTCCGCCCACCCGAGAAGTCGCGACTAAATGAACCATACGTTCACTATACCGAACCACACGAGAGATACTGAACGCATCGTTCGTTTTAGTCAACGCCACCGTGCACCTGCGAACGACCTGAGAACCGCCCGGACTACGATCGAATCGAAAGTAGGCCTCTTGAGGTGAGTTGCGTTCCTGACGGGAGAGACGGATGGCCACGAAGGCGAAGCCGACGCGCGGGGTCGAGACCGGCACGTACGAGGCGTACATGCAGGACTGCCCCGCCGTGGCCCTGCTCTCGACGATCAGCAACCGGTGGGTCAGCCTGACGATGTGCACCCTCGGGTCTTTCGGCGACCCGATGCGGTACAGCCACATCAGCCGTGAGATCCCGGGCGTCAGCCAGAAGATGCTCACCCAGACGCTGCGCATGCTCGAACGCGACGGCATGGTCAGCCGGACGGTCACACCGACCGTTCCGGTGCGCGTCGACTACGAGTTGACCCCGCTCGGCCAGGGTCTGTACGGCGTGCTGTCCCAGGTGCGTGACTGGGCCGCGGATAAGTCCGACGAGGTCGACGACGCGCGAGCGCTCTACGACTCCCGGCAGACCGACCAGTGACGAAGGGCGCCGCTCAGGGTCGTAACGCACTTTAAAGTGCCTACTTACCAATCGATCGTAGCCCTCCTAGCGTCTGTGGTGTTCGGACACGCAAACGGAAGAGCGGACATCATGCGCGCTGCAGTCGTCAAGAAGGCCGGTGGACCCGAGGCCGTCGAGGTCGTGGAGGTCCCGATCCCCGAGCCGGGCCCCCTGGAGGTCCGCGTCAAGGTCGCGGCCGCCGCGCTCAATCCCGCCGACGCCGCGGTGTGGTCCGGCTTCTTCGCGCCGCCGGAGGGGATCGAGTACACGGGGCTCGGCCTGGACGCCGCCGGGACGATCGACGCGGTCGGTCCGGGCGTCCTCCTCGCGGTCGGAACGCCGGTCATCGTGTTCGACGCCCCCGTGTTCCGCCCCACGAAGGCCCAGGCCGACTACCTGGTGACCGACCTCAACTCCATCGCGCCCGCCCCGGAGGGCATGGACCCGAAGCTCGCGGCGACGATCCCGCTCAACACGATGACCGCCTCACAGGCCCTGGACCACCTGCCGCTACGGCCGCGCGACACGCTGCTCGTCACGGGCGCCGCCGGCGCGGTGGGCGGCTACGCCGTCGAGCTGGCACGGACGCGGGGCGTGCGGATCGTCGCGCAGGGGCGACCCGAGGACGAGGAGTTCCTCCGCGACCGGGGCGCTACCTGGTTCGTGTCGCGCGAAGAGGAACTGAGCGATGCGGTACAGCAGTTGGTGCTGGACGGCGTCGACGGTGTGCTCGACGCGGCGGCGCTGGGCGCGCCCGCGCTCGCGGCGGTCCGCGACGGCGGCATCTTCGTGAGCGTCCGGTTCGACACACTGCCGGCCCCGGAGCGGGGCGTGGTCGTACGCCACACCGCCGCCGGCCCCGAACCCGCCCGCCTCGCCCACCTCTCCGCCCTCGCCGAGGTCGGCGTGCTGACGCCGCGGGTGGCAGAGGTCTTCCCCCTGGCGCGGGCCGCCGAAGCCCACACCCGGCTCGCCGCCGGCGGCGCCGGGCGCGGCCGCATCGTGCTGGTGCCGTGAACCCCCGGGTCCGCCTACGACAGCCGGCACGGACAGCACCCGATATGTCGTGGCCGGAGCCAACCACGAGGAAGTCGGAATCCTCCTGGATTCTGCTGCCACACTCGCCTGGTCGTCCGCGACCGTCATGAACGTCATCACCGCATTCCTGCGCCGCCGTCTCGACAGCGCCACCCCGCCGAAGTGAGCCCCGCCCCGCGCAGGTGTCGCCCTGCGGAAAGTCCGCGTTCATCCGGCCGTTCTGGTCTCCTGGGATGTGGACGCGATCATGAGGGACGACCTGGACGGGGTGGTGAAGAGCTGTGCCGAACGGACATGACCTGGACGGTGCTCTGCGGGTGGCCGTGGAGTTGGCCGAGTGGGCGTCGGAGGCGATTCGGGGCGGGAACCGAGGAGGTGCGGGTCCGGTCCGGCAGAAGGCGGGCCCGGCCGACATCGTCACGGACACGGACGAGGCGGTGGAACGGCACGTACGGGCGGTGCTACGGCGGGAGTTCCCCGACTGGGGCATCGACGGCGAGGAGTACGGCGCCGAGGCCGGCACGTCGGACGACGCCCCGCACTGGGTGATCGACCCCGTGGACGGAACCACCAACTACGCCCACGGACTGGGCTGGTGCTCCTTCTCCCTGGGCCTGGCGGAGCCGGACGGCAGCCCGCTGCTGGGCCTGGTGGCGGACCCGTGGCGGGGCGAGGTCTTCACGGCGGTCCGCGGCAAGGGCGCGCATCTCAACGGAACTCCGATCCACGCGGCGGACCACACCACCCTCACGGGCCATGTGTTCCTGACCGAATGGGCGGCGCACGCCCACTGGCCCGGCCTGGACGCGCTGCTCGCGAAACTCGCCGAACGGCACTGCACGGCCCGCGTGATGGGCTCGACCGCGCTCTCCCTGGTCCAGGTGGCGGCCGGTCGGGCGACCGCCGCCGCGATCGGCGAGTTCCACCCGGTGGACGGCCTGCCCGCCCTGCTCATCGCGACCGAGGCGGGTGCGGTGGCGATGCCGCAACTCCCCTCGTACGGCGAGCCTTTGCTGCTCGTGGCACCGGAAGCGGCGGCGGAGGCCGGGGAGTTGTGGCGCACGACGGTCGCGCCGTAGCGGTGCGGAATCCGACGGCCCCGATGGGCGCCTACGACAGGGGCATGACCTTGCGGTAGGCGAACACCGCGGCCGTCGCGACCGCCACATGCATCAGGAGCAGCGCCCCGACACCGGTCGCACCACCGTCGCCGTACAGCAGGAAGTCGGGGACGAAGGACACCACGACGACGGTCGGCACCAGCCACCGCACCAACGCCGCGGGGTCCTTCGACACCCTGCGCATGATGGCCCACCCGACGGCTCCAGCGATCACTCCGACCGCCGTCAGGAAGATGTACGACGAGGCGTTCAGCGGCTGGAAGTCGTCGGGCGCGCCCGCGGCCCGGGCGAGGAGCGCCAGCACGGCGTCGGCCGCGGAGGCCACCACGATCGCGGCGAGCACACCTCCGGCCACGGCGAGCGGGCCACGGCGGACGGCGACGGCGTCAGAGGCAACGGACATGGCAACTCCAGGGAAAGGGTGACTGCGGGAAGAGTCCCCAAAGGCCCACGACGGAACGTTTGAAGTCTCAAACGCGAGTCTGACCGACTCCGCTTGAAACTTCAAGCGGAGTCGGGTGTCAGGGGTGCCCGATCGCGGTCGGCGGCCAGGCCGGGGAGGCGTAGGGGCGGGAGAACACATGCCGTCCCGGGCCGACCTCGAACGGGTCGCTGCCGTCCGGCAGTTGGACCTCGGCCCGGGTGTTCGGGGGGACCAACGCCTCGACGACGAGCTCGTCGCCCTCGATGCGCCAGCCCGCCTCCGCCCTGCCGTACGGGGTGTCGTGGGCCGCCTTCGCCCAGGTCAGGTCGCCGCCCGGGACCGGGGCGACGCGCAGCCGCCGCCAGCCGGGTTCGGCGGCGGCCAGACCCGCGACCGTACGGTGCAGCCAGTCGGCGACGGCGCCGAGGGCGTAGTGGTTGAAGGAGGTCATCTCGCCGGGGTTGACGGCGCCGTCGGGCAGCATCGAGTCCCAGCGCTCCCAGACGGTGGTGGCCCCCATGGTCACCGGGTAGAGCCACGACGGGCAGTCCTTCTCCAGGAGCATGCGGTAGGCGAGTTGGGGTTCCCCGGTCGCGCACAGGGCGTCGCAGATCAGGGGTGTGCCCGTGAAACCGGTGGCGATACGGAAGGACGCGCGGCGCACGATGTGCGCCAACCGTTCGGCCGCGCCCCGCCGTTGGCGTTCCGTCGGGAGGAGCGCGAAGGCGATGGCCAGGGCGTACGCGGTCTGGGTGTCCGAGGACAGCCGACCGTCCGGCGTGACGAACCGGTCGGCGAAGCGCTCGCGTACGGCCTGTGCGTGCGCCCGGAAGCGGACCGCGTCCTCCTTGCCGTCCAACTGACCCGCACTGTCGAGGAGTTCGGCGACCTCGGCCAGCACTTCGGCGGAGCGGACGACGTAGGCGTTGGCGACGAGGTCGCCGTCGGTACGCGCCTCCGCCGGCCGGTCCGGCGGGGCCTGCGGGTCGAGCCAGTCGCCGAGTTGGAAGTCCTGCTGCCACAACCCGTCACCCTCGGCGGTGAGTCGGATCGTCGCCTCGCCCCAGGCCCGCATGCTCGCGTACTGGGTGCGGAGCACCTCCAGGTCGCCGAAGCGCTGGTAGAGGGTCCACGGCAGGAGCACCGCGACATCGGCCCACACCGCCTGGGCGCCCACGCCCTGGAAGGCCTCCGGCAACACATCGGGGACGACGAGGGGCGGCACGCCGTCCGGGCGCGCCAACTGCTCCGCGGACAGGTCGCGCAGCCAGCCGGTCAGCATGCCGGAGCAGTCGTGGAGGAAGGACGCGGTGGGCGCGAAGACCTGTATGTCGCCGGTCCAGCCCATGCGTTCGTCGCGCTGAGGGCAGTCCGTGGGGACGTCGAGGAAGTTGCCGCGCATGCCCTGGACGACGTTCTCGTGCAGCCGGTTCACCAGCAGGTCGGAGCACTCGAACCAGCCGGTGCGGGCCATGTCCGTGTGCAGCACGACCGCCTCGATGTCGGCGGGGTCGAGGGGGCCGGGCCAGTTCCCGATCTCGGCGTAGCGGAAGCCGTGGAAGGTGAAGCGGGGTTCGTGGACCTCCAGGCCGTCACCTCCCAGCACGTAGGTGTCCGTGGCGGCCGCGAACCGCAGCGGGCGGGTGCTCAGTTCACCGTTCTCCAGCACCTCCGCGTGGCGCAGGGTGACCTCGTGGCCGGCGGCGCCGCTGACGCGGATGCGCAGTCGGCCGACCAGGTTCTGCCCGAAGTCCAGGACGGTCCTCCCGGACGGCGTCGTGACGACCTCGACGGGACTGACGGTCTGGGTGCGTCGTACGGGCGGGCCTGTCGGCGCCACCAACTCCGCGCTGGGAGACGGTAGTTCATGGACGGGGGCCCACTCCGTCGTGTCGTGTCCCGGTGCGGACCAGCCCGCCCGCTCGCGCCCCGCGTCGTAGGCCTCGCCGTCGTAGATCTCCGAGCGCAGGACGGGGCTCGACGCCGTGCGCCAGAGATCGTCGGTGACGACGGTCTGTGTCGTCCCGTCGGCGTAGGCGATCTCCAATTGGGCGAGGAGCGCACGGTGTTCGCCGTAGATCGCGCGTCTGCCGCCGTGGAAGCCGAGGCGGCCGGTGTACCAGCCCTCGCCGAGGAGGGCTCCGATGGTGTTCTCGCCGGTGCGTAGCAGCGGGGTGACGTCGAACGTCTGGTAGCGCAGGCGGTGTTGGTAGGAGGTCCAGCCGGGGGCCATGACGTGGTCGCCCACGCGCTCGCCGTTGATCTCGGCTTCGTGGACGCCGTACGCGGTGATGTACAGACGGGCGGAGGCAATTCGGCCGGTGAGGGTGAAGTCGCGGCGGAGCAGCGCTGCGGGGAGTGGTTCCTCGGTGGGGGTGTCGAGATCCGGGGTGACGGGGAGGGCCGTCCAGTCGGCCGGTTCCAGGAGGCCGGTCTCGGCGTACGCGGGCTCCGACCAGGGTGACGGGTCGTCCTCGGGGTCGCCCCAGACGCGTACGCGTACGCCGACGCGTTCCCGGGAGCCGAGATGCGGGCCGGGCCAGGGGACGAGGACGGACTCGGTGGACTGCACGCGCCCGGTGTCGGTGACGATCGTGCCGTCGGGGGCGGTGATCTCCACCTGGTGGGCGGTCTGCCGCCAGTCCTCGGCGTCGGTGAGCGTGCGCCAGCTGAGGCGGGGTGCGGATTCGCCGATGCCGAGGGGTTCGCGGTGGTGCTCGAAGGTGAGGGATGTGACCTGCACGGGGATCAACTCCGGTTCGGGGCCTGACAGATGTACACCCGTGGGGCTCCGCCCTCGTCGGGCACGGGCTCTCCGGCGTCGGCGCGCACGCCCTCGCGGACGGTCCCGCCGGTTCGGGGATCGATCACGCGGTACGGGAGGGGGACGTTCTCCGGGGCGGTGATGAACAGCGGGCCGCCCTCCTCCGCGTAGCAGAGGTACAGCTCGCCGGGGACGGACAGTCCCCGGGGTGCCAGGGCGGAGCGCCAGTCGGGCCGCATGTCCGTGAGAGGGAGGCCGTCGAGGATGCGGGAGATCAGCCCTACGTGGCGTGAGCCCTCGAAGTCCAGGGCCTCCCGCCAGCCCGCGCCCTCGGCCAGGAAGAACTCCTGGTGGCCGGGTTCGCCGGCGTGCAGCCGCCACTGCCAGAGGCTCGCCGCGCCGTACACCACGCCCATCGTGCCGCCTGCGCAGAGGTTGCTCCAGGCCTCGTGCCCCTGCCACCAGCCCGCGGCGCGGCCGGGACGGCCGGTGTTCTCGTACGTCGGCTCGGCGTTGGCGACCGCCTTGGCGGGGGTGTTGCGCCACATGTCGGCGACGCGTTCCTGGACGTGGCCGCCCATGTGGCCGGTCTGGCACCACTGGAAGTGCAGCCAACTCTCGCTCTGGTGGGCGCTGTTGTCGGCGTGCGGACGGTAGTGGACGCCGCAGGGCTGCCCGTAGTCGTCCCAGCGGCCGACCTCCGCACCGCCCGCCGCGATCTGCGGTTCACGGCCTTCACCGTCGGCGCCGACCAGGTAGACGACGGGGGCGGCGCCGTAACGGGCCACGAGATAGCGGCAGTAGCGCGCGTACTCCTGCGGGGGCACCACCGGACCAGCCACGCGCAGGCCCTTCCAGCCGAACCCGTGGAAGAGCGGCTGGAGTACGGGGACGATCCCGTGGGCGCGGAGGATGCCGATCAGCCGGTCGAGGTACTGGAAGTACTCCGGATTGAGCACATTGACGTGGCCGGTGGGCAGGTCCTCGAAGCCGACGTCGAAGCCTTCGTCGGCGGTGCGGTCGCGTGGTCCGCGGGCGTCCATGTCGGGCTGGACGCTCATCAGGAGCGCCGCGTTGAAGCCCTTGGCCCGCCGGTCGGCGGCGTACTCCTCGGCCTGTTCCTCGGTGGCCCGCCAGGGCAGGGCCCAGGCGGTGTCGCCGACCAGCAGCGCGGGCGTCCCGTCGGCGTGCACCAGGCTGCGCCCGCCGGGCGACATCCGCCAGAACCCGTGCCGGTGAAAGGAGTTGGTGTCGTCGTCGACGGCAGGGCGTACGACGAGCGTTCCGCTCTGCCCGGACAGTCCTTCGTCCGCGACCGAACTGCCGCTGCGCCAGGTCCACTTGCCGTCCGTCTCCGGGGAGGCGAACCGGATCTTCCAGATCCGGCCGCCGTCCCAGAAGGCGGGACGGCGCAGGACCGTCCCGGACTCGTGCGTGAACTCGGCCCATACGTCGATGTCGGTGTACGGGTTGGCGTGGTCGCGGACCCCGGTGAGGGTGATCTCGGTCTGTCGCCAGGGGGCGAGTACCGGGTCCGTTTCCGGCCGGGTGTCGGTCATGACCGGCCGACGGTGACGTCGACAGTGAGCGGCAACGTGGTCGACGACGTGCCGGCCTCCAGCGTGAAGATCCCCGACTCGGTTGCCCAGGCGCCTGTTTCGGTGTCCCAGTGCTCGAACGCCCGCGCGTCCACGGTGACCGTCGCGACGACCTCCTCGCCGGGCGCCGCCTCGATCACGGCGAATCCGGCGAGCCAGCGGAGCGGGCGTTCCACGTCGCCGCCCGGGCGGGAGGCGTAGACCTGCACGACCTCCTTGCCGTGCCGGGTGCCGGTGTTGCGGATTCGTACATCCAGGGCGAGTTGGGCTCCGGACGGCACGTCGCCGGGGACGTCGATCGAGACGTAGTCCCAGGTGGTGTAGCCGAGTCCGTGGCCGAAGGCGTAGCGGGGCGGCTGATATCCCGTACGGCCGTTGCCCCGGTAGCCGATGAACAGCCCCTCGTCGTAGGCGAGTACGCCGTCGATCGGCTCGGTGGAGGGGAGTCCGTCCTCGGACACGGGCCAGCCGGTGGGCAGTCGGCCGCCCGGTTCGGCGATGCCCAGCAGGACGTCGGCGAGCGCGTTGCCGAACTCCTGCCCGGGGAACCAGGCGAGCAGGACCGCCGCCACGTCGTCCGCCCACGGAAGCAGCACCGGGGCACCGGAGTTGACCACGACGACGGTACGGGGGTTGGCCTCGGCGACCCGGCGGACGAGTTCGTCCTGCCGACCGGGCAGGGCCAGGGTGTCGCGGTCGAAGCCCTCGCTCTCGACCTCCTCGGTGGTGCCGACCACGACCACGGCGACCTCGGCCTCGCGGGCGAGGGCCACGGCCCGCTCGATCTCCTCGTCGTCGCCGCCGTGCGGCGGCTGGACGTTGAGCTGGAACATGGTGACGGCGTCGCCGAGGGCCTCGTCCGACGAGACGATGTCGTGGGTGAGGACGACCTCGGTCTCCTCGCCCTCCGCCAGCTCGACGGTGTGGAGGTGCTGCGGCGGGGTCATCAGACCCTCCACCAGGTCGGCACCCGGCGGGAGTTGAAGGCGGACGTCGAACACCTCGGCCCCCGCGACGGACAGCCGGAAGCGTCCGATGCCCGAGCCGCCGATGGCGTACCGGCCGGCGACGGTCGCGCGGACCACGGTGTGCGCCTCCACCCGGGCGACCTGGCCGGTCGGCACTCCGGGGCCGTACGAACCCATCCAGGTGTAGGCGCCGCCGGTACGGCGCTCGGCGCCGAGCAGGGTTCCGTCCTCGGACAGGAAGTTCACTTCCACGCCCGCGCCGGAGCCGTCGGGGTGACGCAGATGGGTGAGTGCCGCCGCCGGTACGCGGGTCTGCGGGGTGACGCCGATGCCGTGGGTGACCTCGACGTCGTCGCCCAGGGCGGCGCGGATGCCGTCGAGGGGCGAGACGGTGTAGGACGGGAAGACGGTGGCGCTGCCGCCGCCGAGGGTCCGGGCCACGGCAGCGTTGGGGCCGAGGACGGCGATCCGGGTCAAGGGCTCCCGGTCCAGGGGCAGTTGGGCGCCCTCGTTGCGGGCCAGGACGAATCCGGCGGCGGCGGTCTCGCGCAGTCGGGCCGCCACCGAAGCGGCGTCGTGGTGGGGCGGCCGGGCGGGGGCGGGCAGGTCGCTCAACGCGCCGACCCGGGCGGCGAGGCGCAGGAGTCGCAGCACCTTGTCGTCGATCAGTGACTCGTCGACCTTGCCCTTGCGGACGGCGGCGACCAGCGCGTCGCCCCACGGGCCGAGCGGGCCGGGCATCACCAGGTCGAGCGCGGCGCGGGCGGACGGCTCGGTGGTGCGGGCGGCGAACCAGTCCGTCATCACCAGACCGTCGAAGTCCCAGTCGTCGTGCAGGACTTCGCGCAGCAGCGGGCTCTCGGTCATCGAGTGCCCGTTGACCCCGTTGTAGGCGGCCATCACCGCCCAGACCCCGCCCTCGCCGACGATCCGCTCGAACGGCGCCAAGTACAGCTCGCGCAGGGCGCGTTCGCCGATGCGCGCGTCGAGCGTCATGCGCTGGGTCTCGGAGTCGTTGCCGACGAAGTGCTTGACGGTGGCCGCCACGCCGCCGCCCTGGACGCCCCGGACATAGGCGACGCCGATACGGGCGGTGAGCAGCGGGTCCTCGCTGAAGCACTCGAAGTGCCGTCCGCCGTAGGGGGTTCGGTGCAGGTTCACGGTGGGGGCGAGGAGGACGTCGACATCCTTGGCGCGTGCCTCGTGGGCGAGGAGTCCGCCGAGCTGTTGGATCAGGGGCTCGTCCCAGGTGGCGGCCAGTGCGGTGGGCGAGGGCACGTTGGCGGAGGGGCTGCGTTCGTCCCACAGCTCGCCGCGGACTCCGGCGGGGCCGTCCGAGACGACCAACCGGCGCAGGCCTACGGCGGGTTCGGGGTGGAGGGACCAGAAGTCCGCGCCGGTCAGCAGCCGTACCTTCTGCTCCAGAGTGAGCGCGCACAGGCGCCGGGCGAACTCTGCCTCGTCGTCGGCGGAGGGGGCGTCGGTGATGGGCTGCCGGTTCACGGAGTGCTCCTCGGTGAAGTGGGGTCGGTGGAGGAAAGGGGCGGGACGGGGGCGTCGCCACTGCGCTGGACGAGCAACCGGACGTCCCAGGGCCCGAGTTCGAGCGTGGTTCCAGCGGCGAGGCGTTCACCGGTGAACAGGTCCTCGGTGTCCGCCGGGAGGCGGTGACCGACCGGATCCCAGGCCCAGTTGTGGACGAAGCGCAGGACGGCGCCGTCTGCCGTGGTCGCCGCCGTGCAGGTGACGGAGGCCGGGCGGTCCGCGCGCCAGGCGTCGGCGGGGAGCGAGACCGCGGCGATCCAGTCGGCGAGGCTGTGCGAGAGTTCGCGGTCCGGGACCGTGCCGACGTAGGTGACCCGGCCCTGGCCGTGCTCGTGCGTGGTGACGGCGGCGAACTGGCCCAGGTGCGGATGCTCGTAGCCGGCCAGTACGGTGGCGCCCTCCGCGATCAGTCCGTCGGCCCAGGCTGTGGCCCGCCCGTGCAGGGCGGGGCCGTTCGCCGTCCCGTCCCCCTTGGTGATCGTGACCGGGGTCAGCACATTGGTGAACTCCTGGTAGCGCGCGCCCGCGGCGGGGCGGAGCACTCCGGGCATGACCGTGTGCCGGGCGACGGCCTCCTCGTCGGCGTAGCCGGTGCGTGGAGTGAGGACGAGATGGCCGCCGGCTTCGGCGTACCGGCGCAGCAGGTCGAGTGTCGTGTCGTCCGCGATGTACAGCGCGGGGACGACGAGCACCGGCCAGCGGTCGACCAACTCCTTTGGATCGGAAGGGAGTTGTTCCGGGGAAACGATGTCGACGGAGAGTCCGGCGTCGAACAGTCCCCGGTAGAAGGCGGCGACGATGCGGTCGTAGGACTGCGGATCGCCGAACCAGGCAGGGGCGTTGCCCCTGAGCGGCCCCATGAACTCCATGGCCCAGCGGCTGTCGGCGGACAGCAGCATCGCGACGTCGCTGCGCGGGCGCAGGCCCTCGATCGCGCTGCCTGCCTGCTCGAACTCCCCGGCGATCGCGGCGAGTTCGTCGTAGGTCCGGCCGGGTTCCAGGCTGTGGCCGAGGACGCCGCCCCAGTAGGTCTCGGCGCCGTAGTGCAGGGAGTGCCAGTGCCAGTACTCGATCATCCGGGCGCCGCGCGCCACCATGCTCCACACGGCCTGGCGGGCCTGGCCCCGGTAGAGGGGGAAGTTGTCGGCGGAGCCGCCGATCGAGGTGGCGTTGGTCTCCATGACGAGGAAGGGTTCCTGGCGGATGCCACGTGCCATGTCGTTCTGGAGGTAGAGCCAGGCAGGTCCCGACCAGGCGACGAAGAACGGGTACAGTCCGCCGTCCGGCTCGTCGGAGCCCGGCAGCGCCAGCCCGTCCTGGGTGGCGTAGTAGATGTTGGCGCCGGCGACGTCGAGGGGCCGGCCGATGGCCGAGATGTCCAGGCCCTGCTGGCCGAGGGCGACGCAGGTGGTGACGAACTGGTGCTCCGGCACGAGGCCGCGGACCAACTCGGCGTGCCAGGTGATGTATTCCTGTGTCAGCCGGGACTGGTAGCGGCGCCAGGCGAGGTCGTAGGACGGGGTGGAGTTGCCGTCGGGGGTCCACAGGTCCGCCCAGTCCTGCAACCGGTGGGACCAATAGGTCAGTCCCCAGCGGCGGTTGAGGGTCTCGACGTCGCCGTAGCGGTCGCGGAGGTGGTCGAGGAAGCCCTGGAACACCGAGTCGTTGTGGAAGAGCCGCAGTCCCGGTTCGTTGTCGACCTGCCAGCCGATGACCGCCGGGTGGTCGGCGTAGCGCCCGACGATCTTGCGGACCAGGCGCTCGGCGAGGTGCCGGAAGGCGGGGTGCGAGTAGTCCGCGTCCTGTCGCATGCCGTACGGGATCGGCTCGCCGGTGTGTGAACGGGCCGCCGTTTCAGGGTACTTGCGGCGCAGCCAGGGCGGGACGGCGTAGGTCGGGGTGCCGATGATCGCCTTGATGCCTCGGTCCTCGGCGGCGTCGAGCACCGGTTGCAGCCAGTCGAGTTCGAAGTGGCCCTCGCGGGGTTCCCAGGTCGACCAGACCGACTCGCCGACCCGGATGACGCTGAACCCGGCCTCGGCCATCAGGTCGAGGTCCTGCGCGAGCCGCTCGTACGGCTGGTACTCGGTGTAGTACGCGGCTCCGAAGAGCATGCGTGAGGAGGAAGTGCCCATACGGTGCTGGTGACTTTCTGTCAGGTGCCGGTCGGCCGGTTCGGGACGGGACGTGTGCGTCAGTCCTCGCCCCGGTAGCCGAACTGCTCGAAGGCGACCGTGCCTTCGGTGGCGTACATGCCGACGACTCGGCCGGTGAAGGACGCGGCGGTCTCGGCGGAGACGTAGCGGCCGTCGAGGGCCGCGAGTTCGATCGGTCCGGTGCCGGGATCGACGGACAGGTGGACCACGTCCGGGCCGAGGGCGTCGAGGCCCATACCGGTGACCGGCACCGTCTCCATCCGTACGGTCACCGGTCCCGGGGGGATCGGCTGCTCCCAGGTCTGGGAGAGTCCGCCCACCCGGGCGCGGGCACGGGCGAGGCCGGCGCCCACCTCGATGTCGTAGTGATGGAGTTCGTCGATGCGCAGGCTCAGCCCGCCGACTCCCTCGGCGCTGTCCACGCGGACGGAGAAGACGGTCGACTCGTGCTGCTGGCGGCGGCCGACGAACCGTGGCCGGGGGTCGTCCATGGTGGAGCCGTCGGCGTGGATGACGAGGTGGCCCGGGCGCTCGGTGAGCGAGGACCAGTCGGCGGCGGGGGTCCGTATCGAGAGCCATTCCAGGCCGAGTTGGGCGCCGCTGAAGGTGTCGTGGTGCTCAACGGGACCGGTGGGAGGGGTCAGTTCGACCGGCTGCACGACCGGCCAGCCGTCGACCCATTCCAGTGCGGCGCTGAACGTCTCCCGGCCCATGGGCGAGAAGGCCCTGGTCAGACCACCGGGTCGCATGCCAAGGAGGATCAGGGCCCAGCCGTCGTCGGGAGTGCGGACGAGGTCGGCGTGGCCGGTGTTCTGGACCTTGCGGGCGGTGCTGCGGGCGCTGAGCACGGGATTGGCCGGGCAGCCCTCGAAGGGGCCGTCGGGGCGGGGGCCGCGGGCGATGCTCACGGAGTGCCCGCGTTCGGTGCCGCCTTCGGCGATGAGGAGGTACCAGGTGCCGTCGATCTCGTACAGGTGCGGTGCCTCGGGGAACATCAGGCCCGTGCCGGACCACAACGACCTTGGTTCTTCAAGGGCTTGGCCGGTTTCGAGGTCCATCCGGACCTGCTGGACGCCCAGGTGTTCGCCGGCGTGGTCGCCGTCGAGTTGGAGACCTGAGTAGGTGACGTAGCAGGTGCCGTCGGCGTCCCAGGCGAGGTCCGGGTCGATACCGGGCGCTCCCTGCATGACGATGCCGTCGGACCAGGGGCCCTCGGCGCGGTCGGCGCTGAAAATGAGGCTGCCGCGTCCCATCGCGTCGGTGACGACCAGCCAGAAACGGCCGTCGTGGAAGCGGATGGTGGGCGCCCAGGCACCGCCGAGCGTGGGGACCTTCTCGACCGCCAACTGCCCCGGGCGGGTGACCACATGGCCGATCGGCTCCCAGTGCACCATGTCGCGGCTGTGGAACAGCGGAATGCCGGGGAGGTACTCGAAGCTGGAGCAGGCGAGGTAGTAGTCGTCGCCGACGCGGGTGACGCTGGGGTCCGGGTGGAAGCCGGGGACGATGGGGTTGGGCAGGGTCATGCTCGGTCTCCCGACGTCGAGGCGCTCACGGGGGTGTTCGTGGAGGCGTCGGCCGCGGTGGCCTCCGCCAGTCGGCGCCGCTCGGCCCGGCGCTCCGCCTGCCGCTGCGGGTCCGGGACCGGAGCGGCGAGCAACAGACGCTGGGTGTAGGGGTGTTGGGGTGTGGTGGTGACGGTCGCCGCGTCCCCGGTCTCGATGATCTCGCCGCCCCGCATGACCGCCACGCGGTGGCTGATGTGCCGGACCACGGACAGGTCGTGGGTGACGAACAGGTAGGCGACGCCGGTGCGTTCCTGGATCTCGACGAACAGGTCCAGGACCCGGGCCTGGGTGGACAGGTCCAGCGCGCTGACCGGTTCGTCGCAGACGATGACCCGGGGGTCCCGTGACAACGCCCGTGCGATGGCGATGCGTTGGCGCTGTCCGCCGGAGAACTCGCGCGGCAGCCGCTCCCCCGCGTCGGCGGGCAGCCGTACGTGGTCGAGGAGGTCCCGCACCCGCTTCTCGGCCTCCGCGCGAGGGGTGCCCGCGACGCGCAGGGGTTCGCTGAGGATGTCGTTCACGGTCATCGCCGGGTTGAGGGAGGTGTACGGGTCCTGGAACACCACCTGGATGTCGCTGCTGAGCGCCCGGCGTTCCTTCGGGCCCAGGGCCGAGATGACCTTGCCGTCGTAGCGGACGGTGCCGGAGGCGATCGGGGCCAGTCCGAGGACGGCCCGGCCCAGCGTGGTCTTGCCGGAGCCGGACTCACCGACCAGCCCGAGCGTCTCGCCCGCGCCGATGGTGATCGACACGCCCTTCAGCACCCGGAACGGCGGCCTGCGCCAGCCCTTCGACGGGTACTCCACGACCAGGTCGTCGACCGCCAGCAGGGGTTCGGCGGGGAGTTCCTTCTTCGGTGTCCCGTTCATGGTCGCGGTCATGCCGGACCCTCCTGACGTCCGGTGTGGGTGATGCCCGCGCCGCTCGCCGAGACGGTGCGGCTGGGCTCGAGCGCGGAGCGCGGCTCGGCGTCCTCCAGCGTGGACGCCAACAGCATGCGGGTGTACGGGTGTTGGGGATCGGCGAACAACCGGTCCACCGGTGCGGACTCGACGACGGTGCCGGTCTGCATCACCGTCACGCGGTCGCAGAGGTCGGCCACCACGCCGAAGTCGTGGGTCACCAGGATCAGGCCCATGTTCCGCTCGCGCTGGAGGGAGCGCATCAGGTCGAGCACCTCGGCCTGCACGGTCACGTCGAGGGCCGTGGTCGGCTCGTCGGCGATCAGCAGGTCCGGTTCGCAGGAGACGGCGCCGGCGATGAGGACGCGTTGCGCCATGCCGCCGGAGATCTGGTGCGGATAGGAGCGGAAGACCCGTTCCGGGTCGGAGATGCCGACCCGTTCCAGCAGGCCGAGGGTCTTCGTCCGTGCCTCGGCGGCCGACAGCCCGAGGTGTCGGCGTACCGGTTCGACGAGTTGGGCGCCGATGCGGAAGGAGGGGTCGAGGTTGGACATGGGTTCCTGCGGGACATAGGCGATCCGGTGGCCGCGGTAGCGGTTCATCGCCGCGCGGCCGAGGCGGCCCAGTTCCGTGCCGTCGAACAGCAGGCGGGAGGTGGTGACGTGGGCCTCGCGGGGCAGCAACCCGAGGATGGCGAAGGCGGTTTGACTCTTGCCCGAGCCCGACTCCCCTACCAGTCCGAGCACTTCGCCCCGGCGGACGGTCAGGGAGACGCCGTCGACGACGGTCTTCTCGCCCTGGGCCGTCGGATAGGAGACCGTCAGGCCGTCGAGGACGAGCAGGGCGTCGTCCGTCTCGGGCGGGGCGGTCGGCGCCTTCTTGTCCGCGTGCGGTGATGCCTTCTTGTCCGCGTGCGGTCCACGGGACGCGGCGCCGCGCGACGGCTTCCGCACCGCGACCGCAGTCCCGTCGAGCGCGTCCCGCAGGGCGTTGCCCAGCAGGCCGAACGCGGCGACGGTGATCGCGAGGGCCGCTCCGGGCCAGACCATCAGCTCCGGCTTGGTGTAGATGTTGCCGAAGGCGTCGTTGAGCATGGAGCCCCAGCTCGCCTGGGTCGCCGAGCCCAGGCCGAGGAACTCAAGCCCGGACTGGATGACGATGCCGAGACCGAGCATCTGGGCGGCCTGGATGATGGTCGGCGCCTGCACGACGGGCAGGATGTGGCGGCGGATGATCCGGGAGTCCGTCAGGCCGGACACCCGTGCCGCGTCGACGTACAGCTCCTCGCGCACGGAGATCACCGAGGCGCGGATCAGCCGGAAGACGCCCGGTGACATCAGCACGCCGAAGACCGCCATGGCGAGGTAGGTGTTCTGGCCCAGCGCGGACATCACGACGAGCAGCACGATGATCGCCGGTACGGCCATCAGCAGGTTGGACAGCCAACTGCTCACGGCGTCGAACCACTTGCGGTAGTAGCCGGCCACCAGACCGGCGGGTACGCCGATCACCACGGCGACGGCCACCGCGATCAGGGCACCGAGCAGGCTGGTGCGGCCGCCGTAGAGGAGCCGGGCCAGGACGTCACGGCCGACGCCGTCGCCGCCGAGCGGGTGCTTGCCGCTCATCGGGGCGAGGCTGTCGGTCAGTGAGGAGCGGGCCGGGTCCTGGCTGGTGAACAGGGGGGCGAACAGGCTGGCCAGCGCGATGATCGCGAGGATCACCAGGCAGGCCACGGCCACCGGGTTGCGCAGCAGTCGGCGCAGGAGTCCCGCCCGGCCGTGCGCGGCGACGGCGGGGGTCACCGTTTCTTCGGACTGGGGAAGCGTCATCCCACACGCACCTTCGGGTTGAGCCAGCCGTATGCGAGGTCCATGAGGATGTTGACCACCACGACGAGGGCGACCATGACCACGACGACGCCCATGACCACCGGGGTGTCGCCCTGGGAGCCGGCGGTCGTCGCCTGGCTGCCGATGCCGTTGAGGCCGAAGACCTTCTCGACGACCACCGCGCCGCCGACCAGGCCGATGAACTGGAGGGCCAGCACGGTCAGCGCGGCCGGGGCCGCGTTGCGCAGCGCGTGCCGGAACAGCAGGCTCCGCTCGCTGATGCCACGGCTGCGGAGCGTGCGTACGTAGTCCGCGCGCAGGACGTCGACCATGGAGCCGCGCACCTGTTGGGCGGTGGCGGCGATGGCGCCGACGGAGAGCGACAGCGCGGGCAGGGTGATCGACTTGAGCCAGCCACCCGCCGAGTCCGCCAGCGGTACGTATCCGGTCGCGGGCAGCCAGCCCAGGTCGACGCCGATCACGACGGCGAACACCAGGGCGACCAGGAAGCTGGGGACCGCGAACCCGAGGACCGCTAGCAGTTGGACCACCTGGTCGAGGGCGCCCCGGCGGACCGCGGCGGCCACGCCCAGCACCGTGCTCAGTACCGCCGACACCAGGAGTGCCGCCAGCACGATCGACAGGGTGACCGGCAGCTTGTTCTCGAGTGAGCTCGTCACTGACTCACCGCTGAACCACGAGCTGCCGAGGTTGCCGTGCAGCACGTCCCCGAGCCAGTGGCCGTAGCGGACCACGAAGGGCTGGTCGAGCCCGAGTTCGGCGGACTTCGCCGTCACCTGCTGCTGGGTGGCGGTCTGTCCGACGATCTGGCGCACCGGATCGGAGCCGGTGAGGCTCATCAACGCGAAGGTCGTGGTCGCGATCACCAGGACCAGGACCAGCCCGGCGGCGATGCGCCGGACCAAGAAAACGATCATTAGTCTCTCCACCTTGCCTATCCCTGACCGGTGTTGACCGGCGTGCCGGGCGGACGGGACACCGACCCGCCCGGCACGCCGGCCCGATCAGCCAGCGGGCCTGAAGTTGTAGATCGGCGGGACGGCGGCGAACGTCTGCGGGGTGAAGGTGACGCCCTTGGTCGTCGCGTAGGTGTTCTCCACCGAGTCCCAGGGCGCGTTCCACGCCTGGTCGACGAGGTAGGTGTTGAGCTGCTTGAACAGCGCGTCCTGGGCGGCGCCGGTCGCCGACTGGGCCTTCGTGATGAGGTCGGTGACCTTCGGGTCCGAACTGTGCAGCGGGTTCCACAGCGCGCTCTTGCCGACCTCGATCTGGATGGTGTCCCAGGGTCGGAAGGAGGCCAACGTCATGTACGACAACGGGTACTTGCCGGCGAGCAGTGCGCTGATGAACTGGGTGACCGGGATCTTGTCGACCTTGACCTTGATCCCGATGTCCTCCAACTGCTGGACCATCGCGGCCTGTTGGTCGGGGAAGACCGACGACACGTCCGGGACGGTGACCGAGAAGCCGTTCGGGTAGCCGGCCTCGGCCAGCAACTGCTTCGCCTTCGCCGGGTCGTAGGAGTACTTCGAGTCGAGCGAGCTGTCGAAGGCCGAGCCGCCCGGGTTGAAGATCTGGGTCGTCGCCTTGCCCAGTCCCTGCTTGGCCGTCTTGACGATCGTGGAGCGGTCGAAGGCGTAGTTCAGGGCCTGGCGGACCCGGACGTCGCCGAGCGCCTTGACGATCTTTCCTTCGCGGTCCCAGATGTAGACGCCCTCGACGTCACCGGAGGTGTACTTGGTGACGGTCAGCCCGCTGCTCTTGGCCGGCGCGATGTTCCTGGCGCTGGCCAGCAGCGCGCCGTTGACCTGGCCCGAGCGCAGCGCGTTGAGCACGGCGGTCGGGTCGGTCAGCGGCTTGAGGACGATCTTGTCGAAGGGGAAGGCGGCCTTGTTCCAGTAGTCCTGGTTGCGCACGAAGGTGTACGTACTGCCGTCCGTGGTCGCGGACTTGTCCAGGGTGTACGGCCCCGAGCCCACGGGCGTTGTCTTGATCGTCCCCGCGTCGATGGCCTTGGGGCTGGCCATCATTCCGGCCACGTTGCCGAGGTTCGGCACCAGGGAGGGGTCGGGGGCCGAGAGCTTGATCGCGACCGTGGTGGCGTTGACGACGTCGACGCCGGTGATGCCCTTGAGCTGGCCCGCGGCCTCGCTGGTGCCCTTCTCGGTGTGCAGCAGGTTGGTCTTGACCGCCGCCGCGTCCAGGGCGGTGCCGTCGGTGAACTTGACGCCGCTGCGCAGGGTCATCGTGAGGACCGTGCGGGCCGCGTTGTACGACCACTTGGTCGCCAGGTTGGGCTTGACGTCGGCCGTCGGGGACAGCCGGAGCAGCGAGTCGTATACGGGCTGGTAGTACTGCGCGTTGTTGCCGAGACCGGCGTCGGCCAGATCCCACGGCTGCGCGGCGACCAGGGGGGCCAGGGTGAGGGTGCCGCCGGTGGCCGCCTTGCCCGAACCGGAACCCGATCCCGAGCCGCACGCGGCCGCGGACAACATCAGGACAGCCGATACGGCGGTCAGCGCGATTCTTCGCATGGGTGCTCCGCTGGTGAGTGGATGACCGGGCGGCATCGGTCGACGAGCCGCCCTCAAGGGCCTCGGAGGGAGTGGGAAACCAGGTCCTGACGCGGCCTGGACCGTTCTTGGCGGTCAGCCGTTCCTGGCGGAAGGGGCTATGCATCCACCGTGTTGCGGTGGGTCCGAAATCAGCCACTGATACGTACAAGTGAAACGTATGCGTAACGTAGCCCCGCGGTTGGTGGACCACAAGGGGCGTGCGGGAGGTTTTTGGGACGGGGGGATTC
>NZ_JAENRY010000146.1 GCF_016612545.1 Streptomyces sp. MBT65 | reverse complement strand
GGCGTCCTCGCCTTCACCCCCGTCGCGGCGGCAGCCGACACCGGGTCGGATCCCAGCACCCAGGTCCACCCCCACCCCGGCGCCCCCCGACTCCCGGACCTCTCCGCCCTCTCCTGGCTCGTCGCGGACACCCGCACCGGCGACATCCTGGCCGCCCATGACGCCCACCGCAGGCTCCCACCCGCCAGCACCCTGAAGACCCTGTTCGCCCTGACCGTCCTCCCCACGCTCCCCGGAGGGCTCCGGCACCGCGTCACCGAGGAGGACCTGGCCGGCATCGGCGAGGGCAGCAGCCTGGTCGGGGTCGAGGCGGGCCACACCTACCGCGTCGCCGACCTGTGGCGCGGGGTCTTCCTCAACTCCGGGAACGACGCCGTGCACGTCCTGGCCGCCCTCAACGGCGGCTGGGACGCCACGGCCGCCCGGATGCAGGCCAAGGCGCGCTCCCTGGGCGCCCTCGACACACAGGTCGTCTCGCCGGACGGCTACGACACCGACGGCCAGGTGTCCTCCGCCTTCGACCTCGCGGTGTTCGGCCGGGCCGGGCTGCGCAACCCGGACTTCGCGCGGTACTGCTCCACCGCCGAGGCGCAGTTCCCGGGTGACGGGTCGTCGTACGGGATCCAGAACACCAACCGGCTACTGACCGGCAACGACGGCGTCGAGCCGTATCCGGGGCTGATCGGTGTGAAGAACGGCTACACCACGCACGCCGGGAACACGCTCGTCGCGGCGGCGCGCCGGGGCGGGCGGTCGCTCGTCGTCACGGTGATGAACCCTCAGGCGGGCGGCGGTTTCACCGTGTACGAGGAGGCGCGCGAGTTGCTCGACTGGGGTTTCGCGGCTGCCGGGCGGGTCGATCCGGTGGGGTCGCTGGACGCGTTGCGGGCGAGGCCCAGGCCGCGGCCGGGTCCCGCGGCCGTGCCGGTGGCCGCCGCTGCCGTGGCGGACGAGGGTCCGGGCTGGGCCGAGACCGCGGCGATCGTGGCCGCCGCGGTGCTGGGCGCGGGTGCGGTGGTGCTGGCGTTGCGGTTCAGGGGCGCGCGGTTGCCCAGGGCGTGACCCGTCGGCAGCCACAGCAGCAGGCCGAGGGTGATCCAGGTGTACGTGTTGCTGCCGAGGAAGCCGTCGATGCCCGAGGAGTCGTCGAACCACAGCCACACCACGCTGGTGCACATCACCGCGTACAGGGCACCCGCGATCCGCGCGTGCCCGGCGCGGATCAGCACGGCGAAGGACGGCAGCAGCCACACCAGATGGTGCACCCAGGTGATCGGGCTGATCAGACACGCGGTCAGCCCGGTCAGCGCGAACGCGGCGATCCAGTCCCCCGCGCCGACCGCGCGGCGCGCCCGCACCGCCCACACGCACAGCACGAGGACGACGACCGTCGCCCACAGCGGGCGGCCCGTCTCGCCGAGGCGGGCCAGGACGCCTTGCAGGGACTGGTTGGAGACGTAGTCGAGACGGCCCACGCGGGTGGTGTCCCACATGGCCTGGGTCCAGTAGAACTTCGAGGCGCCCGGCACCACCAGGGCCGCGAGCCCGGTCGCCGCGAGCGCCACAGCCGTCGCCACCGCGGCGGCTTTCCAGCGTCTGGCCAGCAGCAACAGGCCGATGAACACCGCCGGCGTGAGCTTGACGGCCGCCGCGAGGCCGATGCCGACGCCCGCCCAGCGGCCCCGGCCGTTGGAGAGCAGCCAGCCGTCGCCGAGAACGAGGGCCAGCAGGAGCAAGTTCACCTGCCCGAAGCTGAAGGTGTCGCGCAACGGCTCGAACAGCGCAAGACCGCAGGCCACCAGCGCCCACCCGAACCAGCCGTAGCGCCGCCACCCGGGCCCGGCGAGGATGCGCAGCACCACGGCGAGGGCCGTCAGGTTGAGGACGAGCGCGGCGGCGATCGCGGCGCCGAGCCCGAGGTACCCCATCGGGGCCATGCTGACGGCGGCGAACGGCGGGTAGGTGAAGCCGTACGTCGTCCCGGGCACGTGGTAGTCGTAGATCCGGCCGCCGTGGTGGAGCCAGGTGTGGACCGTGCCGTAGTAGACGCGCAGGTCGAACCAGTCGCGCAGCAGCGGGACGGTCGCGGTGAAGACGGTGACGACGGCCGCGAGGGCCAGCACCAGGAGGAGGCGGCCGCGGTCGGTGGTGGGCGCTCTCATGCCGTACGTCCCAGGGCCGGGGCCTCGGCCGCCTGGCGGGCCTGCCAGAGGACGACGATCGCGAGGACACCGCCGGAGACGGCCAGGACGAGTTGTCCTACGTCGGCGGGGCCGCCGCTGGGCAGGACGGCGAGGGCGAGGACGCCGGTCACGGCGGCCACTCGATGCCGTACGGAGGTGCTGGGCGCGGCGGCGGCGATGAGGAACAGGCCCCACAGCGCGTACCAGGGGCGGATGGCGGGGCCGAAGGCGGCCACGACCGCGAGGCTCAGGCCGAGCGCGTAGACCGGGCTCGGGCGCAGGCGGAACCATATGGCGAGGATGGCCGCGCCGGTGACCGCGAGGCCGAGGGCGTGCCAGGCCGGGATCGCGAAGGGCGCGAGATCGCTGCCGAGGTGTTCCAGCAGGGCGCCGGTGGCGCGGCCGAGGAGGCTGGTGAGGGCCCAGTTGTGTGCCGAGACGGGTGTGTCGAGGGCGCCTATCCAGCCGTAGCCCGTGCCCGCGACGGCCGTGGCGGCGACCGTGGTGACCGCGGACGCGACGACGGTCGTGGTGACGGCCTTGGCCGGGCGGTGACCCGCGCGGATCTGGAGCAGCACGACCGCGGCGAGCCCGAGCGCGGCCGGTGCCTTGACGAGCGCGGCGAGCGTGACGAGTACGGCGCCGACGACCGGCCAGCGGCCGAGGGCGGCGACCAGGCCGACGCCGAGCAGCCCGAGCATGATCGCGTCGTTGTGGGCGCCCGCGACGAGGTGCAGCAGCACGAGCGGGTTGAGGGCGCCGAGCCAGAGCGCGGCGGCCGGGTCGGCGCCGCTGTGCCGGGCGAGCCGGGGCAGCGCGGCGGCCATCAGGCCCACCCCGAGGAGCGCTATGACCCGCATCCCGAAGAGCCCGGCGGGGAGTTCGCCGCGGGTCAGTCCGGAGAGCCCCGACGCCACGGCGAGGAACACCGGGCCGTACGGCGCTCCGGTGTGCTGCCACAGCGGGGCGACCTCGTCGGCGAGGGGACCGCCGAGCGTGGCGGGGCCGTGTGCGTAGACGTCCATGTGGGCGTCGACCATGGCGCCCTGCGCGAGGTAGCTGTACACGTCCCGGCTGAACAGCGGCGGCGCGAGCAGCAGCGGGGACGCCCACACGGCGAGGACCAGGAACAGGGAACGCGGAGTCGGCGGTTCGTCGCTGCGGATCAGCTTGCCCAGCAGCAGCCAGGCCGCTATCAGCAGGACGACACCGAAGTAGACCCCGACCAGCCCGAGCGCCGCCTGTGCGGAGGCCGGGGAGAAGAGGTCGGCGGACGGGAGTGCCCCGGCCGTCTCACCGCCCAGCGCGAGGACGGCGGTTCCGGCCAGACCGAGTATCCGGCAGCGGCGGAGATCGACGGGAAAAGCCATGGCCAACACTCGCCAAGCGTGTCAACGCCGGATGGCGGGAAAGCGACGTGCCGCTCTCCGTGCGGAGACCTGCGCATGACCGCCGTGTGATCGGGCCTCGCCACCCGTGAATTCGCCGTGCGCGGGGGGATCCAGTCAGAACACCGACACCCCGGTGAGCGTCGTGAAACGGTCCAGGGCCGCGACCCCGGCGACCGAGTTGCCCCGCTCGTCGAGTCCCGGGCTCCACACGGCGATGGTGCAGCGGCCCGGGACGATCGCGATGATCCCGCCGCCCACCCCGCTCTTGCCGGGAAGTCCCACCCGGTAGGCGAACTCCCCCGCCGCGTCGTACGTCCCGCAGGTCAGCATCACCGCGTTGACCTGCTTGGCCTGGGTGAGGGTGAGCAGCCGGGTGCCGTCGGCGCGGCTGCCGTGCCGGGCCAGGAAACCGGCCGCGAGGGCGAGGTCGGCGCAGGACGCCATGATGGAGCACTGCCGGAAGTACTGGTCGAGGAGGACGGGCACCTCGTTGTCGATGTTCCCGTAGGACTTCATGAAGTGGGCGAGGGCCGCGTTGCGGTCGCCGTTCGCGGACTCGGAGGCGGCGACCTCCTTGTCGAAGTCGAGGGACGGGTTGCCGCTCTCCGTACGCAGGAAGGCCAGCAGTTCACCGGCCGCGTCTCCGGTACGGGTCTGGAGGCGGTCGGTGACGACGAGCGCGCCCGCGTTGATGAACGGGTTGCGCGGGATGCCGCTCTCGTACTCCAGCTGGACAAGGGAGTTGAAGGGGTTGCCGGAGGGCTCGCGGCCCACGTGCTCCCACAGTTCGTCGCCCTCGCGGGCCAGGTCGAGGGCGAGGGTGAAGACCTTGGTGATGGACTGCGTGGAGAACGGCTGCCGCCAGTCCCCCACGCCGTACACCGTGCCGTCCAGTTCCGCGACGGCCATGCCGAAGCTGCGCGGGTCGCAGGCGGCGAGCGCCGGGATGTAGTCGGCGGGCCGGCCGCGTCCGGGGGTCCGCTCGATCTCGGCGGCGATGCGCTCCAGGACCGGCTGGAAGGTCATCGATGGGGACATGATCACCATTGTGCCTCCGGGCCGGTCCTGGTGCGCGTCCGCGGTCAGCCCGCGACGGGTCCGCTGCCGGCCAGGACCTCGGGCCGCAGCAGGGCGGCAAGGGTCTCGGCGGGCAACAGGCCCTTCTCCAGGACGAGTTCGGCCACGCCCCGGCCGGAGGCGAGGGCCTCCTTGGCGATGTCGGTGGCGGCCGTGTACCCGATGTGCGGGTTGAGCGCGGTCACCAGGCCGATGGAGTTCTCCACACTCGCGCGCAGCGCCTCGGTGTTGGCGGTGATGCCGTCCACGCAGCGCTCGGCCAGCGTGAGGCAGGCGGCCCGCAGATGCGTGATGCTCTCCGACAGCGAGTGCAGGATGATCGGCTCGAACGCGTTGAGCTGGAGCTGTCCGGCCTCGGCGGCCATGGTGATGGTGACGTCGTTGCCGATCACCTCGAAGGCGACCTGGTTGACGACCTCGGGGATCACCGGGTTGACCTTGCCGGGCATGATGCTCGAACCGGCCTGTACCGGCGGCAGGTTGATCTCCCCGAGCCCCGCGCGCGGCCCCGAGGACAGCAGCCGCAGATCGTTGCAGCTCTTGGAGAGCTTGACCGCGACCCGCTTCAGCACGCCCGACATCTGTACGAACGCCCCGCAGTCCTGCGTTGCCTCGACCAGGTTCGCCGCCGTCACGAGCGGTAGTCCGGTGATCTCGGCGAGGTGCCGACGGGCCGACTCCGCGTACCCGGCGGGAGCGTTGAGTCCGGTGCCGATGGCCGTGGCGCCCAGGTTGATCTCATGGATCAACTGGACAGCCTCGTCAAGACGTTGACGATCCTCGTCAATCATGACCGCGTACGCCGAGAACTCTTGACCGAGCGTCATGGGAACCGCGTCCTGCAACTGTGTACGGCCCATCTTGAGCACGTCACGGAACTCGACGGCCTTACGGGCGAACGCGTCCTCCAGTACAGACATGGACGCGATCAACCCATGTACGGCGAAGACAGTCGCTATCTTGACCGCGGTCGGATACACGTCATTGGTCGACTGGCCAAGGTTGACGTCCTCGTTCGGGTGCAGGTACTGGTACTCGCCCTTGCCGTGCCCCAGCAACTCCAACGCCCGGTTGGCGACAACCTCGTTGGCGTTCATGTTGGTGGAGGTCCCGGCCCCGCCCTGCACCACGTCCACGACGAACTGGTCGTGCAGCTTCCCGTCCCGGATCTCCCGGCAGGCGGCGACAATGGCGGCCGTCTTCTCCGACGACAGCAGCCCCAACTCCTCATTGGCGAGAGCGGCGGCCTCCTTGACGGCGGCAAGGGCATTGATCAAGTGCGGGTAGACGGAGATCGGCGTCCCGGTGATGGGGAAGTTCTCGGTGGCACGCAGGGTATGAACACCCCAATAGGCATCGCCGGGTACATCCCGATCCCCGAGCAGATCATGTTCGCGACGGGTAATGGCAGACATGGGGTCCTCTTTCCAACAGCGTTCAGGTCACTTAGGGGCGCGGGGCGTTATCGATGTGCGGCTACCGCCGTGTGGGCGCGGCCGGCCACAGCGGACCCGCGGATTCCAAACAACCGATCTAGGCACACGCGGACAACGGCGAGACAGGGTCCAGTGCACGCACCGGCCGGACGCAACCCACCGGTTCGCCACCCCCGAGCAACGCCTCCCCCGCGAACCCGCCGAGCAACGAGGCAGAGACCCCGGCCCGCACAAGCCCAGCGGCAGCGACCGGCACCCGCGCCCGATTCGCCCCGTCCGAGATCTTCACCGCGACAGCCCGCCCATCGGGCAACGCCGCAACCTCGACCCCCTCGAACCCGTCCTTGGCCAACAGCCCGGGCACCGCCCGCATCAACGCGGCGACATCCCGCCCCGCCCCGGACGCCATCTCCGGAAACGCCCGCATCGCGTCCGCGACCCGGGACTCGGGCGTCCCCGGCGCGGACGTGACGATCCGCGAAATGCCCCGGGCGAGCCCGTGCAGGGAGATGGAGAACAGAGGCGCCCCGCACCCGTCGACACTCACGCGAGCGATCCGCTGCCCGGTGAGATCCTCGACGATCTCGGCGATCGCCTGCTGCAACGGGTGCGCGGGGTCGAGATAGTCGTCCAGGGACCAGCCGTTGAGCTTCGACACGTAGAGCATCGCCGCGTGCTTCCCGGAACAGTTCTGGGCGAGCCGGGACGGCGACCGTCCCTCGCGCACCCAGGTGTCACGGACGTCGGGGCCGTAGGGCAGATCGGGGACGTTGCGCAGGTCGTCCTCGGTCAGCCCGGCGAGTTCGAGGATGCGCCGGGTCCCGGCGAGGTGGCGTTCCTCGCCGGAGTGGCTGGCGGCGGCGAGCGAGAGCAGCTCGCCGTCCAGTGGGAGTCCCGCCCTGAGCATGGCGACGGCCTGGAGGGGTTTGATCGCCGAGCGCGGGTAGAACGCGGCCTCGATGTCGCCGAGTTGGAGCTGGACCTGGCCGTCGGCGTCGAGGACGACGACGGAGCCGTAGTGGATGCCCTCGATCATTCCGCCGCGTATCAGGTGGGCGACGGGTGCGTGGAGGGGTTCACGGATGAGGGGTGGGTCCGCGAGGGGACTGCTGTACATCACTGCCTGTCGGGGTCAGGACGGCGTGGGTCTCACGCGTCGGGTGCGGTGGTGGACGTGTGCGCGACGCGGCGGCGGACGGCGAACCATCCGGCGACCAGCGCGGCGGCGATCAGCGGCAGACAGAGCACGGTGGTGCGTCCGGCGCCGCCGTCGGCGTACATGAGGACCAGGACGGAGGCGAGGAAGGCCAGCGTCACGAGTTCGGTCCAGGGGGAACCCGGCAACCGGTAGGTGGGGCGGGTCAGTTCGCCCTGCTCCGTCTTCCGCCAGAAGAGGAGGTGACAGAGCATGATCATGCCCCAGGTGGCGAGGATGCCGATCGCCGCGAAGTTCAGGACGATCTCGAACGCGTCGGCGGGCACTACGTAGTTGAGGCCGACGCCGAGGACGCAGATGCCGCTGGTGAGCAGGATGCCGCCGTAGGGGACCTGGCTGCGGCTCATGACCGAGGTGAACTTGGGGGCCGAGCCGGACATGGCCATGGAGCGGAGGATGCGGCCGGTGGAGTAGAGGCCGGAGTTGAGCGAGGACATGGCCGCGGTGAGGACGACGAGGTTCATGACGCCGCCCGCGGCCGGGATGCCGATGTTCGACAGCACGGTCACGAAGGGGCTCTGGCCGGCGCTGTACTTGTTCCAGGGCAGCAGCATCGACAGCAGGAGCACCGAGCCGACGTAGAAGAGGCCGACGCGCCACATGATCGAGTTGATCGCCTTCGGCATGATCTTCTCGGGGTTCTCGGTCTCTCCGGCGGCGACGCCGACCAGCTCGACGGAGGCGTAGGCGAAGACGACGCCCTGGATGATCAGGAGCATGGGGAGCATGCCGTTGGGGAAGATGCCGCCGTTGTCGGTGATCAGTGAGGGGCCGGGGGTCGTGCCGTCGACCTGGTGCTGGGTGGCCAGCAGGAAGATGCCGATCAGCATGAAGACGACGAGCGCGCTGACCTTGATGATCGCGAACCAGAACTCCAGCTCGCCGAAGAGCCGTACAGAGATCAAGTTGACCGTCAGGACGACCGCGAGGGCGATCAATGCGATCAACCATTGAGGGATGTCGGAGAACATGCCCCAGTAGTGGGTGTACACGGCCACGGCGGTGATGTCGGCGATGCCGGTGGTGGCCCAGTTCAGGAAGTACATCCAGCCCGCTATGTACGCGCCCTTCTCGCCGAGGAACTCGCGGGCGTACGACACGAAGGCGCCGGACGAGGGCCGGTAGAGGACGAGTTCGCCGAGGGCGCGGACGACGAGGAAGGCGAAGAGGCCGCAGACCGCGTACGCGATGAACAGCGAGGGGCCGGCGTCGGCGAGGCGGCCGCCCGCGCCGAGGAAGAGGCCGGTGCCGATCGCGCCGCCGATGGCGATCATGTTGACGTGCCGGGACTTCAGGGACTTGCTGTAGCCGGCGTCTCCGGCGTCGACATGGCCGGATCGTTTCTGCACGCCGTCGCGCAGCGGCTGTACGCCGTCACGCGGGGGCTGCTCGCCATCGCCCAGGGACTGGTCACTGCCGTGCAGGGACTGCTCGCTCACGCCTCGGGTCCGCCTTCCGTGGGGGTGTCCGTGCGCGCGGGGCGCACGATGTCGGTGAGGGTCGTCTCGACCCGGTCGAGGTGATGGGACATGGCCTCGACGGCGTCCGGCTCGCTGCCGTCGATCAGCGCCTCGACGATCGCCCGGTGCTCGCGGTTGGACTGCTCGCGCCGACCGCCGAGTTCGTTGAGGAACGCGGACTGGCGGGCCAGCGCGTCGCGGATCTCCTCGATCACCCGGCGGAACACCGGGTTCTGGGCGGCCTCCGCCACCGCGAGGTGAAAGAGGGTGTCCATCGCGACCCACGCGGTGGTGTCGGTCTCCTGTTCCATGCGGTCCAGGAGGTGGGCCAGATGGTCCAGGTTCTCCGGGGTGCGGCGCAGTGCCGCGTACCCGGCGACCGGGATCTCGACGTGGCGGCGCACTTCCAGCAGGTCGCTGGCCGCGTAGTCGCCGAAGGTGGGGTCCTCCACGGCGTTGGCCACCACGAAGGTGCCCTTGCCGGTCTTGGAGACGGTCAGCCCCATGGTCTGCAAGGCCCGCAGGGCCTCGCGGAGCACGGGCCGGCTGATCTCCAGGGTGCGGCACAGCTCCGCCTCGGAGGGGAGCTTGTCGCCGATGGCGTAGTCGCCGCGCTCGATGGCGCCGCGGAGGTGGACAAGCACCGCTTCCATGGCGCTGACGCGCCGCGGCCCGACTCCACCTGTCTGGCTGTCTGACAGGTTCACGGACGTGATCCTGCGGGTGACGGGACAGTGCTGTCAAGCGGTCGGAAAGGAAAAATACAGAGGGCGTGCGGCCTGAAAATCCGGCTGCACGCCCTCCGCGATGATCGTCCGTGCGGGGTCAGCTGTTGAGCACACCCGTGCCGAGCAGGCCGAACAGCAGCAGACCGATGACGATCCGGTAGATCACGAACGCGTTGAAGGAGTGCTTCGCGACGAACTTCAGCAGCCAGGCGATGGAGGCGTAGGCCACCACGAACGACACGATCGTGCCGACGGCCAGCGGGGCGGCGCCGACTCCCGCACCCAGGGCGTCCTTCAGCTCGTAGATGCCGGCGCCGGTCAGGGCGGGGATGCCGAGGAAGAAGGAGAGCCGGGTGGCGGCGACCCGGTCCAGGTCGAGGATGAGACCCGTGGACATGGTGGCGCCGGAGCGCGAGAAGCCGGGGAAGAGCAGCGCGAGGATCTGCGAACTGCCCACCAGCATCGCGTCCTTGAACGTGACGTCGTCCTCACCGCGCTTGTGCCGGCCCATCTGGTCCGCCGCCCACATGACACCACTGCCGACGATCAGCGAGGCGGCGACCACCCACAGCGAGCCGAGCGGTCCGTCGATGAGCGGCTTCGCGGCGAGGCCCACCAGCACGATCGGGATCGTCGCGTAGATCACCCACCAGGCGAACCTGTAGTCGTGGTGATAGCGCTCCTCGCGGTTGCGCAGGCCACGGCCCCACGCGGTCACGATCCGCACGATGTCCTTGAAGAAGTACACGAGGACGGCGGCGATCGCGCCGACCTGGATGACGGCCGAGAACCCGACGACGGAGTCGTCGTCGACGGGGATCTTCATCAGCCCCTCGACGATCTTCAGATGGCCGGTGGAGGAGACGGGCAGGAACTCGGTCACCCCCTCGACGACTCCGAGGACGGCGGCCTGACCGACGCTGATGACGCTCATGAGATCCAGTTCTTCGGGATTGGTCGACAGTGCTGTAGACAATAGCGCCGGGGGCGGTGCCGTTCGGGCGCGGGAGCCGCCCGACTTCTTACGCCCACAGGGCCTGCGCGATCGACACCCCGACGAATACCGCGCCGAGGCCCGCCATCACGCTGCCGACGACGTTGGCGGCAGCGTAGAGCCCCGCCCCCGTCTCGGTCAGCCGCAGTGTCTCGTACGAGAAGGTCGAGTACGTCGTCAGGGCCCCGCACAGGCCTGTCCCGACGAGGAGTTGGAGATGTGAGCCCGCCGCACCGGCGGACACCGCGCCGGTCAGCGTGCCCAGGATCAGACAGCCGGTGACGTTCACCGCGAAGGTGCCCCAGGGGAAGACGGAGTCGTGTCGGGTCTGCACGGCGCGGTCGGTGAGATAGCGGAGCGGAGCACCTACGACGGCTCCCGCGACGACCAACAGCCAGTTCACAACGACCTCTTACCCTTCGCGCGACCCCTGGTGTCCGTTTCGCCGGAGTCGTCCGCGCGGCCGACATACCTGATGACCTCGCAGTCGTCGAGGATCACCAGCCCCTCGGTGACGAGTTCGTCGAGCTGCGGCAGGAACGCCCGGACCCGCTCCTCGGTGTCCACGATCACGATCGCCACCGGCAGGTCCTCGCTCAGCGACAGCAGCCGCGAGGTGTGGATCAGGGAGGAGGCGCCGAAGCCCTCGATGCCCCGGAAGACACTGGCACCGGCCAGCCCCGCCTTGTGCGCGCGGTGGACGATCTCCGAGTACAGGGGCTTGTGGCGCCAGGTGTCGTTCTCGCCGATGAAGACGGTCACACGCAGGGCGCCGCCGGTCAGCCTGGTCATCGCTGCCTCCGCTTCAGGACGCGCCGGGCCGCCGTCACTCCGAGCCACACCGCCGCGAGCGCCGCGAGCAGGGTCGCGGCGAGATAGGCCAGCGCGGTGCGGGGATGGCCCGCGTCGACCAGTTTCTGGATGTCGACGGCGTACGTCGAGAAGGTGGTGAATCCGCCGAGCACGCCGGTGCCGAAGAACGGCCGCACCAGCCGGTGCGGGGCCCACACCTCGGTGACCACCACCATGAACACGCCTATGACGGCGCAGCCCACCACATTGATCCCGAACGTCGCCCAGGGAAATCCGCCGCTCCGCGCGGGCCACCACAGGGAGGCCCCGTAGCGGGCCACGGCACCGATCGCGCCGCCGAGCGCGACCACCGCGACGACCGGTCCCTGACCGCGCCAGACGGACGGGCGCGGGGCCCGGGTCGGGGCGCGCAGGCTCTCGGCTTCGGGGGCTGTCACGGCCGTACGTCTCCTACTCGTCGGGGGCCCCGAGGGCACACGCCTCTACAAGTAGGGACCGTTGGCGGCACCTCTGCCGCGGTTCGGGTACGGCGGGCCCCACCGCCGCGCCGCGAGAGCTGATCGCGGCCGGGCATCAGGGTAACGCCGGGGGCCTGCCGGGGTCACTTCGGGGCGGGCGGCTCGCACAGCGCGACACCGCGTTCGCGGAGGCTGCCCAGGACGAGATGGCCGGCCGCCTCGCAGGCACTGGTCACCATGCGGAAGGACGAGCCGCGCGCGACGAGGTGGTGGACGATCCGTCCCGTGTCGTCGACCGCGAGGGCCCCGATCATGCCCGTGGGATGGAACGGCACATGCACGGCGATACGGCCGGCCGTGTGCCGTACGGCGTCCGAGCCCCGGTGGAGGAGGTCGAGCGGGGCCACGCGGGGGCCGGCCAGGGCCACCCAGATCGGCCCGTCGGTTCCGGCGCGCCAGATGTTGTCGGGCATCCCGGGGAGGTCGTCGGCGAAGACGTCGCTCCGGCCCGCCTGCGGTCCGGTAAGCCAGTAGCGGGTGAGGCGGTACGCGCCGGTCTCGGCGATCGCCAGGAAGGACTCGTCCGCGCTGGGAGCAAGGCCGTTGGCGAACTGGAGCCCGTCCAGGAGGACTTCGGGGGTGTCGCTGCCGGGCGCGAGGCGCAACAGCCGTCCGGTGCCGGTGTGTTCGACGATGTCGGCGAGCCACTGGTGGAGCGGGTAGCGCCGGCTGGAGACGGTGAAGTACACGCTGCCGTCGGACAGCGCGACCACGTTGCTGCAGAACCGCAGCGGCTCCCCCGCCACCGAGTCGGCGAGGACGCGCACCGTGCCGTCCGACAGGTCGACGCGCAGCAGCCCGCGTTCCGCGTCGCACACCAACAGGGCGTCGTCCGCGAGGAGTTCGAGGCCGAGCGGCCTGCCGCCGGTGTCGGCGAGGGTCTCCACCCGTACCGTCTCCGGGTCGCTCAGGCCGTCGAGGCGGAGGATGCGGCCGTCCTCGACGCCGGTCAGCACCCGGCCGCGGGTGTCGGCGACCACGTCCTCCGGGCCGCGGCCGCCGATCGCGACGTAGCGGCGGGCGAGCAGGGCCTCGGGTCGGTCCATGAAAGCCTCCACGGTTCGGGTCGGCGAGCGTACGCTTGCTGCTCTTCCCGGTCATCGCGGCATCCGGTCACGTGTGCCGAGCGTATTGCCGGCAACCCGGATCCCGCTGCCGGTCGGCGAGAAGGGGGCCTCATGTCACGGTCGGCCACCCGGCGTGCGGGACGGCCGCGGTGAGACGGGTGCGGGCGCTGTGGCAGGGGCTGGGGCTCGCCGAACTCAACCGGCGCGGGCGGGAGTTGGAGCTGCTCCACCGGGCCATGGGGTTCGCGACGCTGGCCCTGGTGACGCTGGCGCCGCTGCTGATCGTGGTGGCCGCGGCCGATCCGATCGGGCACGGCGGGTTCGCGCTGTGGCTGGTGGACGGCATGGACCTGTCCGGCCGCTCGGCCCGCGCGCTCACCGATGTCTTCACCCCGCCGCGCAAGGTCATCGGCACCACCAGTGCGTGGAGCGTGGCCCTGCTCGCCCTGTTCGGCCTGTCCTTCGCGTCGAGCGTGCAGAACGGCTACGAGCACGTGTGGCGCCCCACCGGCGCCCCCTGGCATCGCATCTGGCGGCAGCTCATCTGGCTGGTCATGCTGATGGGCTACCTGTACGCGCAGGTGCAGACCCGCAGCGTCCTGGAGGGCACGCCGCGCATCCTGCTCAGCATGGCGGCGGGCCTGCTGTTCTTCTGGTGGGGCCCGCACTTCCTGCTCAGCCGTCAGGTCCACTGGCGCTATCTGCTGCCGGGCGCGCTCGCCACGATGGCGGGCCTGGTCGGGCTGCGCTGGTTCTCGTACCTGGTGTTCACCCCGCTCCTGGTCACGCAGGCGGTCAGCTACGGCCCGGTCGGCACGGTCCTGGTGGTGGAGTCCTGGCTGGTCGGCGTGGGCTTCGTGCTCTACGGCGGCGCACTGGTGGGCCGGCTGCTGTGCGAGCGGTTCGGGGACCCGGACGCGGTGTTCCGCACCGAGCCGGAGGCACCCGAGGCATCGGAGGAAGCGGAGACATCGGAAGGAGCGGAGGCACCGCAGGAAGCGGACGCCGAGCAGGACACGGTGTGACGCTCGGCCCGCAGGCCCGGCTACCAACCCTTCTCGAACATCCGGGCCACCTCGGCGATACGGACCTCGTCGCGCCGGTAGTAGGTGCGCAGCCGGATCCGTCGGGTGCGCAACAGGCCCAGGGACACGAGGAGTTCGAGGTGGGTCTCGGCCACCTGGCGGGACACGCCCAGCTTGGCCGCCACCGCCTCCGAGCCGACCCCGGCCTCGGCGAGATACCGATGGGGCGGGAAGTGGGCGGCCGGATCTCTCAGCCACTCCAGGATGTCCAATCGTCGTTGCCCAACCGGAGTCCTCAGCATCTCGTGCCCCTCCGTCCTGCGCGCCTCGTGCCGCGTCCTCCCACTCTCCCGCAGCACGGCCCGTCTCGTCCCGGACTCGGTGACCCTTGTCCGGGACCGAACGGTCCTGTTCGAGGGGGCCGATCGGCCCTGGTGCGCGGGACGACGTGCGGGGCGCGGCCACACCCGTGGGACGGGACACCGGCTCCCGAAGCAGACGATGGCCGAACCGCACCGCCGTAGCCGAACAGAACCGCACGCGCGGAAGGTCCCGGGCCGCAGGACCGGACGGCGGAAAACCGCTCGCCCGGAGGGAGGGCGTCCCCCTCCGCCCGCGGCACACGGCTCGCGCGGGCGGAGGGGTGTCGGGTCAGCCGTCGAGTCGTAGGACCCGCACGGCTCCGGCGGGGACCGCGAGGTCGCCCGCGGCGCGATCGCCGGTCAGCAGCTCGGTGCCGTCGGTGCCCAGCGGCAGCTTGACGTCCGAGGCGCTGTGGTTGATCGCGAAGAGGAAACTGCCGGACTCGCCTTCCCTGCGCACGAGTTCGACGTCGTACGGCAGGTCGGCGCGAGGCGCGATCCGGGCGTCCTCCGTCGCCCAGCCGAGCAGGGCGTCCAGGCCGTGGGCGTCGAGGCGGGTCGACACGTACCAGGCGGTGCCCTCGCCGAGGCGGTGCCGGGTGACGGCCGGGTGGTCGGCGGTGAGGCCCTCGGCGTACGTCCACACGGTCTCGGCGCCGCGCGGGACCACGAACTCGGTCCAGACGTCGCCGGTGAGTTCGGAGCCGTCGGGTCCGGTGATGCGCACCCGCTGGTCCGCCAGCAAGGGCGAGAACTCCTCGACGGTCAGGCCGAGTACGTCCCGCAGCGCGCCGGGGTACGCGCCCTCGTGGACGGCGTCGTGCTCGTCGACGATGCCGGAGAAGTAGGAGACGACGAGGGTGCCGCCCTGCTCGACGTACCGCTTCAGGTTGCGGCCGGCCGCCTCCGTCGTGAGGTAGAGGGCGGGCACGACGACAAGGGGATAGGCCGACAAGTCGGCTTCCGGATGGGCGAAGTCGACCGTGAGGTGACGGTCGTAGAGCGCCTCGTAGAAGGCGTCGGCGCGCTCGCGGGCGTCGTGGTCCTGGCTGGGGCGCCACTCCAGTTTCTGCGCCCACCACGACTGCCAGTCCCATACGACGGCCACGTCGGCCCGGGTGCGGGTGCCGCGGATCTGGCTCAACTCCTCGACGGACGCGCCGAGTTCGACGACCTCGCGCCAGACACGGGTCTCGGTGCCGCCGTGCGGGAGCATCGCGGAGTGGAACTTCTCGGCGCCGCGCCGCGACTGCCGCCACTGGAAGAACATCGCGCCGTCCGAGCCGCGCGCCACGTGCGAGAGGGCGTTGCGGGCCATCTGGCCGGGGGCCTTGGCGGGGTTGCGGGGCTGCCAGTTGACACCCGAGGTGGAGTGTTCGAGGAGCAGCCAGGGGGCGCCGCCCGCGACGGAGCGGGTGAGGTCGGCGGCCATCGCGAGGTTGACGTGGGTGCGACGGCCGTCGGTGATCAGGTAGTGGTCGTTGGTGACGAGGTCGACCTCGCGGCCCCAGGCCCAGTAGTCGACGGACTCGCACTGGCTGAGGGCGGCCATGAAGTTGGTGGTGACGGGTATGCCGGGCGCGAGGCGGTGCAGGATGTCCCGTTCGGCGACGAAGTTCTCGCGCATCGTCGCGTCCGCGAACCGCGTGTAGTCCAGGGCCTGGGCCGGGTTGACGGCGGTCGGGGTGAGGCGGGGCGGGTTGATCTGGCCGAGGTCCGCGTAGCGCTGGCCCCAGAAGGCCGTTCCCCAGGCCTCGTTGACCCCGTCGACGTCTCCGTACGTCGCCGTCAGCCAGCGGCGGAAGTGGGCGGCACAGGAGTCGCAGTAGCACGCGGAGACGGGGACGCCGTACTCGTTGAAGACGTGCCACAGCGCGAGGGCCGGGTGGGTGCCGTAGCGCTCGGCGAGTTGTGTGGTGATGTTCGCGGCGGCGGCGCGGTAGTCGGCGTTGCTGTGGCAGATCGCGCCGCGTGAGCCGAACTCGTAGCGGGTGCCGTCGGCGGTGACGGGCAGGGCCTCGGGGTGGGCGCGGTAGAACCAGGCGGGCGGGGCGACCGTGGGCGTGCCGAGGTCGGCGCGGATGCCGTGCTCGTGCAGCAGGTCGAGGAGGCGGTCGAGCCAGCCGAAGTCGTACACACCGGGCTCGGGTTCCAGCAGGGCCCAGGAGAAGATCCCGACGCTCACCATGGTGACGCCGGCCTCCCGCATCAGCCGGACGTCCTCCTGCCAGACGCTCTCCGGCCACTGCTCGGGGTTGTAGTCCCCACCGAAGGCGAGCCTGGTGAGGCCCTTCGGGGTGGTCTCCGGCATGGATCTCTCCCGTAGTCGATCATTTGGGAACGTGCACACAGTGCGCCCTGAGGCACCGCCCCAACATAACCGCACGCCAGTGACCGCTGACAAGTGTCCCTGAAGTTTCTCTGCCGCACATGCTGTGAACGCTCCCATACCGGTGCTTCAGGCCGCGCGCCCGGGAGCCGTAGAGTCTGACCATGAGCAATACGGGGGGTCGGCGCAGGCCGCCGACGATCCATGACGTGGCGCGCGAGGCCGGGGTCTCGCGGGGCACGGTGTCGCGAGTCCTCAACGGCGGGCACTATGTGAGCCCGGCCGCGCAGGAGGCCGTCAACGCGGCCATCCGCAGGACGGGTTACGTCGTGAACCGGCACGCCCGCTCGCTGATCACCGGGCGCTCGGACTCGGTCGGTTTCCTGCTGACGGAACCGCAGGAGAAGTTCTTCGAGGACCCCAACTTCAACATCCTGCTGCGCGGCTGCACCCAGGCGCTGGCCGCGCACGACATCCCGCTGCTGCTGATGCTGGCCGGCACCGAGGACGAGCGGCGGCGCATCACGCGGTACATCACCTCCGGGCACGTCGACGGGGTGCTGCTGGTCTCCAGCCACTCCGGGAACCCGGTGGCGGAGGAGCTGAGCGAGGCGGGCGTGCCGCTGGTCGCGTGCGGCAAGCCGATCGGGCTCGGCTCCAAGATCAGCTATGTGGCCGCCGACGACCGGGACGGCGCCCGTGACATGACCCGGCATCTGCTCTCCCTCGGCCGCCGCCGCGTCGGCATGGTCACCGGGCCGCTGGACACGCCGGGCGGTGTCGAGCGCCTCGCCGGCTACAAGGAGGTGCTCGCCGAGGCGGGCATCGCGGTGGACGACGATCTCGTCGTCTCCGGCGACTACAGCCGGCTCAGCGGCGAGCGCGGCGCCGAGCGGCTGCTGGCCCAGGTCCCGGACCTGGACGCGGTGTTCGTCGCCTCCGACCTGATGGCTCGGGGCGTGCTCACCACGTTGGAACGGGCCGGGCGGCGGGTGCCGGAGGACGTGGCGGTCGGCGGCTTCGACGACTCCCCCGCCGCGCTCGCGTCCAGCCCCGAACTCACCACGATGCGGCAGCCGTTCGACCGGATCAGCGCGGAGATGGTGCGGGTGCTGCTGGCGCAGATCGGGGGCGAGGACACGGCGGCGGTGATACTGCCGACGGAGTTGGTGAAGCGCGAGTCGACGTAGGAGGGACACGCCCTTGTGGTGGGCGCGTCCCTTCCCACGGCCGTCAGGCGGACGGGTTGACGATCACGTCGGCCGTGTTGTTCGCGGTGTTCGTGTCGAAGGCGAGGGGTGTGCCGTTGTAGGCCCGGGTCGTGACGTGCCCTGTCGCGTCCGGGACGACCGTGTCGATACGGAGCTGGAACGGGAAGCTGACGTCCAGGTCCGGCTTGGCCCAGGTCGGCAGGGTGCAGGCGTAGTGGGCGATGGTCGGGTCGTCGCCGGCGGTGTGGGCGCCGTGGCAGGTCTTGGGCATGGACGTGGCGACGGTGCCCTGCGGGGCGTAGAAGTCGATCGTGGTGATCGGGTCGCCGGCGCTGATGTCACCGGCCCAGGCCGGTCCGTGGTTGACGAAGCGGAAGCCCGAGGTGACGGTGTCGCCGGCCGCGCCGCTCGCCTCGGTGCCGTAGACGGCGAAGTCGGCGGTGTTGTCCGCGGTGATGTGCCAGGAGCGGCTGTTGTCCGAGCTGTCGAGGTCGGTGACGTCGGCGAGGGGCTCGACGTCGTAGTCGAAGCGGTCGTACAACGCGTGGTCGGTGACGGCGAGTTGGAGGGCTGTCGGCAGTTCGACGGTGGCGCCGGGGGCGATCTCGGTGTCGAAGGAGCAGGTCACGGTGGTGAAGCCGGTGCCGTTGACGTCCGGTCCCGTGTAGGCGCACTGCGGGTAGCGGGTGGTGACGTCGAGGCCGTACGTCGCCCACATGCTCATGGTGAAGCCGTGCGCGGTCTCGTCGCCGGTGTTGGTGATCGAGGACGGCACGGTGAGGCTGGTGCCGGGTGCGACGCCGGTGACGTCCTGCGGGGCAGGGATTCCGAGGTCCACGCCGGAGGCGACCGTGACGGTGGTGTCGTCGCTCCGCGTGGAGACGATCGTGCCGTCGGGGCCGCCGGTGGCCTCGGCGGAGTAGGTGACCGTGCCCTGCGCGCCGAGGGCGGCGCCGGTGAGGGCCCGCACCTGCAACCGCACCTGCGGGCTGTAGCGGATCGGCACGTCCCCGGTGTCGCACACGGCGACGGTGCCGGTGGAGTCCGGCGTGCAGATGGCGGGCCAGGCCACCTCGGCGACCCCCGCGAGCCCGGAGACATCGACGGTCAGCCGTCCGTCGGTCAGGGTGAAGCTGTCGTTGCTGTGCGTCAGGCCGAGCGTCAGCGACCGGTACTGCGCGACACCGCCCTCCGGAGCGACGGTCGCCGCCACGTCGTACGGCGAGTGGATCGCCAGCTCATCGCTCTGCGGTACGTCGTCGGCGACCGTCGCTCCGGAGGGCG
>NZ_JAENRY010000145.1 GCF_016612545.1 Streptomyces sp. MBT65 | reverse complement strand
GAGGAGTCATGTGGGGGCCTCCGGGCGTGGGGCAGTTCGGAGCGAACGGCGCCGACGCGTTGAGAGCGCTCTCACAGCGTGCGTCGGCACCGCCGCCGGAACCCGATGTTACGCAGGAGCGCCGCCCCGGCCAAGGGTTCGAGTGGCCGGTGGAACCTCGCTGACCTGCGGGAACTCGGCAGGATGGAGGGCTTAATCCCTGCTTAAGGATCACTTAAGCAGTCGGCGAAGCGTTCACCCGTGCTTCATCACCCGTACCCGGGCGCCTCTTCCCTCCCATCGCGTGGCCTCCTAGCCTCGCAAGGCCTCCCTGTCCTCTCGGCCTGTCTCTTCGGCCCCCATGTCCCTTCTCCGAAAGGCGACTTGACGCATGCGTCACCAACTACTGGGCACGGCACGGCGGTTCGGCCTCGGCGCCGCGGCGGTGGCGACCGCGACCGCGCTCGCCGCGGCCGCCCCCTTCCCCGCCCTCGCCGCGGCGACTGGATCCACGGGCGAACTGTCCTCGCTCGTCGACCCGTTGATCGGTTCCTCCAACGGCGGCAACACCTACCCCGGCGCCACCCTCCCGTCCGGCATGATCGCCTGGTCCCCGACCAGCACCACCGGCGACCAGACCAGTACGGGCGCCGCCAACGGCTACGAGTACGGCGCCACCCGCGTCCGCGGTCTGAGCCTCACCCATGTCAACGGCGCGGGCTGCAACCCCGGCGCGGCCGGCGACGTACCGATCATGCCGTTCGTCGGCGACGTCACCTCGTCACCGTCGGCGGACACCAAGGACGCCGTGTACGCGTCGAACTTCTCGCACGCCGACGAGAAGGCCACCCCCGGCCGCTACACCCTCGGCCTCGCCTCCGGCGCCACCGCCGACCTGGCTGTCAGCAAGCGCTCCGGAGTCGCCGACTTCACCTTCCCCGCCGACCGCCCGGCGAGTCTGCTCTTCCGCGTCTCCAACTCCCTCAACGGCAGCGCGGACGCGCACGTCGACATCGACACCGCCCAGCACAAGGTGACCGGCTGGGTCCTCACCGGCGCCTTCTGCGGGCGTCGCGCCAACGGCGGCGTCAACAACCGCAAGAGCTACTACAGGCTCTACTTCAGCGCCTCCTTCGACCGCGCCTTCTCCTCGGTCGGCACCTGGCACGACAGCACGGTCTCACCCGGTGCGACGACCGCCTCCGGAGGCGAGGGATACGCCACCGGCGCCGACCGTGCGGGACGTGGCTCCGGCGGCTGGGTCGGCTTCGACACGACGGCTGACAACGATGTCCACATGCGGATCGGCATCTCCTACGTCAGCCTCTCCGGAGCCGAGACCAACCTCCGCCAGGAGATCGCCCCGCACGCGCGCGTGGCCGACGTCGCCAAGGCGGGCGCCCGCGCGTGGGACCGCGAACTGAGCACCGTACGGGTCGACGGCGGCACCCCCGCACGCCGCCAGACCTTCTACACGGCGCTCTATCACGCGCTCATGCAGCCCAACCTGATCAGTGACACGGACGGCCGCTACTGGGGCATGGACCAGGCCGTCCACCGGCTGGCGCGCGGGCAGCGGGCTCAGTACAGCAACTTCTCCGGCTGGGACCAGTACCGCGCCCAGATCCAGCTGCTCGCCCTCCTGAAGCCCACGGTCGCGGGCGACTTCGCTCAATCGCTCTACAACTTCGCTCAGCAGAACGGTGGAGTCTGGGACCGCTGGGTGCACATCAGCGGCGCCACCCACGTCATGACGGGCGACCCGTCCGCCGCGACCCTGGCCACCTTCTACGCCATGGGCGTCCGCAACTTCGACTACCAGGGGGCCTTCGACTCGCTCGTCCACCAGGCCACCGTGCCCAACCCCGACGAGCTCTCGGACGCCGGCTGCCCCGGCCAGTGCGTGGGCCAACGCCCCAACCTGGCCCAGTACATGACCTCCCACTACGCCGCCCAGAACGCCTGCCACTGCTGGGGCGGCGCCGCCGAGACCCTGGAGGACGCGGTCGCCGACTCCGCCCTCGCCCAGTGGGCGAAACTGCTCGGCCGTACCGCCGAAGCGAAGACCTTCACCGAACGCGGTGCCTACTGGAGCAACGTCTTCAACCCGGCCACCGGTTACATCCAGGCCCGCAACCTCGACGGCTCCTGGGTGGGCCCGTTCAACCCGGCGAGCGATCTCGGCTTCGCACAGGGCTCTGCCGCCGCGTACGTCTGGATGGTCCCGCAGGACGTCCGGGGCCTGGCCGAGGCGATGGGCGGCCGCGAGACGGCGGCCACCCGGCTCGACGGCTTCTTCCACACCGCGGACGGGGCATGGTCGGTCCGGGGCGGCGACGCGCTGCGCTACGACCCGACCAACGAGCCCGACATCCACGCCCCCTGGCTCTACAACTCCCTCGGCCAACCCTGGAAGACGCAGGCGACGGTCCGTCAGATCCTCGACACCGCCTACGGCACCGGCCCCAAGGGCCTGCCCGGCAACGACGACCTCGGCACCATGTCCGCGTGGTACGTCTTCTCCGCCCTCGGCATCTATCCGCGCACCCCGGGCAGCGCCGACCTGCTGCTCGGCGCACCGCTGTTCTCAAAGGCGGTCGTGAACCGGCCCGGCCGCAAGGACATCGTCATCACCGCCCCCGACGCCGACGACACCCACCCGTACGTCGACGCCGTACGCCTCGACAACCATGACCTCACGCGCGCGTGGACAGGCGCGGGCCTGACCCTCAAGGGCGGCAGGCTGGACGTCCGGCTCGCCGTCGAACCGAACACGAGCTGGGCGACCGACCCGGGACAACTCCCGAAGTGATGCGCACCGGCCCGGCGGAACCCGCTCCGCCGGGCCGGCCGTAAATACGGTGGACGGACGGGATACCCGTCCCCTAACGTTCGGGTGCACGCCCTGAGACCAGCGGAAGGAGGCGAGTGCCATGAGGTTCCCAACACCCCAGCGCTCCCTCCCCGTTGACCCGGCGTGCCTCGCCTGACCTGACCGGGAGCGCTCCACGCGGTACCCCTCCCGGAGGAAACCCATGACCGATCTGGTCATTCGCGCGCTCGACGAGAGCGACGCCCATCTTTTCGACACCCTTCCCGACCCGCTCGGCGCCCGAGCCGCGGACCGACTGACGACCTGGCGGCCCGACTGGCAGCGGGTCGCGCTGCGCGACGGCACGGTCGTCGCGCGCGGCGCCTGGTGGGGCGGCCCGAACGACACCGAACCCCTCAACGTCAACTGTTTCGACGTGCTCGAGGGCGAGGAGGCGGCAGGAGCCGAACTCCTGCGCAGCGTGCCCTGGCGTGTCGGCGCGGAACTGAACTTCTTCGCCGGCTGGCGCGACAGCCCCGAGGCGCGCGCCGCCGCCGAGGTCCGCTTCACCGCCCTGCGCGCGGCCGGGTACGAGCTCCTGGTCGAGCGCTTCATCTACCGGTGGACCCCGGAGTGCGGACTGCCCGAACGCCCCGGACGGCTCGTCTTCGCTCCCGAACCGGACGACGCCGTGTTCTTCGACGCGCTGCGCCGCATCCACTCCGTCACCCTTGACGCCCACGCCCTAGTGGCCATCCAGCAAGGAGGACTTGACCAGGCCGCACAGGAGGAGATCGACTTCTTCCGCTGGTGCCCGTCCCCGCGCGAGTGGTGGCAGGTCGCCCGCACCCCCGAGGGAGACCTCGCGGGCATCCACATCCCGGTCCACAACCCGTCGGGCCCGTGCATCGGCTTCATCGGCGTCGTACCGGAACAGCGCGGCCACGGCTACGCCCGCGACCTGCTGGCCGAGTGCACGCACTACCTCGTCGAACGCGGCGCCGAGTTCATCGCCGCCGCCACGGACCAGGGCAACTTCCCGATGGCGGCACACTTCGCCAAGGCCGGCTATCCGGTCATCCGTGAACGGGCCAACTTCCACTTCGTCGAGTAACCGCACCGACCCGTAGCCCCGAGGGACAGTCGGTCCGGCCCGAGATCCGCGCCGGACCGACTGTCAGTGCCGGGTGCCATGCTGGCGACAGGTTGATCCACGACACATGGTCCGTTGATCCGCGGCACATGGTTCTACGGCACATCGCTCTACGGCGGGATGGAGGCGGGCATGGGATTCGTCGGCGAGGTCTGGCAGGTGCGCACGGGCGCGGCAGCGGGCGCGGAGCCGGTGGGGGAGATCCTGATCGACGACGCCGATTTCCCTTGGCTGTCGGGCAAGCTCACCCCGGGTCCGGCGTTCGACGCCGTGCGGGATCTGTTCGCGCGGGAACTCGCCCTGGCGCAGGCGGACGGCGAGTGGGCGCGGTGGGAGGAGGCCTACGACGAGATCCGGCGGCAGGTGACGCTCACCTCGCCGGACGGGCCCGTCCCCGAGTTCCTGCTGCACATCGAGGGGGAGCGGGCCTGGTTCCGGTGGAGCGACGAGCCGTTCGACGACGACGAGGACGGCGCGGAGGTCGAGGGGGCGCCCGACGGCGGGTGATCAGCCGGCGTCGGCGTCCACCATCGCCTCGGCCTCGGCCAGGATCTCGGTGACCCGCTGCCCGAACGCCGCGTCGCACGCGTGCGGTCGGCCCGTGCGGACGGCCTCGCTCAGCGCGTCGGCGGCCCGCACCAGGGCGGACACCGCGTCCCCCGAGCTGTCGGGGATGCTGGTGACCCCGGCCGTGCCGCGCAGTTCGGCCGTGGCTCCCGCCGCCGCGGTCGGCGCGGTGAGGCTGAGGGTCAGCGTGCTGGAGGCACCGCCGGTGTGGTCCAGGACCAGCAGGACCGTGTCGCCGGGGCCCCGCACGGCGGCGGCCACCCGGCGGACATCGCCGAGGACCGGCAGCAGCACGGAGAGGGCATGCGGGCCCACGTCCCACAGCGCGCCCTTCTCCTGCCGCCAGGGCGAGGCCGCGAACGGGCTGTCGCTGGTGAACACCGAGCCGAGCCACTCGGCCCGGGCCGTGAACCAGCCCTCGGCGGCGGCCTGTTCGGTGATCCACGCCTCGGTCTCCGGCTGGAAGCGGGTGGTGAAGAACACGACCGACGCGACCCCGGCCTCCCGGACCGCGTCGACGACGGCCCGCCCCTGCTCCACCGTCGGCGCCAGGGGCTTGTCCAGCAGCAGATGCCGTCCCGCCCGCGCGGCCCGCACCGCCAACTCGGCCTGCACGGACGGCGGCAGCGCCACGGCGACGGCGTCCACGTCCGAGAGCAGGGCGTCGACATCGTCGTAGGCCGGTACGCCGTGCCGGTCGGCCAGTTCCTTTGCGGCGTCGGCGCGGCGGCCCCACACGCCCGCGAAGTCCCACGCGTCGTGCCCACTGAGGGCGGGGGCGTGTGCCATCTGGGCCCAAGGGCCGGTGCCGAGCAGTCCGATGCGCATGACGCTGCCTTTCCGCGGTCGAGCGGGGTGACGGGGCCGGAACCGATCCGACCGCCCGGTCGCAGGTGAGCGTGCCATACGACCGGGGCAGGTACGCAAGCCCTCCCCACCACTCGGCGCATCACGCGGCCGACGGGACGAGTAGCGATCCGCCCGTTAGGGCCCCCGCTCGGCCAAGCCTTTGCGCGGCTGAGCGGCGGCTCGGCGCATCGCGTGGTCCATGGGACGCAGGGAACTCGGCGCGGCCGAGTCCGCGCTGGGCCGAGTGCCCGCCGGGCCGAGTCCGTGCCCGGTCGAGTCCCCGCCGGGCTAAGTTCGCGCCGGGCCGAGCCCCCGCCCGGCCGAGCCGCGGCTTGGCGCATCGTGTGGCTCATGGGACGCGGGGTGATCTGTCGGGCTGAGTCCCCGCCGGGCCGAGTTCGTGCCGGGCCGGGCCTCCGCTCGGCCAAGCCTTTGCGCGGCTGAGCCGCGGCTTGGCGCATGGCGCGGCTGATGGGACGCGGGGCGATCCGTCGGGCCGAGTGCGCGCCGGGCCAGGTTCGCGCCGGGCCGAGTCCGCGCCCTGCCAAGCGGCGGCTGGGCGCATCTTGTGGCCGATGGAACGCGGGGTGATCCGCCCGGCCGAGTCTGTGCCGAGCCGAGTCCGCGCCCGGCCGGGCCCTCGCTCGGCCAAGCCCTTGCTCGGCCATGCGGCGGCTTGGCGCATCGCGTGGCCCATGGGACGCAGGGCGATCCACCCGGCCAAGTCCGCGCCCAGCCGAGCCTCCGCCCAAGTCCGCGCCGGGCCGAGTTCGTGACCGGCCGTGCTCCCCGCTGGGTCAAGTCCGTGCTCAGCCGAGCCTCCGCCCAAGTCCGCGCCGGGCCGAGTTCGTGACCGGCCGTGCTCCCCGCTGGGTCAAGTCCGTGCCCAGCCGAGCCTCCGCCCAAGTCCGCGCCGGGCCGAGTCCGTGACCGACCGAGCTCCCCGCCGGGCCAAGCCCGTGCCTGGCCAAGCCCCCGCCAGCACAAGCCGCAACGCGGCCATGACCCCGCGCGGCCGGCCTCAGCCCTTCCCGGCCGCGAAGGGACCCCCGTCGCCGAACACGAGCTGCCCGAAGTTCTCCGCGATGCGTCGGTGTCCCGCCGGGTCGGGGTGGACCGCGTCGGGGAGCGGGAGTTCGGTGTGGTCCTGCTCGCCGTAGAGGTCGCGGCCGTCGAGGTAGTGGAGGTTCGGGTCGTCGGTCGCCCGCAGTGCGACGATCCGGGCGAGTTCGGCGCGGATGACGGTGAGGGTCAGACGTCCGAGGGGACGTTCGGCCGGGTCGCCGGTCGCCCTGAACCCCGGGGTCCCGCCCTCGAAGTCGGGCATGAGCGGGCCGGGAGTGTCCTCCTGGACCGGGCAGAGGATGGCGGACACGACCAGCAGGGGTGTGGTCGGATGCCCCTCGCGGAGGGTGTCGAGGAAGCCGTGGACCGCGGGGCCGAAGGCGCGCAGGCGCATCGCGTCGGCGTTGACGACGTTGATGCCGATCTTGACGCTGATCAGATCCGCGGGCGTGTCCCGCATCGCCCGGGCGGTGAACGGGTCGAGCAGCGCGCTGCCGCTGAACCCCAGGTTGATCAGCTCCACTTGACCCCGGGCGGCCGCCAGCGCAGGCCAAGTGGCCGTCGGATGCGTGGCGTTCGAGCCGTGGCTGATGGAACTGCCGTGGTGCAGCCACACCTTGCGCCCGTGGTCCCGCGCCTTCTCGACGGGGGCGTCGGTGCGCAGGGCGATCACCTCGGTGATCTCCGTGTGCGGGAGCCAGATCTCGATGTCCTTCTCGCCTGCCGGAAGACCGGTGAAACAGGCGGTGCCGGGCTCGCCCTCCGACAGCTCGTAGGCCTGGGTCGTCATGTCGGTGATCGTGCGCACCCGGCCGCCGGGCACCGTGGCCTGCGCGGTGAGACGGCCGTCGACCAGCAGGTCGTACACGCCGTCCGGCGGGGGCGGGAATCCCCGGTACACGCGCTTGGTGGGCAGCGTGTCCAGGCTGATGGTGGTGGCCCGGGTACGGAAGACCAGCCGTACACCCGAGGGTTGTGCCTCGGCCGTGGCTGTCTGGTCGTCGGGGATCTGCCGGCGGGCCCGGGCGGGGAGCCGGTGCGGCAGCAGGCCGTGCGGGGTCGTTTCCACGTCCAGGTGGCCGCGCAGCAGGTCGGTGGTGACGGGGGTGGTGATCATGCCGTGCTGGGTGCTCATCGCCTCAACCTGTCGATCGGGGTGGTCAGTTGTCGGGCGCGGCCCGGTTGCGCAGCAGCGTGTCGAGGGAGTCCACGATCCAGGCCCACGACTCCCGCGCGTCGGGCGCGCTGTGCTCGAAGCCGCCGGCCAGCTCCAGGCTGACGTAGCCGTGGAAGACGCTGCCCAGCATCCGGACGGCGTGGGTCTGGTCCGGCTCGGCCAGGTCGTAGCCGCGCAGGATCGCTCGCGTCATCTGCGCATGGCGCACCCCGGCGCTGGCCGCCGCCGTCTCCGGATCGAGCCGGAGCCGTGCCGCGTCGTACCGGCCGGGGTGCTCCCGGGCGTAGTCGCGATAGGCGTCCGCGAAGGCGGCCAGGGCGTCCTTGCCGGCCCGCCCCGCCAGGGCGTCGGAGACCCGGTCGGCGAGTTCCTCCAGGGCGAACAGGGCGATCCTGGTGCGGAGTTCCTGGGAGTTCTTCAGGTGCGAGTACAAGCTGGCGACCTTGACGTCGAATCGCCGGGCGAGCGCCGACAAGGTCACCTGGTCGAAGCCGACCTCGTCGGCCAGCTCCGCCCCCGCCAGGGTCAGCCGCTCCGGGGTCAGTCCTGCTCTGGCCATAACCTTCCTCCCACTCGACGATAACCATTATGCATTTGCCTAAAGGTTTTAGGCAAACTAGCGTGCCGTTCATGAGACCTCTGACCGAGCGGGAGATCCGCGCCGCCTTCATCAACTGCACCAAGGGCGAGGCCAAGCGCCTGTCCGTCCCGCGCGACCTGGCCGAGCGGCCCTGGGACGACCTGGACTTCCTCGGCTGGCGGGACCCCCAGGCGCCCGACCGGGCCTATCTCGCCGCCGAGTTGGAGGGGCGCCTCACGGCGATCGCCCTGCGCGCCGGCGGTGCCGCCTCCTGGCAGGCGCGGCGCAGCATGTGTTCGCTCTGCCTGACCACCCACACCGGAGGTGTGTCGGTCATGGTCGCCGCGAAGGCCGGCAAGGCCGGACAGCAGGGCAACTCCGTGGGCGCCTACATGTGCGACGACCTCGCCTGCCCGCTGTACGTGCGCGGCAAGAAGGACGCGGGCGCCGGCGCACGACTGCCCGAGTCGCTCACCCTGGAGGAGAAGATCCGACGGACCGTCACCAACCTCACGGCGTTCATCGCCAAGATCGCTCCTCATTGAGCAGTCCCGCTGCTGGATGCGTTCGATTTCTTCTATTGGACCTGGGGACCCGGGCCGGAGAGGCTGGAGGACGCGACAGTCGGACGACCACATCGGAAGACCGGAAGAGGAGCACGAGCCATGGACACCCGCCGTATCGGTGACGTCGAGGTCAGCGCGATCGGCCTGGGCGGTATGCCCATGTCGATCGAGGGGCGGCCGGACGAGGCACGCTCCCTCGCGACCATCCACGCCGCCCTCGACGCGGGCGTGACGCTGATCGACACCGCGGACGCCTACCACCGGTTCGCCGACGAGGTCGGACACAACGAGACCCTCATCGCCAAGGCGCTCGCCTCCCACGACCGGGGCGCGGACGTCCTGGTCGCCACCAAGGGCGGCCATCTCCGCCCCGGGGACGGCAGTTGGACCCTGGACGGCAGCCCCGCGTACCTCAAGGAAGCCTGCGAGGCGTCCCTGCGTCGACTCGGCGTGGAGGCCATCGGGCTCTACCAGTTCCACCGCCCCGACCCGCGGGTCCCGTACGCGGACTCGGTGGGCGCGGTACGGGAGTTGCTCGACGAGGGCAAGATCCGCCTGGCCGGCATCTCGAACGCGAACCCGGAGCAGATCCGGCTCGCGAACGAGATCCTCGACGGCCGGCTGGTCTCCGTGCAGAACCAGTTCTCCCCGGCCTTCCGGTCCAGCGAACCGGAGTTGGACCTCTGCGACGAACTCGGCATCGCGTTCCTGCCCTGGAGCCCCCTCGGCGGCATCGCCCGCGCCGGTGAACTCGGCTCCGCCTACGCGCCGTTCGCCCGGATCGCCGAGAAGCACGGCGTCAGCCCGCAGCGGGTGTGCCTGGCCTGGATGCTCGCCAAGTCGCCGGTCGTCGTGCCGATCCCGGGCGCCAGCCGCCCCGAGACGATCCGCGACTCGGCCGCCGCACCCGAACTGACGCTCTCCGCCGAGGAGTTCGCGGAGCTGGACGCCGCCTGAGAAGGCGGTGACGCTGGGGGGTGTAGTTGTGGCGGGCAAGGGAAGTAAGCGCTTGCCCGCCAACCGGCCACAGGGGGCCGACCGGTCACAGGGGGAGGACCACCACCGATGGCGTCGTCCACGGAGAAACCGCTCGACCACCGCTACCGCGACGAACACCCGATCCGCACGCTCGCCTACCTGTTCCGCGCCGACCGCAGACGACTGGCCCTGGCCGCCGCCGTGTTCACGGTCAAGCACAGCCCCATCTGGCTGCTCCCGCTGATCACCGCGTCCATCATCGACACCGTCGTCCAGCACCAGCCGGTCAGCAGACTCTGGATCAGCACCGGCATCATCCTGTTCATCCTGCTGATCAACTACCCCCTGCACGTCCTCTACGTCCGCCTCCTCTACGGCAGCGTCCGCCGCATGGGCACCGACCTGCGCTCGGCCCTGTGCACCCGCATGCAGCAGCTCTCCATCGGCTACCACTCCCGGGTCAGCGCCGGAGTGCTCCAGGCCAAGGTGGTGCGCGATGTGGAGACGGTCGAGCAGATGGTCCAGCAGACCGCGGAGACCGGCCTCGGCGCGATCACCGTGCTCACCGGCGGACTGGTCATCATCGGCTTCCGCACACCGGAGTTCGTGCCCGTCTTCATCGTCGTCGTCCCGGTCGCCGCGCTCCTCGTGTCCCGGCTGCGGGCCCGCCTGCGCACCCACAACGAGCAGTTCCGCCACGAGGTCGAGACCCTCTCCTCGCGCGTGACGGAGATGACCCGCCTCATCCCGGTCACCCGCGCCCACGGCCTGGAGGGCAAGGCCATGCGCCGCATGGACGGCACCCTGCACCGCCTGCTCACCTCCGGAAACCGCCTCGACCTGCTCAACGGCCGCTTCGGCTCACTGGCCTGGGTCGTCCTCAACGTGGTCGGCGTGATGGTGCTCAGCGGCTCGGCCCTGGTGTCGTACTACGGCGTCTGGGGAGTCACCGCCGGTGACGTCGTCATGCTGAGCGCCTTCCTGACCACCCTCACCAACTCCACCACGACCCTCACGACCCTGGCCCCGATCATCACCAAGGGCCTGGAATCGGTCCGTTCGGTCGGCGAGGTGCTCCAGGCACCCGAGTTGGAGGACAACGCGGGCAAGGCGAAGGTCACCGAGGTGGCCGGCGCCGTCGCCTTCCGGAACGTCGGCCACACCTACGACGCGCAACTCCGGCCCGCCGTGCACGACTTCACGCTCACCGTCGCACCCGGCGAGACCGTCGCCCTCGTCGGCGCGTCCGGCGCGGGCAAGTCCACGGTCCTCAACCTCGTCATCGGCTTCATCCGCCCCACCAGCGGCCGACTCCTGCTCGACGGCACGGACATGAACACCCTCGACCTGCGCACGTACCGCCGCTTCGTCTCGGTCGTCCCCCAGGAGTCGATCCTCTTCGACGGCACGATCCGCGACAACGTGGCCTACGGCATGGACGACGCCGACGAGGACGCGGTACGCGCGGCCCTGCGCGACGCCAACGCCCTCGAGTTCGTGGAGAAGCTGCCGCAGGGCCTGGAGACCCTGGTCGGCGAGCGCGGGGCCCGACTCTCCGGCGGCCAGCGTCAACGCCTCGCCATCGCACGGGCGTTGATCCGCGACCCCAAGGTGCTCGTCCTGGACGAGGCGACCTCGGCCCTGGACACCCGCTCCGAGGCCTTGGTCCAGCAGGCCCTCGCCCGGCTGCTGCGCGGCCGTACGACCTTCGTGGTCGCGCACCGGCTGTCCACCGTCCGCAGCGCCGACCGCATCGTGGTGATGGGCGACGGGGAGATCCTGGAGGTCGGCACGCACGACGAACTCCTGCGCCGGGGCGGGGCGTACACGGCACTGCACAGCGGGCAGGTCGCCTGAGCGGATCTCGTGCCGGGTGCGTGATCCGGCGCCGGCGGGGCACCCGGAGCGTAAAGAGAGAGGGGTGCTCCGTGCTCGTGCCGGACCCGAAGGCCGTCAGGAAACTGCTCACCCGGTATGCGGTACTGCGCATCTCCCAGGCGGAGAGGCACCACCCGCAGGCGGCTTCCGAGTTGAAGGACGTCAGCTACACCCTCTGTGTGATGACGGGCACGACCGGCATCCGGGAGGCCATCGTCAAGGCGGACGCCCTGCTCGCGGCGGCGCGCGACAGCCGGCCGGGCGCCGCCGCGGACGGCCGCGCCGTGGCGTAGACCCGTCAGGAGAACGCCACTTCGGGAACCGTCCGGCCGTGGAACGCCGAGCGGTACGCCTGCGGACTCGTGCCGACCACCCGGCGGAAGCGCTCGCGGAACGCGGTGGGGGAGCCGAACCCGGCCTGCTGGGCGATGCGTTCGATGGTGTGGTCGCTGTTCTCCAGCAGATACTGGGCCCGTCGTACCCGGGCCCGCAGCAGCCACTGGAGCGGTGTGCTGCCCGTCTGTTCGCGGAAACGGCGGCTGAACGTCCGCTCGCTCATGCCCGATCGTGTCGCCAGTGTGCCCAGGGTGACCTCGTGGGAGAGGTTGTCCTCGATCCACTGGAGCAGCGGTTCCAGCGTCGAACCCTGCGGGATCGGTGGGTGCCGGTGGACGATGAACTGGGCCTGCCCGCCCTCGCGTTCGAGGGGCATGACCGACAGCCGGGCCGCGTCCGCGGCGACCGCCGAGCCGTAGTCCCGGCGGATGAGATGCAGACACAGGTCAAGACCGGCGGCCGCCCCGGCCGAGGTGAGGATCTGCCCGTTGTCGACGTACAGCACGTCCGGTTGCACCTCGACCAGCGGATAGTCGCGGGCCAGCAGATCCGCGGCGATCCAGTGCGTGGTGGCCCGCAGCCCGTCCAGCAGCCCGGCCTCGGCCAGCACGAAGGCGCCCGCGCAGATGGACACGATCCGGGTGCCCGCCGCTGCCGCCTCCCGCAGTGCCGCCAGCACCCGCGCGGAGGGCGGCGCGGCCTGTTCCGAGCGGCCCGGGACGATGACGGTGTCGGCGTCCGTGAGCGCTTCCAGCCCGTGGTCGACCCGCAGCGTGAACCCGTCCGTCCGCACGTCCGGCGTCTCGCCGCACACCCGCACCCGGTAGGCGTTCCGCCCGTCCGGCAGCCGGGTACGGCCGAACACCTCCATCGGTGTCGCCATGTCGAACGGCACCACATGATCGAGAACCAGAATCGCGACGGTGTGCATGAACACCACGATAGGCGGATTCCCGCCAGGCCGATGACATGGCCTTCTATTACAGAGAACCGGCTGCACGCCTTGGCGAGAATCCGTTGGAAGCTGTCGTTTCAGCCTCTGTGCCCGTGGGGCGGGACCTCCCTAGCCTGGGCCGGTGACCAAGATCCTTCTCACTCTGCACGTCCTGGCCGCCATCGTCGCGGTCGGCCCCGTCACCGTCGCCGCCAGCATGTTCCCACCGGCGGCCCGCCGCGCTCTCACGGGCGAGGACGGCCCCGACGCGGGCCTGACGACCGTACGACTGCTGCACCGCATCTGCCGTCTCTACGGCGCGGTCGGGCTGGCGGTACCCCTCTTCGGGTTCGCGACCGCCTCCGCCATGGGTGTCCTGACCAGTGGCTGGCTGATCGCGTCCATCACGCTCACCGCGGTGGCCGCCGGCATCCTGATCGCCTTCGTCCTGCCGCGCCAGGACGAACTCCTGGAGGAACTCGGCGCGCGGCGGCCCGTGGAGCGGGCCGGGACCGTTCAACTCGCCATGTTCACCGGCGTCTTCAACCTGCTGTGGGCGACCGTCACCGTCCTGATGATCATCCGTCCCGGCTCGACCACGGGCGCCTGACCGGTCAGCCCGTGACGCGGACCAGGAGGAGCGCGACGTCGTCGTCGGGTTCCGGGCGCAGCGCGTTGAGGAGCAGGTCGCTCGTCTGCTCCAGGGGACGGCGGGAACTCTGCAACAGCCGCGTCAGCGCGTGCAGCCCCACGTCGATGGACTCGCCCCGGTTCTCCACCAGCCCGTCGGAGTAGAGGGCGAGCAACGCCCCTGTGGTGAAGGAGACTTCGACGGTCCCGAACTCCACCCCGCCGACGCCGAGCGGGACCCCGCCGGGAATGTCGAGGAGTTCCGCGGCGCCGTCGGGGTGGATCAGGACGGGCGGCAGATGCCCCGCGCTGGACAGCGCGCAGGTACCGCGCCCGAGGTCGACGACGCCGTACGCGCACGTGGCGATCGTGTCACCGAGGGAGCCGGTGAGGTCGTCGAGGTGGTGCAGCAACTCGGCCGGGGGCAGGTCGAGTCGGGCCAGGGCGCGGGTCGCGGTGCTCAACTGCCCCATGATGGCGGCGGCTTGGACCCCCTTGCCCATCACGTCGCCCACCACGAGACCGGTGCGGCCCGGCCCCAGCGGCAGCACGTCGTACCAGTCGCCCCCGACCTCGCTCAGCGCCGGGAGATAGCGGGCGGCGATGTCCAGCCCCTCCTGCCGGGCCGGGGCCGGCGGCAGGAGGCTGCGCTGGAGGGTCAGCGCGGTGGTGCGCTCACGGCCGTAGAGGCGGGCGTTGTCGATGCAGATCGCGGCGCGCGCGGCGAGTTCGGAGGCGAGGACGCGGTCCTGTTCGTCGAAGGGGAGCTCGTTGACGGTGCGGTAGAGGCTCAGCGTGCCCAGGACCTCGCCGCGGGCCAGCAACGGGACGGCCAGGTAGGAGTGGACGCCCGCCGTGCGCAGGGTCTGGGCGGCGCGTCCGTCCCGGGCGATGCGGCGCATCATCGGCGGGTCCACCCGCTCGACCAGGATCGGGCCGGCCTCGCGGACGCACTGGGTGATGATGCGGTGGGGGCCGTAGGTGGCCAACTCGCCCACCGGGTCCGCCGCGTGGATCGCGTCGGTGAGATAGCCGGCGGCGACGGCCAGCGCCCGGAACTCGACCTGCGCGTCCTCGGTCACCGGAGTGATGGAGCCGTCCGTGACGACGGATTCCAGTACGTCGACGGCGGCCAGGTCGGCCACGTGCGGGACGGCGACGTCGGCCAGTTCCCGCGCGGTCTGCTGGAGGTCCAGCGTCGTCCCGATCCGCACCCCCGCCTCCGCCACGACGGACAGCCGCCTGCGCGCCTGCGCGACCTCGGCCGCCGCCTGCTCCCGCTCGGTCACGTCCAGGACGGCCATCGCCAGCCCGAGCACCCGGCCCTGCGTGTCCTCGATGCGGTGGTACGACTCCGAGTACGCCCGGTCCGCGAGGTCGGCGGGCGTCCGGCCCACCGTCTGCTGGTCGAGCAGCGGCTTGCCGGTGATCAGCACATGCCGCATGCGTGACTCGATGGCCGCCACGTCCAGACCGGGCAGCACCTCGCCGACCCGGCGCCCGACGAGTTCCGCCTCCGGAACGCCGTTGATCCGCTCCAGAGCCGGGTTGACGCCGACCCAGCGCAGCTCGGTGTCGAACACCGCGATGCCCACCGGCGTCTGCCGCACCAGGCTGTGGGACGTGGCCAGGTCCCGCTCCACGCCCCGTACGGTCGTCGCGTCCGCCGCCAGCCCCAGCAGATGCGCCTGACCGTGGCTGTCGCGCAGCCGCATCGTGCGGAACTCCACCTGCCGCTCGGTGCCGTCCCGGTGCAGCATCGGGAAGACCCCGGCCCAGCGCGCGCCCGTACCGACCTGCGCGAACAGCTCCCGCGCCCGGCCCCGGTCGTCGGGCGACACCAGCAGCCGGTCCGCGCGCTGCGTCAGCGCCTCCTCGGGGGAGTAGCCGAGCAACTGCTCCGCCTCCGGACTCCACAGCGTGATGTACCCGCCGGCGTCCAGGACCACGGCCGCGACCCGCAACAGGTCCAGCAGCCCACCCGGGCCGGCCGTGACCTCGTTCCCGGCACCGTACGCGTCCATCCCAGCCGCTCCTTCCGGTGCGGCACGGCACCGCCAAGATCCGCACCACGGGTCATCCGATTACGGCACAGCACGGCCCACCCGGCAACACCGTGAGGAAGGGGGAGCCGACGGGGCCGTATGGAGCACGTACCCGCGCGGACGCCGACAAGCCCCCGGATTCTGGTGCTGCCCCGACCCCACTGCCCCAGGACACTCCATGCCCCTCCCGCTCCGCCTCGTCTCCCTCCTCGTCGCCGGCTGTGTCGGCGCCCTCGTGCCCGTCTCGCCCGCCGCCGCGGCCGACGACCGCTCCCTCCAGCGCGGCCTCGACGAACTGGTCGCCGCCCCGGGCGGGCCGCCCGGCGTGATCGTGGTCCTGCGCGCCGGCGACCGGCAGCGCGTCCTGCGCGCCGGCACCGCCGACGTCACCACCGGCCGCCCGCTCGCGGCGCGCGACCACACCCGGACCGCCAGCACCAGCAAGGCCTTCAGCGGGGCGGTGGCCCTGAGTCTCGTACGAGAGCACCGGCTCACCCTCGACGACACGATCGGCAGACGGCTGCCCTGGCTGCCCCACGCCTGGCGGAAGGTGACCCTGCGGCAACTGCTCCAACACACCAGCGGGCTCCCGGACTTCAGCCAGAGCCCACGGTTCCGGAGCCTCATCGCGGCCGACCCGCACCGGCTCTTCGACTCGCGACGCCTGCTCGACTTCGTGGCGGACCAGCCGCTGGGCTTCAGGCCGGGCTCGCAGTACCGGTACTCCAACTCCGACAACATCGCCGTGGCGCTGATGGCCGAGGCGGCGACCGGCGTGCGCTACGAGGACCTGCTGCGCCACGACGTGTACCGGCCGCTGGGGCTGCGCGACACGAGCCTGCCGCAGGGATACCGGATGCCGGAGCCGTACATGCACGGCTACGCGGTCGGCGGACCGTCAGGACCGGAGGACGTCAGTGAGGCGATCGGCATGTCCGGGGTGTGGGCCTCGGGCGGCATCACCTCCTCGCCCCGCGACCTGAGCACGTTCATCGGCGCCTACGCCGCCGGGGCCCTGACCACGCGGGCGGCCGTGCGGGAACAGCGGCACTGGATCCCCGGCGCCTCCGAACCGGCCGGTCCCGGCCGCAACAGCGCCGGACTCGCGCTCTTCCGCTACGCCACCCGCTGCGGGGTCGTTCTGGGACATACCGGGAACACTCTTGGTTACACACAGTTGATGGCGGCGACCCCGGACGGCCGGCGCGCGCTCACTTTCTCATTGACAACTCAGGTGAACCAGGCCGGGAACCCCGCTCTGCTGCGCAAGCTGCGCGCGGTCGAGGAGGACGCCGTGTGCGCCCTCCTGGGGGCAAAAGGGGCGGAGCGTCACTCCTGACCCGGACGCTCGCCCCGCTCACCTCAGGTGAACGGGGTGCCTGCCCCGCCTGCCTCAGGTGAACCGTTCCTGCTCAACCGGCAGTACTGTCCGCCCCGTTGACGAGGCCCTCCCGTTCCGAGGCGGCGGGCAGGGCCAGCCACTCCGCGATGGTCCGGGCGATCGGCTGACCGGTCTCCGCCTCGACGAAACCGAACTGGCCCGACTGGTTGCACTCCAGGAACCACCAGGTGCCGTCCCCGTCCTCGGCGAAGTCGAAGGCGCCGTAGGCGAGTTCGGCCTCGCGCAGATACGTCAGGACGGCCTCGGCGATGCGCGGCGGGACCTCGACGGGGTGCCAGGGCTGCGCGGCGGCGAACCGGACGTCGACCTCGGCGGGGTCGGCGTCCGGGGCGGTCGCCGTACGGGCGGCGAGCATCCGGTCGCCCACCGCGGTGAGCCGGATGTCCGCGCGCTTGGCGATCCGGCGTTGCAGCAGCGTGGGGCCGAACGCGACGGCGGCGAAGTCGGTGTCCGGCGCGACCCGGCTCGTCGGCACCGCCCGGGGCGGATCCTGCGGATGGGCACCGGAGACCGGCTTGACCACCAGGTCCGGGAAGCGGCGCGAGAACTCGCGGGCGGCCTGCGGGAAGGTGGTGATGAGGGTGGCCGGCACGGGCAGCCCGCTGCGCTGCGCGAGACGCAACTGCCAGGGCTTGTGCCGGGCGCGGCGGGCCGCGTCGGGGTGGTTCATCCAGCGGGCGCCGCTGCCGCGGAGCATGCCGTAGAGCGCCTGGGAGGCCTCCTCGGTCAGCCACGCGGAGGGCTGGGGTGCGCGGGTGGCCGGCGCGCCGGGTCTGCGTACCCAGATGGAACGCAGTCCGCTGACGCTCACCAGCCGTCCCCCGGCCGAGAGATGGCCGCGGAAGGCTCCGTGGACGTACTCCCCGGAGAGCGCGACCCCGCCGGTGAGGTCGGCGGGATCGATCCGGACCACGGGGACGCCGGACGCGTGCAGGTGGACCACCACCAGGTCCGCCGTGACGTCCTCTTCGCAGGTAAGGACCAGGACGGTCATTTTCGTCGTTCCGTGTTCAGTCGTCGAAGTGAGTCTTCGATCCCGCGGTGGACGTCGTGGTCCCCAGTTCTCTCAGCAGAGCGAGATCGTGGGCGGCCACCCGTCCGTCGGCGAGCACGTTCAACTGCAGTCCGGAGTCGTAGCTGTACGGAGCGGTGAGCTCCAACTGTGCTGCCGGGCGAGCGTAGTTGAGCGCGAACGGTTGCATCGTCTCTCCCTCGTCGGTACTGCCTCGTGCAAGCGGTGGCCACCCTGCGAGGTCGCTTGGCCCGCTGACTTCCGTCTGCTTCCAGAGACTTATACGAATCGAACGAGTGAATGGTTTCCTTACTCTGTGTAATCAAAGGAAGGAGTGTGAGCCGTCCGCCGGGCTCAGTCGAGGTCGCCCGGCCGGACCTCCTCCTGCTCGCCGAGGGACTTGCGCATGGTGCGAAGAGCGAGGAGCAGCACGGCGATGTCGTCCAGATACACGGGGTCGGGCATCAGGTCGGTCGGCAGCACGAAGTAGAGGACGGCACCCCAGAAAACCCATTTGGGGCCGGTCGGAAGGCCTGCGCGGCGCATTCCGCGCCGCATGCGGACGAGCCGCACCAGCACTCCGACGGCCACGGCGAGCAGCGCCACCGCGAGCACCACGGCGATGACGATCACGGTTGTGGTCGAGTCCACTGGCGCCCCATTTCCCGGTCCGGCCGCACGAGATGTGCCCTATCCGGATGCCCGATTCCGGCCCCGGTATGGCCTACGAGGGGAACATCACACCCGAACGCCTCGCAGAGTCTTGACACTTGGCGGCCCCTCGTCGGGCACTGGTACGTTTTCACCGTGAGCGCGACCAACAGCACGGGAACCCACGTACGGATCGGCCTCGACGCCCCGCCGCGCGTGGCGAGCCTCGGCGTGGGGGTGCACGGGACGGTGAGCCCGCGGGACGTGTTCCGGCTGCCCGACCTCTGGCAGCTCCATCTGTACCGGTACGAGGCGGAGTTGACCGTCGACGGGGTGGCGCACGAGATCAGGCCCGGCCATGTGAGCCTGGTGCCGCCCGGCGCGCTGGTGCGGTTCCACTACCGTGGCCGCTCCGAGCACCTCTTCGCCCACCTCGAACTGCCGTCCTCCGGCGAGCGATTGACCGTTCCCGTGATGCAGGACGCCGGTACGCAGACGCCCGTGCTGACGGACCTGATGCAGCGGGCCGTGGCGGCGGCGCCGCGCAACTCCGCCCGCGCGGCAGCGGAGTTGTGGACCGTCCTGTGGCGCGTGGCCGACCTCGCGACCCCGGCCGCGGGCGGGACCACCGGCCCCCACCCCTCCTTCGCCCTCGCCGTCGCGCACATCGAGTCCCACCTGGCGGCCCCACTGGCCGTCCCCGACGTGGCCCACGCGGCCGGCATCTCCCACAACCACCTCATCCGCCTGTTCCGCGCGGAAACCGGCACCACGGTCGTCGCCTACATCCGGCACCGCCGCATGGAACGCGCCCACCACCTGCTCCGCGAGTCGACCCTCTCCGTCCCCGCGATCGCGTCGACCGTAGGCATCCCCGACCTCCAGGCCTTCAACAAGACCTGCCGCCGCGAACTGGGGGCTTCGCCGAGGGCGGTTCGGGCGGGGGTGGGT
>NZ_JAENRY010000144.1 GCF_016612545.1 Streptomyces sp. MBT65 | reverse complement strand
TGGTGCGGGTACAGGGGCGCCTCCGTGGGTTCGGGGGTGGGTGTTCTGGCGGGGTGTGTACGTTGACATGGCTTGCGGCCGGGCACCAGTCATTTCAGGGGTTTTCCTGTCTGCCGCTGGCGAACTGGAAAGAAGGCGGACAAATTTACCCTCGTGCGTAGGGGCCAGCTGCCTCGTTCTGCCTGAGGACGGAAGGGGCAGACGGCATGACGACGAGCGAGTAAACCGCGTTCCTTCATGCGTCTCTGGCTGCCCGCCCGTTTTTTGATTGCTGCTGTCACTGCCCGCTCCGTATCCTGCTGGGCAACGCGTTGATGGAGACGAGTATCCGCAGATCACGCGAGCAGAGAGAGCCGCTGGAAGCTGGGAAGGCGGTCTCGCATCCTGTGGTGAAGACCCTCCTGAGCGCGGGGAGGGACGACCCTGTCTGGTGGTCCAATGCCCCGCCGGCTGGCCCCCGTTACTGGGCCTGAACGAGGCCGCCACCATGTGGCGGCGAAAGTGCGGTGGTACCGCGAGTTGCCCTTCTCGCCCGCACTCCCAAGGGATCATGACGACGTCCTTCGGAGGACCGAATGATCCACAGCCGCGTACTCGTCTCCGACTTGCGAGAACACGTTGGCCGTACCGTTTCCATTTGCGGATGGGTGAACACGCTCCGCCTGCAGCGCCACATGCAGTTCGTCATCGTGCGCGACCACACCGGCATGGTGCAGGTGACCCACAAGCGCGACAACGGGCCGCTGGAGGCCCAACTCGAAGCTCTCACCTCCGAGTCCGCAGTCAGGATCACAGGACGCGTCGTCGACGCAGCCCAGGTCAAGCTCGGTGGCCTCGAAATCGTCCCCGAGGCTGTCGAGGTTCTGAACCCGGCCGCGACGCCGCTGCCCATCAACGAGCACACAGGGCTGGAGCAGAGGATGGACTGGCGCTTCCTGGACGTGCGCCGCCGTCCTGCCACTCAGCTCCTGTTCGCCGTGCAGACCACCCTGGAGCAGGGCATGCGCGAGTACGCCTTCGTGCAGGGCGTCACCGAGATGCACACCCCAAGCTCATGGGCACCGCCTCGGAGTCCGGCGCGGAGGTCTTCGAGGTCGGTTACTTCGGCCGTAGCGCCTACCTGGCGCAGTCGCCGCAGTTCTACAAGCAGATGGCGATCGCGGCCGGTATCGACAAGGTCTTCGAGATCGGGCCGGTCTTCCGTGCCGAGCCGTCGTTCACCTCCCGGCACGCCACCGAGTTCACCGGCGTCGACGTGGAGTTGGCCTGGATCGACGGCGTCGAGGATGTGATGGCGTTCGAGGAGCAGATGCTCGCCCACGCGATCGCCAAGGTTGCCGACGCGCACGGTGAGGCGATCGCCGAGCACTTCGGCGTCAAGGTCACTGTGCCCACGACGCCCTTCCCGCGCGTCACCATGGCCGACGCGCGGGAGATCCTGCGGAGGGGCGGCTGGGACCCGGCAGGGGTGAAGGAAGACCTGGACCCGGAAGGCGAGCGGAGCATCTCGGCCCACATCAAGGGGGCCACCGGGCACGAGTTCGTGTTCGTCACGCACTACCCGGTCGGCATCCGGCCCTTCTACCACATGCGGGCTGCCGACGACCCGAGCGTGACCCTGAGCTTCGACCTGCTCTGGAAGGGTTTGGAGATCACCACTGGCGCGCAGCGCGAGCACCGATACGACGTGCTGTTGAAGCAGGCCGTCGAGAAGGGCGTGAGCCACGAGCCGATGCAGGGCTACTTGAACGCGTTCCGGTACGGATGCCCGCCCCACGGCGGCCTCGGCATGGGTCTCGGCCGGGTGCTGATGGTGATGCTCGGGCTGGACTCCATCCGCGAAGCAAGCTTCCTCTTCCGCGGTCCGAACCGGCTCACCCCGTAGCCAGCCTCACGGACGATCTGGGCTTGAGCAGTTCCCAGCACCTCCTCCCAGCAGAGCTGGTCCGCCCCACCCCCGGCCTTCGGGCGGTGGGGCCCGGACGAACCGATCAGGGCCACCATCTCGCGCAGCCGCTCCAAGCTCAGGCCGCACGCGGGATGGGCGTCCGGGGCGGAGTCCAGATACAGCAGGACGGCGGTGGGGACCCTGCAGTCGGGTTCTGGAGTGGCCGACGGCTACCGCCCGCACCTCGGCGACGGGCGCCTCTCACCGCACCACTGCTACGGTCGCGTCCATGACGCTCTCGGTCTCCACGGGTCAGGCTGTCGACCTACGCGTACAGCCGGTTGACGAGGTTCTTGATCGCGTCGAGCGGTCTCTCCAAGTGGGACTGCTCCCGGAGACGATGGTGCACAAGCGCCGATCCGTGGGGGCCAGAACCGACCGCGACACCTGGGTGCGGATCGAGCGGCGCCTGCTCGACAAGATCTCCGACCAGGGGTGGAACGGGACCGAGAGTGCCGCCCGTCTGAAGGGCATCGACCAACCCGAATGGCACGGATGTGTCGTCTGGCGGGCCACGGACGAGCCGGTGATGTGGCGAGCCGACGAAACCGAGCTCATGCCAGGGGCTCCTGTCGGAAACGCCATCCTGAGTGAAGCCCCGGAACTGCCGGACGACTGGTGGGAAGCGTTGAACACGTCGTTGGACGCGCTGGCGGCCCAGAGCACGAGCCGCATCGCCACACCGGACACCGACACCATCACCCAGGCCCTCGTCACCGAGTCCATCCGCGGTGTTTTCCCCGGCGATCTCGATACGACCATCGAGCAGTGGGTGCCAGCCCACGCAGACCTGAACTGGGCCAACATGACCGCTCCGGCGTTCAGTCTCTTCGACTGGGAGGACTGGGGTAACGCGCCGCAGGGGCTGGACTCGGCCTCACTGTGGGCGAGTTCCCTTGCTGTCCCGGCTCTGGCCGATCGCGTATGGCACGAGCGCCGGTCCGACTTCGAGAGCCGGGACGGCAAGTTGATGACGTTGCTTGCCTGCTCGAAGATCCTCGGGCCGTACGCGCACCCAGAAGACCCTCGGCTCGAACCCGCCCGGCGCATGGCCGAACAGGCCATCAAAGAGCTTCAGACCGGCTGATCGCGTGAACGGTCTCGCAGGAGACTCCGGTACTCCTGGACCGTTCGTTCCTCGACCTTGCCGACCAGGGCGCCGACGAGGTCGCCCAGATGGGCGGGCTCATCAGTGCCCACAGCCACAGTTCCGACCCTCGGCAGGTGATAGGCGGCTATGAACGCCGCCTGCACACGCGAGAGTTGGCGGCTGTCACCGAGGAAGACACGGGGGTCGATCTTGGCCCACACCGAGTCGCTGGTGCTGCCGCCGAAGGGGCTCATGCCCCATGCCTGGCTGGAGTCCAGGTCCCACGCCCTGATGAGGGCGTCCGCGGCGTCCAGCGTTCTGACTCCGACGAGCAGGCCGGCGCGGACCATGAGGGTCGCTGGCCTCGGTACGGTCAGGCCGATCAGTCCGACCAGGGATGAGGGATCCCAGGACGCGATGCCCCAGGCGGCGCACAGGCCCTTGCTCGTGGCGTCATCAAGGGCAGCGCACGCTTCTGACAGCACCTCCTGGCTATGCGGGCCCGCCTCGCGGAGCGAGTGTTCCGGGTTGTGCAGGAACACCAGATCCGGCTCCTGCCCCAGGTCCCTGGCCGCCTGTTCCACAGCCGCGTGCAGCCGTACGGGCTTCAAGGAATGCTCCGCCCCGCCCGGTCCTGGAAAGTAGCCCACCTTCGTGGAGACGGTGAACTTCGGCAGCAGGTCGCCGGCCGTCTGCACCAGGACCTGATGCGATCGGAAGCCGAGGTAGTTGGTGCTGGTGTCAAGCGCTGTGACGCCGAGATCGAGCGCCCCGGTCAGGAGCTGGCGTTCGTGACGAGACCGGTGTAGCCCGAGAACAACTCGGGGGTCAGCACCGCGCACAGCTCCTCCTTCACCAGGATCCCGGCGACCTCCGTTACTTCCGCTCCGACGACCGCCGCGGCCTGTTCCAGCTCAACGGGCCTGCCGCTGAGCAGCAGACGTAGGGCGGGCAGCGCCTTGGCCGCGAGGGTGAGCTTCTTCCCCGAGGCCACGACGTCGACAGTCTCTCCGTACGCGTGAATCTGGGGCGGGAAATGGGTGGTGCACACCACGGCGTCGAGCGGCCCAAGTATGTTGAGGAACGGCACGTGCCGAGGCAGGGTCGTCGCCTGCTCGTACGCGTCGAAGAAGTCGGCTGGCGGACGCTCGCTGACCAGCTGGGCGGCGGCCTCGGTCAGCGCGGTGGTGCCGGTTCCGTGCCAGCGGTCAAGGTCGTGGCGGAAGATTTCGTGTTCGCGGCACCAGTCGGCCAGCCACGCGAGCCAGCTCGCCCCCGTGCGTTTGGTGATGCCGAACGTGACGTGCAGGCTGTTGCCGGAGCCGCTGCCGGTCCGTGTCGCCTGGTGCCAGTGGCCTCGGGGGATGTGCATGACGTCGCCGGTCCGCATCAGGCCGGACCAGATGATCTCGTCGCTCGGAGTGGTGTTGGGGTCGGCGTCCCGGTACATCGGGACCGCGCGGGAGGTAGCGCGGACCTCCCATTCCTTCTCACCCGCGAGCTGGACGATGACGACATCGTGGTCGTCCCAGTGGAGAGGGAAGCCGGAGGCGTCGTTCGTCGTCAGGTACGCGTTGACCTGGACCCGCTCGCGGGACCACCACTGCAGGGCTCGGCAGGCGACCTCCATCGTTGGGTCGAATACGTTGGCCTGGTCCATGATCACCGTCGCGCCTTGGCCCAGGAGCCTGCCCAGGCTGCGCATGTTGACCATGGAGATGCTCTGGCCGCGGGGGCTGACGCTGTCGGTGTAGTAGATGGCCGGGTGGACCTCCTCGCCCTTCTGGAAGCACCGGAACTGCGGGCGGTTCAGACTCCTGCGCATCGCGACGTCAAGCAGGCGGTTCGGAGTCATGATGCGGGAGACGAGTGCGGGGTCTTCCATGCTCCCGCGTACGAAGTCCTTGCCCAGCTCCTCGGCTCCACTCCAGCCGAGCGCTGCCTCGATAGCACTGATCAACCGGTGTTCCATCGTGCGTCCTCCACGGGTTCGACCACTGATGCGGACACGGTGAGGGCCAGCGAGGCCGACCACGCCGACCCCCACCGCTTGGTGCCTACTCGCTGTCGTGCAGGTTGCCGTCGCCACCCGGCCACGGCGCGTCGCCGGAACTACCCTGGTTGTCCGACCGGAGGCTGTCGTACCGGTCGTGGACGGCGGTCAGCTCTTGCACCGCCACCAGGAGGCCACTTCGGGCCGGAGGCGGTGTCGTGGGCTCTGCCACCTCGTACTCCTTCCTCTTCGGTTCTCGCGTCAGGACTCCGACGGGAGGTCTATGGCCGCCCCACGGCCGTGGGAGACGTGGGTTGCGGTGGGGCGGCAGTCATTGGCCGCTCGATGAGCGGCAGTCCGACGCCAGGGACAGGGCAGGTCAGCGGTGGTTCGGCAGGACGCCGACGTCCTCGCGCATGTTGATCTCCAGAACGCGCTGGTCCAGCTCATACAGACAGGCACGACAGGCGTAGAGGGCCGCGTGCATGCCGCTCGACCGGACGGGCCCGATCCACGTCACCTCGACGTCGTCACGTCCGCACCACAGCCAGCACTCGCCTCGCGCCTGCCACTCGTGGCGGTCCCATAGCGCGTAGTCAGTGGGCTCTCCGGTGACGGGGTCGATGTCTCGGCGGGTGGGCCGGAAGACCACGTCGGGATCAGGAAGCGGATTCGCTCGTAAGGTGTGTCGTCCCATCACGCGACCGCCAGAGTGAGCGACTCGGGCTCAGCTACCACGCCGCGCTTAGGCCGTAGCGCGAATAGCCTGCGCAGGACGGCAGCTCGGATGGCGGGCGCCGCTTTGGGAAGCGCGATCTCCGCCCATACGCGTTTGCCCTGGCCGACGGGTTCCCAGGCACACCGCGAAGCGAGAAGCTCGACCAGCGCCAGGCCGCGCCCGCTCTCGTCGTCGGCCTGGGCACAACTCATCTGCGGAGCAGCAGGGTTGTCATCGAGTACGTCGATCACCAGGCGGCCGGGCCGGTGGTACAGCGTGACGGTGACGGGCCCTTCCCCATGGACCACGGCGTTGCTGACGAGCTCGGAGGCGACGAGACGGATGGCGTCAGCCGCGTCGTCGTTCAACGGCACACCCCACGCACGCACCTTGTCGACGACCGTGCGCCGGGCGAGGGAAACTTCCCTCTCATCACCCGCGAGGACGAACCGATGGGCAAGCGTGGGCATGGCTGACGCCTCCGAGGAGTTGGAGAGCGGCTCCGTCCCCGACGGGGAAACAGGGACGGAGCCGCCGATCTGAGAACCGTTCCGGAAGCTGCACCCTGCGCGGGCTCCGTGGACGGCTGATATTCAGTCAACGGCCCCAGCCAGCAAGGCGGAACGTTTCTAGGGGGTTCCTCCTGGGGACGCCCTCCCCGTATGCGGCCACGCGAAGTAGCCTCCCCACTACGCCTTGAGGGGATGACGGGAGTGATGACATGCCTGGTGAGCCGTTGGCGCTCCACCCGCTGAGCTTCCTCCGCCAGACGCGTGGATGGGGGAAGGCCGAGTTCGCCCGGCTCATGCAGGCGCACGGGCGGTCGCTCGGAATCCCGCTCGCGACCAACCGGACCACCGTGTGGAAGTGGGAACAGGGGCAGGAGCCGGACGCGGATGCCCAGCGCGTACTCGCCGACCTGCTGCGCGTCCCGTACGAGCAGGCACGGAAGGAAGGCTGGCCCTGGTGGCTGCCGGTCTGGGAGGTCACGGGGCTCACCGCGCCGTGGACCGAGGCCGGTACCGTTGAGGCGTTGTCCGAACTCGTGGGGAGTGGCCGCATGGACCGCCGGGGCTTTCTCACCATCACCGGCGTCGCCCTGACGGGCCTCGCGGCGAGCTGGGTGGACGCGCCGTCCGCCTTCGCCTCGGCCCTGGGCGGGGATCAGGTCACGGACACGATGGTCTCGACGATCGAGCAGCGCATCAGCACGCTGCGCACCCTCGACGACCAACTCGGCGGCGCCACGCTCCTGGAGCAGGCGCGCGGCGATCTCGCCCTCGTCACCGGCCTCCTGAGCACCGCCAGGTACACGGAGAACATCCGAATCCGCCTCTACGCCCTGGCAGCCCGAGTGTCGCACCTGACCGGCTGGATGGCCTACGACGCGGGGCTGCGGTCCGCCGGCCAGCGCTACTACGTCGGGGCTCTGCGCAGCGCCCGTACCGCTGGAGACGACGCGTTCGGTGCCTTCATCCTGGCGGAGATGGGCGTTCACGTCTCCGAGGCCGGACGGACCGCCGAGCGCGTCGACCTCATCTCCACCGCCATCGACAACGCCCCTCGCACGCTGTCGCCGTACACCCAGTCCTTCCTCTACCTGCACAAGGCCGAGGCGCTGTCCCGCGACGGTGACCACGCGAAGGCCGGAACAGCGCTCAACCGCGCCGTGTCCCACTGGGAGCACCACACGACGGAGGAAAACCCGGACTGGCTCAACTGGTTCGGCGAGGCCCAGCTGAAGTCGACCGAGGGCAAGGTCCTGCTGCGGTCCGGGCAGGTGGAGCGCGCGACGGGTTCCCTGGAGACCTCCGTGAAGAGCGCGGCTCCTCGGGACAAGGCCGTACGTTCCAGCCGCCTGGCCGAGGCTCGGCTCGCCGGCGGTGACCTGGACGGGGCGCTCGACGCTGCGAACTACGGCACGGAACTCCTGGAGAGCAGTGTCAGTTCCGTACGGGCGCTGGACCGCCTGAAGGAGTTCTCCGCACACCTCGAACCGCGCAAGTCCGTCCCCGCTGTCCGTGAGTTCCGCGAGCGCCTTCAGGCCGTGCCCGTCGCGGCGTGACCGCCACCTCTCAGATTGCGAGGCAGAGCCCGTCCCCGTCAGAGCATGCCGCCGCAATGCCAGGATGGACGGCATGACGACGATCCACGGTGAGGTCGCGGCTGGGTTCGAACCGGTGCGTGAGGCGTTCGCAGCGAACTTCTCCGAGCACGGGGATATCGGCGCAGCGGTGTGCGTGTACCAGTACGGCCGACCGGTGGTGGACCTGTGGGGTGGCATTGCCGACCCCGAGACCGGTCGGCCGTGGACGCGGGACACGCTGCAGCTCGTCTACTCGGCAACCAAGGGGGCGACCGCGACCGCGGCGCACATGCTGGCCGAGCGCGGTGTGCTGGACCTGGACGCGCCGGTGGCGAAGTACTGGCCGGAGTTCGCCGCGAACGGCAAGGCAGACATCCCGGTGCGCTGGCTGCTGTCCCACCAGGCCGGCTTGATCACACTGGACCAACCCGTCCCGCTGAACGAGGCGTTGGCCTGGCACCCGATGGCGGCCGCACTAGCCGCCCAGCGTCCCCAGTGGACTCCAGGCACAGCGCACGGCTACCACGGCCGAACCTGGGGCTGGCTCGTCGGCGAAGTGATCCGCCGGGTATCCGGCCAGACGCCGGGCTGCTTCTTCGCCAACGAGATCGCCGCCCCCCTTGGGTTGGACTTCTTCATCGGACTGCCAGCGGAACAACGCGACCGGGTCAGCCGCATGGTGTACCAGCGACCGGCCATCGACCTCACCACCGTTCCCGCCGAGTCGGTTCCCGAGGAACTCCGCGAACAGGTGGCCGCGTGGCGGGATCCGCAGTCGTTCAGCAATAGGGCGTACATGGTCACCGACCCCGCCGAGATCGACTTCGGCTCGCCAGAGGTGCAGGCCGCGGAACTCCCAGCCTCCAACGGCGTCGGCACTGCACGCGCGCTGGCGCGCATGTACGCCGCGCTCATCAACAAGGTGGACGGTACGCGCCTGCTCACTCCGGAGAGCCTGGAGTCTGCGGCCAAGGAGCAAGCGGGCGGGAAGGATCAAGTGATGCTGATCCCAAGCCGATTCAGTTCTGGATTCATGCTGCCCACCGAGCCCAACCCCATGGCCGGCCCAAACTCCTTCGGCCACACGGGACGAGGCGGCTCACTCGGGTTCGCCGACCCTCAGCACGGAGTTGCCTTCGGTTACGTGATGAACAACATCATCGGAGGGGACGATGTGCGCGCTGCCTTGCTGGCCAACGCGGTACGAAGGTCGCTCATGTAGGTGGCTGTTGTCTTGGAGCCTACGTGCTCCTCACTGGTCGTACCGCGGAAGTCGCTACCATCATGACCGCCACACCCACTGCCGACGGCACTCCTCAGATCCGTAAGCTCGCCGGCACCAGTGGTCTTGTTTCAAGGGACCGGGCTCGTGGACGACTCTCGGGCCGAGATCCTCGGCCAGAGCATCCCAATTGGCCCTGCCACGGTGGAAACGCCACCTCTGCAGGTCACAGGACTCAGCCCCACAGATGACGGACTTGAACTGTCCGTAAAGACCGCGCTGGGGCACACCGCCCAGCCCGTCCGCCTCACCCGCTCCGCCAATCAGCAACCTGAAGGATTCCCCATCGGGCAATTACGCATCCCGTGCGGCTTGAAGGAAGCCAAGGGCATGCCAAAGACCTGCGCCGTGGTTGTGGCCCCTGGTACACACGGCAGGTCAATCATCCTCACCATCGAGCACTCGCAGAATGGCGTCTAGCTTTGTCATGTCCGATTTCTTGTCACGATAGTCCTTGTACCTCTTCTGAGCTGTGGCAAGCAGCTCTTCATAGTATAGAACTCGACCATTGATGTGTTCGAGTTGACGACTGACGACATCAGCAAGGTCCTGCCCCCCTAGGTATCCAGCATCAGGCTCTTGCCCCAAAACGAATACCAGCGAGATATTCTTTACAGGTTCACCCCTCTTTCGAATAACCTCCGATAGAGCCTCGTGGTACTTTGCGCCTTGCTCCTTCAACTCATCTACTGTGGTTTTTCGACCGTACTTCTTCAACTCGACGATCATGTGAACGCCAGCGGCAGTACGATACTGGATATCAATGCGGCCCTGCTTCTGGTTCTCCTCTTCCGACCTGGTGAAGAGGATCCCGTTTCGAATCCTGGATAGGCTAATCTCCATATCCGCATCACCTGTTGCACCCTCCCAAGAGGGATCCAGGAGCCACATATTTTCGAAGAGGTGCTTCTGTAGCACCTTCTCCAACTCATCCTTGTTAATCATATGCTCAAGCTTCTCTATTGCCTCCAAACGCGACCGAAGAATCTGCACATAAAGCGCATCTTCATAGGATCGCGCATTTGCGAGTAGCGGAAGAACGTCCGCAGCATAAAGGCCGTTAGCGAACTTCTCTAGCTCTTGAGTCGTGGCATCAAGAGCTAGCCTTTCGAACGCGAGAATGCTCGACTTATACAGTTGAGGACGCTGCTCTTCAATATCCAGCTGTAGGGCTGCGACCGTGCTGATTAGTTTGCGAGCTGCTGCTCGTTGAGTGTCCGGTCGATCTTCGACCCACTCTCTAACCACCGGGTAACGATCGGTCAATTCAATGAACTTTTGCTTCGGGCGCTCGTCAGACCACTGTTGCGCGGCAGCATTGAAGAACTCTCGGAGTTTCGCGACGAGAAGTTTTACTCGCTCATCATCCTCAATCAACCTCTGGCGATCACTAGTAGCAATGTCGTCAGAACCATCATCTAGGTCAAGGAACTCGGCGCGAATCTGTCCAGTTACATAGCTCCCGAAAATCTTGTTGAAATCAAGTTGATCCAAGATACCCTCCTGGATCGGACGCCGACGAGCCAAGATAATAATGTTGCGCAAAGACTCTTGGGTGTCTTCAGGGTCGTTTAGCTCGTCCGGCTTACGAACGGTCCCAAACCACCCGTCAAGATGCCAACCACGTGCAGAGTCGACCGCGTTGTCAGAAATTACCCACCGCCTTTTAGTATTCGGCGTGTCGCTGGCTGAGATCTCCTCACTACCAAGCTGCCAGATGTACTCCAGCCGCCTGAGGTCTTCACGGTCTTTATACGTGACCGGGCTGCCGTCAATCTCGATGGCAAACCGTGCTGGATCACTACTCTCGTATCTCAGCACATCGAACCGGCGGGCTATCCGACGACGCAGAGCCGTGACAGAAACCCCAGTACGCTTGCGGTTTAATTCACGCAGAACAATCCTCGTACCCTCAGCAGGAAGGTCATCGGGAATATCCACCGGGGCCGGGTGATAAACCTTCTTTTCGGCGATGCTCTGCCTTAGATCATTGAGCTTGATATGGAACCCGTTACGCTCACCCCCTCTGGCAGAGTAAACCAATACCTCACCAGCTAGAGAGAATACGGAAAGTTTGCCGATTCCCTTTCTCCCCATGAAGGGGCGATTATGCCTAAGCGAAATCGTCCCCTCCCGATCTCGCTTCTTATAGGCGACGGTCAGATACCTCTCGTTCAATTCATCCCGAGTCATACCGATGCCGTCGTCTTCAATCGTTATCTCGTCGCCGTCATCACCCCACGTAATGCTAACTTTGTTAGCATCCGCATCCCAGGCATTGGCAACCAGCTCTGAAAGAACAGCAGCCGCGTTGCTGTACAGGTTGATCCCAAGCGATTCAACGACTGCGAGGTCAACCCTGAAGGTGAACGGCTCGGTCATACTCACAATGACAGCTCCTTAGAGACGGTACGAGCCTTTTCAATCAGGACATTACCAACCGACCGACCAAATACCGGTGGCACAGCGTTACCAATCAACCGACCTACCGCCTGCATTGAAGGCTGCTCCCCGTCTGGCACGAATCTATAGCCGCGAGGGAACCCTTGAAGCATTGCCGATTCTCTCAGCGTCAGGCTTCGGTCCTGTTCCGGGTGACCAAATCGCCCCGTACCGAAATTAAAAGACTGTGTCGTAATCGTTGGTGACGGAACATCCCAAACCATGCGTCCATAGAACGCCTTGAAGCTAGCACCGCTATTCTTTCTGTGGCACGGTGCCAAAAGCTCGTCCGGCCAATCGCTCCACGTCCCACCGGGCCGTGACGCACGCATCCGTGCAAGATTGATGGGCGTTAGATGCCGAGCCGTGTGCAGAAGATCCTGAGGGTCCTTTTCACCATGTTGAAGAGCGGGAAGCCCTCCGATGGTTTGCCTGACTGTCCTGTATTTGCTCTTGGGAGTGTTTCCGGAAGGAAGGCGTACGACACCCACTTTGGAAGCAATTAGAACGAGTCGGCGCCGCTCTTGCGGAAGGCCAAAGTCTGGACCGTAGAGACTTCCAAAGTCGACGGCATACCCTTGCTCTCGAAGGTTACCGACGAATTTCTGGAATACTTCCATCTTCCCTAGTCGAGGAACATTCTCCATAGTTACGAAGTCTGGGAGAGTCTCGTCCACAAGGCGAGAGAACTGCGTCAAAAGATCCCAGTTCTGTTCCGAACTCGTGTCCGCACCGCGTCGATGACTTGAGAATGGCTGGCAAGGTGCACAGCCCGCGAGCAACCTAAACGGGCTCTCGCCTTTCCAGATCGCCTTGAGGTGCTCGCCAGTAATTCGACTTACATCCTCTTGCAGAAATTTAGAACGAATGTTCCTTTTAAATGGGTAAGCGCACGCCGGATCCAGATCGATCCCCGCCGCCACCTTCACGCCAGCTTGTTTGAGGCCGAGCGACAGTCCACCTGCACCGCAGAACAAGTCAATGGCCGAAACTAGAGGCTCTGATGCAGACATGCAGATACGGTAGCGCGACCACCCCAGGGTCGTCGATGGCTGTGGATAACGAACCCACCGCTGCCTGCTGGAAGCACAGCAAGGCCAGGGGCTCTCTCGTGCGTCTACGCCAGCCGCTGTAACACGTCACGCCGAGCAGCGAGCCCTAGTAGCTGCCGCAACCGTGCCCACTCGAACGGGGAGCCTTGGGGAAGGGCTGGCGCCGACAGGGCGTGAACCCGCGGTCCGGCGGAGTGCTCCTTCCGCAGACCAGTCCCTCAACCCCACTCTCGACACGAGCGTCCACCGCCGGCCAGCGCTCATGTCGGCCGCTGAAAATCCGAAAAACTCATGGCATGACCGTTAATTAGTGACCGCAACTCAGCAGGCAGCCAAGGAAGGCTCGCCAAGTGCACCAAGGGAATGGCTACGCCAGCTTGGTGACCAACTACTAGGCCGCCAGCAGGTGATTCGCCCACCTCAAATACTTTCGGATGGAACCAGCCTGTTTCAGGCTCAGCAGGCGAGGTCGACAGCAGAGGCAGCGAAGTCGTCCTCAAGCGACTGGGGAGCATAGTCCTTCGCCTGCAGAACCTCAGCGTCGAAGAGCTTGGAGGTCAGCGCCTCGGTCAGAGGCGGAGGTACGGCGTTGCCAATAATGATCTGAACCTCGGTGCGATTCAGCTCGTAGCGAGGCTTGGCTCGCTCGTCGACGAACTTGAAATAGTCTGGAAAGCCCTGGATACGCGCGGCCTCATGGGCGGTCAGGCATCGGGGGATACCAGGATGGACAAACCGTCCGCGACCCATCGTCGCGAAACCGCTGGTAATAGTCTGAGACGGACGGTCCCACCACAAACGGCCATACATTGAGGTGTAATTATGTGTGCCCTGGTGACATTCAGGGCGCTCTTCGTTCGGTAGATTGTGCTCGTCGTTCTCGAAGAGATACTTCATACGTCGCTGGTTGTCCGGGTTGGGGACAGCAGCTTCATCGAAGAATGACTTCGGCCGAACGTCAAGCAAGTCGCTGATCGCCCAACGCAGGTCATGGGGCGTGGCCTTGTGGTCTTCGATCTGCAGCAGGTCAGCAGCCGAAAAGCCAAAGGGCAGCGCGTCTTCGCGGACGGCCAGGAGTATGTGGCGCTTGCGCGTCTGGGCGACACCGAGCTTGAGTAGGTCGACACGACTGGTGGCGACTTCGTATCCAAGCTTCTTGAGGTGAACGATAGCGCGGGAGACCACCTGCTGCTTGTCATTGACAACGGCCAGCACGTTCTCGATGACGACTACACTAGGGCGCAGAACCTCTGCGGCACGCGCCATACGCAAGTACAGCCGGTTCTTGGGATCGTCACGGCGAGTGTGGTTGTTGAGGTTACTGTGGCCCTGACACGGCGGACCGCCGATCAGAAGCTCCACCTCACCCACCATGGAGACAGTCTCGGCCTCCCGAGCGGTCAACGAGGCACCAAGGGCACCATCGAAGTAGGATTCGACGGCTCCCTGTTGGACGTTGGCTGTGGGGAAGTTAGCTTTGAAGACCTTGGTGGGAGCTGCCTCAAAGTCAACTGCCAGACGAACGTCAAGCGAGACGTCGTACTTCCGGGCTGCCTGGGCAATACCGAGGGTGAGGCCACCGCAGCCGGCGAAGAGGTCCACGACTCGCAGGGAGCCAACCCCCTCCTCGAACTTCGGCCGCCGCTTGGCCCGCAAGGGGTGCCGCTCACCCACGTGTGACCCCCATCTGCGCTTGCTTGTAGAACCGGCGGAACGAGCGGTCATCGTACTCGATCAAGAGTGAGGGCGTGCGGTAGACCGATACCTAGGTGTCGCCTGACGTGCCGATCACGACAGTTCTACGCCTCGCCTTCCGGCGTCACGGGCCCTTGAACGAACTCATCAACGGCCATCAGCGCCGCGCTGTTGGTACCACAGCATCGACAAGGCCGACGTGCCGCACCTCCTCAACGCGATCGCAGTCAACATCGAGCACCGCAGCATCAAGCGCAGCGATCATGGAGTCTCAAGATCCGTGACACAGCCACACACTGGCGAACCAGGCGCACTTGAGCGGTCTGACTTGGAATTTGATCTACCGTCAGGAGCGCTGGCAGCTAAAATTTTGCAGCGCGCTCCGGGCCCGGTCGACAAAGGACAGCAGCATGCCGCTAGAGGTCAACAAGCACGTCCAACGGATACGTCGTTACCAGCCGTTCGACGCCGACACCTCTGAGATGATCTACGAGCTGCAGGCAGACTGGGCGCAGCCGCTGTTCACCGTCGTGACGCTGAAGTACCTGCTGAACGCCATTGAGCGACCCACCATGAGGACCATCGTCCTCACCGGGGACGCCGGACACGGCAAGACCAGCCTGTGTGCCAGCCTTCTGGCCGAGCTGCGGACCGAGGCCGAGACGAACGCAGCAGACGTCCGAAAGGAAGTTTTCCGCGAGCTGTCTGAGTCCGGAGACGCAAGCCGTCCTATCGGCCGGACCCGTAGCGGACGCCCGCTGTACATCCTCAAAGATCTCAGCGAGCTAAGCCCGCAGGCGGGCGCTCGGAAGCTCGTTGAGCTGCTTGACCCTCCAGACGAGGGCATCGCGATCATCTGCGCGAACGAGGGCCAACTGCGCAAGTGCGTCGCCGAAGATGACAACCTTGACAAAGGTGGCAGCGGGCGCGCCAAGATTCTGGTGAGGACCCTCACAGAGGGCATAGTTCGCGGGCAGGTCAGCGACCCCGACGGCACAGTCACCGTCATCAACCTCAACTACCAGTCTGTAGCTGCCGACAGCGCCAACGGCGGACTCATTCCTTGGATCCTGAAGCAGTGGACAACGACGCAATGGTCGCGGTGGAAGTCCTGCGAGACCTGTGATGCGCGGAAGGTCTGCCCGATCCTGGCCAACCGCAACGAACTAAGCGATCCCACGCGCGGGCCTCAGCGCCGAGACGCGATCCGGGAAGTGTTCTCCGCGGCCGAGCGCACCGGGGCCGTAGTCACGACCCGTCAGGCGCTATCAGTGACCAGTTACATGCTCACCGGCGGCCTGTCCTGCGAGAACGTCCATGCCAAGTACCAGCGGTCGCACTCGAACAGGTTGTGGCAGGCCCCCCACTTGTATCATCAGGCGCTCTTCGGCGACCGGTTGACCCAGCAACAGCGTCATCTGGTTCCTGCCTTCTTCGCCCTACGAAAGCTGGACCCTGGCAAGGTCTCCCGCCGCCAGGTCGACGACCGGCTGGACCCGGACACGGCCGGCGACTTCCCTCCCGCGGATGCCAGCAGCTACCTGCAGAAGGTTCGTACGAATCGGGATGTCCAGAAACAGGCCGAACAGTTGCGGGGCTTGTACACGTTCCTGCGACGAGCTGACTTCTTCAACAGCGACGACAACACGGACCGGTTCGCCCGCATGGGCCTGCAGGCTGGCGACGACTTCGTCCTTGTCCAGGACAAGAACCGGGACCCGGCAGACACCAGGGTGCGGGACCGCTTCCTCAAGGGCCTCGAGGCCGTCCAAGGCATCCACCGGGCGGGGAGCAACCCTGACTTCTTCATACTTGATCCCGCCTTCTTCACCCACCGCGCCCGCGCGGCTGTGATCTCCCGACGCGTGCCTAGCAAAGGCGTTGAGGTCGTCGACCAGGTCACCCAGTGGCAAGAGGAAGGCCACACGGGCGACGCCCCCGAGATGCAGAACGCAGTCGAGTGGCTCAACCGGGCCATCTACATCCGCATCCCTGCTGTCGACCCTGACAAGGACGCAGTCTCGGTGGAAGCGGACCTTCTGCGCTTCGAATTGCTGACACGGTGGGCCGCAGGTCTGCGTAGCGAAGTCCAGCACGAGGCAGAGATCCGCGGCCTGAGTGGATCCTTGGCGGAGCTGGCTGACTCCTCAAATAGGGACGACGAGATCCAGGTGCTGGTGGGCGACGTCATGAGAAAGCTCATGATCGACGTCGGCGACAAGATCAGGTCGGTGCGTGCGTGATGGCTGATCGTTCCAAGGCGGAGGTCGTCCTCCGTCTCTTCGGGGTAAATATCGAACAGCAGGGCCGCGGTTTCTACGTCTCGCTTGAGATGCTCGCGATCGCCCGTGGCGTCTACCTGGCGCACCAGGAAGACCCGGAAAAATTCGCAGGACTCCTGGATAATGGAGCCGACACATCCTATAAGAGGACCTCGCACGACCTGGCCCGGCGGATCGCGACCAAGGCCCGCATCGTCGAAGGCGACGAGGAACTCGGCAAGGCCGTCGAGCTGGACTCTCCCGAGACGATGGAAACGCTCCACGCTCTATTCTCGTCCCTGCTGGTCGAGATCCCCGGGCGTCGTAGCCAGCCCAGTTGGTTCGGCGCGCACATCTATCCGTTCGTCGGTGAGCTCATCCACTACGACGCAGTCGAACGGCGAATCAAGCAAAGCGATGCCTCCCCCAGGAAGAGCGCAAAGAAGCGCAAGCAGGCCGACAAGGTCGCTGCTGGCATTAATGCTCCGACTATCGAGCGATACCTCTTCCGCGATGGTGGCAGCTGGGCCTACAAGGTCCTACGCAGCGACTCTGATCCTGACCGCAAGGAAGCGACCCGACAGGGCCTGCACGACCTCGTGCAGGACAGCGGCACCCCGCTGGGTAACCTTGCCAAGGCCCTCAGCGCGCACGACTTCGACTACGACGAAGCGCCCGTGGAAGGATCAGACGCAGGAATCAAGCTGTACGAGGATCTCAGCCCGTGGCCTGATCTGTTGAGGGAAGGGGCTCGCAACATCGTCGGTCGGACTGCGACGGTCCCAAGGGCCAAGCGAACCGAGAGCCTCATGCACTGGGTCCCGTACTGCTTGGCACGCCACCAGCTGCAACTCGCACGCCGGAAGCTCGGAGCTACCGACCGCGAGTCGATCCTGTTGGATTTCGGCAACGAGGCAACGCCGCTGCGCAGAGAGTCGCAGAAGAACCTCACCGGCTTCCGCAATGACATTGTCAACGCGATCAACGTCCAGGCTCGAGAAATGATTGACGAAATCGAAGCCGAAGGCGACGAGGCCAGGAAGCGCCGCTACGAAAGATTCGCCAAGGATGCCGGCAATGCGGTCGCCTCGCCCCGAGCGTTCTTCAGCGAGACCCTCGCTGCTGTGGGAGCCCTGAACGCGACGGTCGGGCGCCGGCACTTCACCATGAAGCCCCCGATGCTTGAGGGCTTGGTATCTGCCACTGTCCCACAGGGCACGGAGATGGAGTTCGACCAGTTCTGCGCGCTGCTGTACGAGAAGTACGGGCTCGTAGTGGAGAACAAGGTCGCGGCTGCGAGCCCGTTGGCCTATGAGGTCGACCCATCGGTCCTTGACCACAACGGCAAGGCGTTCCGGGAGAAGCTGGCCGCTATCGGTCTGCTCACTCAATATTCAGATGCAACCAGCATGGTTCGAGGGGAGCCCCGGTGACCGACAGCAGCATCCGAGCGCTCGGTCGGTTCGTCGCCGACGAAGCACTCCGCAAGGTCACTGAAATCAGCGGAGCCCGTGCCGTCCTGCGAGTCAGCGGGTTCGACCAGCAGACCGTTGCCGAGGCTCTCCGCCGCACGGCCCAGAGGCTGTTGGAGTCGCCAGACCGTCAGGTTGTCGTGAAGGTCGGCACCTCACAGCCAATTGAGGGCGTACCTGTTGATTACCTGCTGGATCCGCAGGACCAGCTGACCAAGTGGCGAAATTCGGGACAGGGTACGGCGGTGTTGCTCTTCGAGTGGGGGCAGTCTCCGGACGCACAGGGGCTGGCGGCCATGAATGCCCTTGACGATGCCACGATCCTGGGCGACTACCACGACGCCTCCGGCGAGCGCGGGTTCGACAGGTTCATGGCAGAAGCATGGCGGGAGGCGGGTGGCACCGGCACCGTTCCGGCCCTGATGGACACGTTTCTGCCCGAGATCTGGCGTGCCATCACTGATGAGGAGCCCCGGTCCTTGCACCGCTGGGCGGCCTTCCTGGTCGAGACCGCGCAGAAGGTCGCAGCAGCTCAGGTCCACACCCCTGACATGGTCTACCCCGAGATCTCTGCAGCCTTGCCCGCTCTGGACCTCTTCCCGGACCGGGGACTCTTCATCAAGCCCGCCGCGCTGCCCGCGCGGATCAAGAAGAACGTCTCGGTCAGTGCCTTCAAGCAGCCCACTGGCAAGGAGATCGCCGAGGACGACCTGATAGACCGCATCACCACGACCGAGTTCAGCGAGGAGTGCCTGGACCACATCGGTACGGACTCCGAGACCGCCAAAACGCGCATGCGCAGCCTCATACAGAACCTCAATGGCAGTGGCTCTACCCCGCAGGATCCTCGTCAGCTGCGCCGCGAGCAGGACCTGACCCTCTGGCTTGAAGTCTTCGAACAGAAGTCCAAGAAGGTCGGCCTAGGCCAACAGGTCAGGCAGGAGATCGAGAGGGCCGACGCAGAGCGGGTCGACGAGTTCGACGCCATGATGATCGAAGACGCTCTTGATCGCGGAGACCAGGAGTCCGCCCAGCGCTTCCTTGACGAGGCTCCCATTGGTGGGGCCGAGCCCCTGGCTGACCTGCTGTCCAAGCGGTCGCGCCGCAAAGTCGAGAAGCTTGCCTTCCCTGACTCTCAGTTCGTCCAGGACCCACTGCGTGCCCTGCTGCGCGAGCTGACCTACTTCTCTGACGAAGAGGAAGGCTCCGTCGTCGTCGGGCTTGAAGGCAACCAGGAGGCAGGTCGGTGGAGCCGCTGGCTGTTCGCTTTCCTGTACGCACGCACCCTGCGTGACGTCCAGGACTCCACCGGTCTTCGCCTGACCCTGGAGGTCAAGGACTGCCTACTGGACCTGACCAAGCCGCCCCTGCCGGAGGAGGACGAGCCGTTCGATCCGAACACCGAGTGGGCCCCCCTGCGCATCCTGGTCGAGATGGACGGCGCCGCCCAGCGACGTTTTCGCTGGGACCCCCTGGGCATCCCCGGGCAGATCGCACTGGCGGCCCTCATCCACGGCTGGCGCAACCCCCCTGGCCATGCCTGCAATCTGACCTTCGACACCTTCCTCGAGAGGTTCAACGACCCCCGGCAGTGGCAGGTCGACGAACCTGTGCCTGTGGCTGCATCACATTTCGCGGGTCAGCTGGAGCGCCTCAAGCTAGAGCACTTCGAGCGGTTCGCCGACGGGCTCGACGCCGGGAACATCAACGATTACGTACGCGAGTGGGAAGGCATACTCCGCGAAGCTCGCACCATCCTGGTTCCCGACAACGCTCCGAACGCAGACCTTGAGGCTGTCGTCCTGACCGATGTCGTCGGGCTGGCCGATCACCGCATGATGATGCTGGCCACCCACCCACTGAAGCTGCGCTGGCTGGCAAAGAACTACGCGGAGGCAGCCGGCAGCATCGAGACTGCCCTGAACAAGGAGGGAGGTCTGAGTCTCAACCAGGAGAACGAGGACCTCTTCTTCGACGCCATCGACCGCATCTCCCCACATGGAACACCGGCGGTCCTCGTCGGGCCCGGCGGCACGATCGCCATCCCAATGCGCGAATCGGCCGGGCACGAAGAGTACGCCCCGGTCCGCCTCGGCGGCAACGAGTCAAAGGAATGGCTCTCCAGCGTCGACGAGACGGCGATCGACGAGATGGTCCGCGTCATCACCGACTACCTGACGACCTACCCCCACAAGCTTGACGGCCTACGTGTACTGCTTCTGGACCGCAATGGCGATCCTGTCCTGCCGATGCGCGTGGCCAAGCAGGTACGGGCCAAGAACCCTCGTCTGAAAGTTGATCTGGTCGTGCTGGCTCCTCAGGCCACCCATCACGAGATCATCCAGGGTTTCGACCTGCACTTCGCCGGTGCGGAGATGTCCGAGGACACCTTCCTGCCCGACGTCCAACTCATCCTGCAGGCATGGGAGCCCGACCAGGAAGCAGATCTCTCAGGGCTGGAAGACACTGTCGACCTCGCCCTGGCTCCGGCGCTGTTCGGCACCCAGACCAGCATCAAGGAGAGCACTAAGAAGGAGTCCTTGTCGGGCTCCTTCAACCCTTGGAAGCACCCGGCTTCACACAACCTGGCTCAGACCAGCGAGAACGTCGTGAGAGCGCTGTTGCCCGAGACCGCCGACGAGACGCTTGAGTCCTGGTCAACCTTGTGCGTGCGCTACGACCGCCGTTCCCCGGTCTCCCGGGAGAGTGTCGATGGCATCGACTACTTCGAGATGCAGGTGCAGTTCGACCAGCACCAAAACCTGTTCGCCACTTTGCACCGCGTGGCACATTGGGTCGTCACCCTCGACAGCTTCATCGGCCGTGAGCAGATCGATGCCCTGCGCAACCGCCCTGACGTCATCCTCGTCAAGCCCAGTGTCGGCAAGAACGAGTCCTACACTCTCATTGTCAGCTCGCAGACCGGTCGGCAATTCGTCGTCCAGCGGCTGCGGCGCCGCCTGGAGCAGATCGGCGTTGTCACCCCGCAGGACTCCGAAGGCACCGCTAAGCGAATCTACGAGGTCGGCCGCAACGTGGCCCCTGGCGCCGTGCTGCGCTCCCTCGGTATCGGCACCACGGTCAACGAAGTCGTGGGCCTGGTCGCCACGCGATTTGTCATCGACCAGCAGTTTCCCGTCTCTCGGCAGGGCACGAGCCTGGTCACCTGGATCAGCTTCGACGAGCACCACCGCTGGTTCGGCCGCGGACACAAAACCCGTGCCGATCTGGGCCGGTTCGTGCTGACCATCCAGGACGACGGCACAGTTCGCCTGGATGTCCTGGTCGCCGAGTCCAAGTTCCGCCAGACCTTCGACGTCGGTTCGGCTGAGGTACAGCTCAACCGCACCACCGACCTATGCGAGGATGCCTTCCGCTCGGACGGCGCGGCTCGCCACGACCGTCCCTTCTGGCTGGACGAGCTTGCCGCCGCGATCGCTCAGACCAGTGGCAACGCGCTGCAGGCCGCAGACCTTCCAGCTCGCACCTTGATCGGCAATGACGACCACCGTCAGGTCGAGGCAAAGGTCCTTGACGCCCTACGTTCCGAGGACGTCGAGCTCGGTCAAGTCACCGGCGTTGCCGTGGCTATCTCAGCCGAGGACGACCAGCCGGCCCCCGCGGTCGGAACCCTCGGCAAGCACACCCTGGTGAGGCTGAACAAGCACGAACTGCTCAACCTCATCGGCGCTCTGCGCGCCAACCAGGACCCCACCAATGCCGACCCCCTTGTTGTTTCTGGGGACCTCAGTGGGACCGTGACGGTCCCCCACGCCGTCGCCACAACCCTCTCAGTAGGAATTTCCGCCGAACTGCCTACCCCGGAAGGACCGACGGCACCTGTCGAGGCAGTCGGAACGACTGCTCCAACAACCTTGCCGCGAGCAGTAGTTGCCCGCCACTCTGCCGCAGAGGTAGATCCTGTCCCTCTGAAGAATCACCGCGGGGGGCTCTCCGAGGAGGAACTGAGACTTCGATACAACAAGGTCGTTGACGTCTTCGCCCGCCACAAGGTGGCAGTCACCGCTCCGGAGGTCGGCAAGTGGCAGGAAGGACCCGGCTTCTACATCTTCCGGTTCATCCCCAGTCCTGGGGTCACCGTGGACAAACTGACCAACCGGCGCGACGAGATCTTCCTGGCCCTGGCACTGCCCTCCGGGTTCAGCATTCGCACCCGCAGCGACCGCGGCTCCGTGCTCTTCGAGATCCCCAAGATCGACGACGAGAAGTACGGAGTTGACGCCGAGTCGCTATGGCAGCGGTGCCCGACCGATCCCGAGAGCCTCATCGCCCCGCTGGGCGCCGACATCGAAGGCAACCCTGTCACCATCGACCTGTCCTCCGCGGACTCACCACACTTGCTGGTGGCCGGTACTACTGGATCAGGAAAGTCCGTCGCCCTGGACACGATCCTCAAGGGTCTGGTCCGGTACGACAAGGGCACCCTGCGACTCCGCCTCGTTGATCCCAAGGGCACCGAGCTTGTCGACTTTGAGGACGACCCTCACCTTGATGGCATGATCGGTATGGACGCCGCCGACGCCATCGAGATTCTTGAGGAAACTGTCGACGAGATGGCCGTGCGCTACAAGGACATGAAAGCGATCCGCACGCGCAAGCTCGTCGAGTACAACGCCAAGGTCGACAAAGCAGACCGAAAGCCCTGGATCGTCATCGTTCTGGACGAGTACGCCGACCTCACCAGTGATCCGGAAGAGAAGAAGCAAATCGAAGCGCTGCTCAAGCGCCTGACGCAGAAGGCCCGCGCTGCCGGCATCCACGTCATCGCAGCCACGCAGCGCCCGAGCGCGGACGTTATCTCGACGACCATCCGTTCCAACTTCCCCGCCCAACTCGCCCTGCGGGTCAAGACTTCAACTGACAGCCGCATCATTCTGGACGAGACCGGAGCCGAAGCTCTGGCGGGACAGGGCGACGCCTTTCTGCACACGGCCAAAGGCACCATACGACTGCAGGTGGCCTACGACGGGAGCTGACCAGACCCCTCCAGGTGTCTGGTCAGTCCGATCAGAGATCGCAGGTGCCGCGCCCACAAGGGGGCGAAGACCAGGCCGGGGTAAGGGCGAGACTACCCAGTCAAGGTTAGAGCAGTGCCTCCAGCGGGGGCGGCGGCCAGCACCGGGATGGAAGGCGCCATTGCCGCCCGCGGGTCCGCTGTGGCGTGGGCGGGCGCTGCGGCGAGAGTAGTGGGTTGAGCAAGTGGACACCTACAGCAGCATGGAGAGCTGGCTGTCAGTCGTCCAAAATCTTAGGCAAGTCTCTCAGCCGACTGATCACGCGCGTGTTAAATCGGCGATCCAGCTTGGCGACCTTGAAGAGGTGGGCCCACTGTCGCTCAGTGACGACTATATCGGCGTAGGGAACTGCGACCGAGAGAGCGGCTAGGTCGATATGGTCATGCTGTTGCCACGGCCACTGATGGTTTCGATGCTTCAAGCGTCGCGCTTCATACCTAACCGCAACGGATGGCATGGCCCGCAAGAATCCTTTGACGGCTTCTGGGCCCCCCATCTGGACTAGCTTCCCATAGACATTTAGGGGGTCGAGACCGATTTCTGCCGCAGCCTCATTCACATCTTCCGATATTTCAGCCAGGTCCTGAGCTGCGATCAAGTCATCGAGTCTCCCCTTCCCCCCAGGGATCACAATCAGATGATCTGAAAGCGCTCGCTCTTGCATAGCGTACGTCTCGCCGATCCTGTGCTGACCTCGCGTGTCCCAGTCCTTGTGGATCATCGAGTCGTTTGTGTTGCCTGCGAGAGACCACCACTCGTACGCGTCATTGGGTAGAGCGCGCACCTTTTCCAAAAGATCCAGTAGCTGCGACTCCGGCTCTAGCGGTTCTCCCTCCGGGGCGTCATCAGTGGCAACGCTGCTAACCAGGCGCAGACGTCCGGTAGGCGATGCAAAGGCGTGATTAACACCCCGCCCGAGGATTTTCTTCTGAATTTCCCTTGGTTCCGCCCCTCCAGATTCAAATCCAAGGCAGTAAATCAAAGCTAGGTCTATCTCCCAACGCTGCACGCGTTGTACCGGCGCCAGCGTGGAGAACTGCGACAGATCGCGCATAACCTGCGCCAAATCATGCCTGGATTCCCAGTTTGACCGATGCCATGTCTCAAGGTAATGGCCTGCTGCAAGCGGCACTATCACGCTTCCCGACTGCACAGCCTTTCGGAGGGTGGCGACAGCCTCCAGTAAAGACGAGTCCGTTCCACTCTTCTGGGCCTTGAGTATCTCGACCCACTTGTTTTGGTCAAGGTAGACGATCTTCTTGGAACCCATGAAGGAAGTGTGGCAGAACGCAGAGGGAAACTCTGCGGCTTTATGGCCCAGGAAGCCTTGGGATCGGCGGGTGAGGCAAGACTCAGGGCCCGACGTGTGGGGCCGCCTGAGGGGGGAACAACGGTGAAAGATGACAACCGCTAGTGACAGGGCTTCGCACCGGCAGCCGCAGGTTACCCGAGCGGACCTGCGACACCGGTACAGCCATGCTTAAGCGCGTCTCGCTGAACCAGGCGAAGATCAACTGACCGCTGCCGCCCGCGACATGGCGGTCAGCGGGTCTTCCTCGGATGCTTCGAGGCTTCGGCCTCCTGCCGCCGGGCGGCAACTGCCTCAATGACAGTGGCGGCACACGCCTGTGGTTCGAGGTGCTCCCAGAAACGGAGCACCAGCCAACCTGCCTCCGCGAGACGGTTGTCTGTGTCCCTGTCTCGCTGGATGTTCCGGCCGATCTTGTCCTCCCAGTACGGCCGGTTCGTCTTGGGCATCACGAAGTGCTCCGGGCAGCCGTGCCAGAAACAGCCATCGATGAAGACGGCCACCTTCACAGGGCGGAAGACCATGTCGGCCGTGCGGCGCATCTTCGGGAGCGGCTTTGCCGCCACCCGGTAGCGCAGTCCAGCGGAGTGGACAAGCGAGCGGAGGAGCCGCTCGGGTGCGGTATCGCGATGCCGGTTGCCGAGCATGCTCCGCCGGTTCGCGGCCGACGACGCCCACGACCCTTCCGGCGGTGTCCACTGCTCCGCCGGTGCTTCTAGTTGTCCTTGCTCACTCATAGCTCTGACAGCTTAGGGACGGCTTCCTCCGGGTCATCCAGCTTGGCGAGGACCTGTGCCTGTCCGTCCAGCTCCATTCTCGGCACTTCCCCTTGGTGGGGCGGGCGGCCGCAAGTCTCGCACTCACCGACTCGCCTGAGCCCGGTACGGGCAACCAGCGGCTCCAGCGATCCGGCAACGGAGTAGTCCATGCTGTTGCCATCGGCGAAGCCGGATTCCTGCTGGGAGCCATCTGGGAGCCGACCTGCTCCCGAAGCCCCCTCCACACCACCCGAGACCAACCGGGCCCACTCACCTGACATGCGCAAAAACAGTCCAGGCAGGAAAGATCATTAACCGAACCTCATTCGGGACGAAGAGGTCGTGGGTTCAAATCCCGCCACCCCGACAGTGAGTAGCAGGTCAGGGCCTGATCCAGTGAGTGGATCGGGCCCTGAGTTGTTTCGCCTCGCCCGGGGTCTTTTCAGGTGTCCCTTGTTGGCGTCGGGGCGGCTATGACGTGGCGAGCAAGTCGTCGATCTCGTGGGCCCGGCGTAGGACCTCGCCGTGGCGGGGGTCGCCGAGGGCTGCGAGGATTTCGGCGAGGTTGGCCAGGGCGGCGAACAGGAGCAGGGTGGGTTCGTCCCACTGTTCGCACAGGGCGATGAGGTCTTCGAGTACCCGGGTTGCGTCCTCGGGGCGGTCGAGTCGGCGTAGGGCCTCGGCGCGGTTCAGCATGATCTGTTCCGTGCCGTAGCCTCCGGTGCGGCCCGCGGTCTCGGCCTCTTCCAGGAGTCGTAGTACCTCGGCTGCCTGCGACTTGGCCGAGGCGCCCTGTTCTGGCGCGTGGTGCAGGAGGTGCACGGAATAGTCGTTGAGGACCATGACGAGTGTTTCCGCGTCCTCTTCGTCGCCGGAGTCCTGGTGGCTGTGGCGGGCGATGGTGAGGGCCTGGCGGAATGCCTCGTCCGCCTGTTGGGAACGGCCGGCGCTCTCCAGGATCGAGGCGTAGAGGTTGAGTGTCTGGGCGTGGTCGGCGTCTAGCCGGTTCACCTGCTTCGCCGGACCCGCCCGGTTCACCTGCTTCGACAGATCCGCCCTGTTCACCTGATCCGCCGTGTCCGACGCGTCCGACGCGTCCGCCGTGTCCGGCGCGTCCGGCGCGTCCGGCGCACCCAGCATGCCCGGTCCGTCCGGCACGTTCGCTTGATCCGCCCGGTTCGCCGGACCCACCTGATCCACCCGCTCCACCCCACCTCCCTCCTCAACCTCAATCGCAAGCGCCCTCTCGATGGATTTCAGCGCCGCCTCCGCCCCCTCCACCGCGCGCACAGCCATCGCATGGTTCGTGAGGTACGTGGCGTAGGTGGCCGGTACGGGGGTGTGTGCCCGCTCGTAGAGGTGGAGTGCTCGGTCGGCGGCTGTCAGGGCGGCCGTGTCGTCGCCGCGGACGCGGTGGAACACCGAGAGTCGGTCCATCAGGTCAGCGGCTTCAGGGAGGCCGTCGCCGTGCTGGTCCGCAAGGTTCACTACGTGCAGGACGTGGGGCAGGGCGTCGCGCCACTCCGGCCATGCGTCGTGGTCGTGGGTGTCGCCGCGCAGGGCCACGCCGAGGAAACGCAGGGCGATGTTGGCCCGGCGGCGGCGTTGCGGCGCGTCCAGGGTTTCCGTGGGCAGGGGGTGCAGGAGGCGGGGGATGGCGACCAGACGCGTGTCGCCGCGGGCGGTCACCAGGAGCAGCCCGCGGTCGAGCAGCCGTCGTAGCGCGAGGGCCATCAGGGCGGTGCTGTTGCCCAGGTCGCGCAGCGGGTCGGGGAGTGGGCCCCAGGCCTCGGCCAGGAAGGAGACCGGCAGTGGGGCGGGGGCGAGGGTGCTCAGCAGGGTCAGCAGTTCGCGTTCGGCATCCTGGCCGAGGCGGGTGAGGCGGTGCCATTCGTAGCCGAAGTGGGCGCGGGCGAGTTCGCCGTCGGTGTCGTCCTCGCGGGTGGGGAAACGGTCGCGCAGCGCGGCCTGCACCTCGTGGTACAGGGTGTCGATGCCCGGGCGGGAGCGGCTGGTCGGGCGGGCGCTCAGCCACATCCTGCCCTCGATCTTCTGGGCCAAGTCCCGTCCGTGCAGCGGGGGTTCGATGTCTCCCTGCTGAGCTGCGCCGAGTTCGTCGAGGGGGATGCCGAGCGCGACGTGCAGGCACCAGAGCACCAGGGCCTGCTCCGCGGAGCCGCGGAGCCCGCCCGGTACGACCTCGGGTACGGTGTCGCGGGCCCGTTCCACGCCTCGGACGACGCGGTCGGCCAGCCAGCGTCCCCGTTCCTCCTCGGTGCAGCCGTCCCGTGCGCAGAGGGGGCCGAAGGGGTCGAAGGCCGGGGCGGCGGCCAGCGCCCGCAGTGCCTCGGGCTCTGCCTCCCGGTCGTCACGCAGGCCGTATGCCACCGCCGTGTGGACCTGGCGCAGACCTGACCGGAGTGCCTGCCAGGCCGCCAAGTCCGGCGCCGCCAAGTCCGGTGCCACCAGGTCCGGTGCCACCAGGTCCGGTGTCGGCACGGGGTTCTCGACCGCGTTCTCGACCGGGTTCTCGACCGCGTTTCCGCCCCGGTGCGCGCCCTCGTATCCGCCCTGGTCGCGGGGCGTTTTCACCTTGAGGCCGTTTTTTTCACCCGGCGCCTCGCGGTTCGATCCAGTCATGAGAACTGACACCCCGGCTTCGATGAAACGGGGGCGACCGAACGGCCGACCCCCGACACGTGTCTTCATCAACTACCGGACCGGAGACGAACCGTACGGCGCGGTTCTGATCGACACCGCGCTGTGTGCCCGGTTCGGGCCCGAGGCGGTCTTCCGGGCCTCTCGGTCGATCCGCCCCGGCGAGGACTTCGCGGAGGCCATCCTCGGCGCGGTGCGGGAGTCCTCGGTCCTGCTGGCGGTGATCGGTCCGCGCTGGCTCGACGCCGTCGACGCGCACGGCAGGCCGCGCCTGCACGATCCGGCCGACTGGGTGCGCCGCGAGATCCTCCAGGCGTTTCACAGTGGGGTGCGGGTGGTTCCGGTCCTGCTGAACGCCAACCTACCGCAGGAGCAGCAACTGCCCCCGGCCGTCGCACGGTTGAGCGGGCAGCAGTACCTGCGGCTGCACCACAGGTATGCCCCGGCCGATCTGGAGCGGCTGGTCGACGAGGTGGCGGAGCTGCTGCGGCGACCGGCGCGGTGACGGCGGTCCGTGCGGCCGACCTGGGTTCATCCGGAATCGGCGGACAAGTATTCACTTCGGCGGATATTGTCCTGACCCACCGCTCTCGGCAGGAGTACCGCATTGCCGCCACTCCGCTTCGGTCATGCCCTCCAACTGCACCGAATTCGGGCCGGGTTGTCCCTGTCGGGGCTGTCCGACCTGGTGCACTTCTCGCCGTCCTACCTCAGCCGGGTGGAGTCGGGGGACCGCACCCCGAGCCCGCAGTTGGCCCGGCTGTGCGACACGGCGCTGGGCGCCGATGGTGAGTTGGCCGACCTGCTGGCGCCACGCGTGCCGCGGGCGGCCCCGACCTCAGCCGCCGACAAGTCCCCTCGTGCGGTGCCGAGTTCGCCGCGCACCGAGGGCGCCCCTGGCTCCGGGCAGCCGGCCCCGGCTGTCTGTCCGGTGGCGTTACCGGCCGTGGACGACGGGGAGGACGTACGGTCCGTCGCGCACTTCACCGGCCACCTCGGCGAGTTGCGCCGGCTGGCCCAGCGGGTGTCGCCAACTCCCGTGCTGCGGCAGGCCGGTGGCGCGATCTCGCTGCTGGAGTCGTTGGCACCGGCCGCTCGAACCCCGGCCGCCCGCGACCAGTACCTCGAACTCCTCGCCTTTTACTGCGAGTTCGCCGGGTGGATGGCGCAGGAGTCCGGGAACCACACGGAGGCCGAGCGGTGGATCGGGCGCACCGAGACCCTGGCCACGGAGGCGGGCGCACACGACCTCGCGGACCACACCCTGATCCGCCGGGCCGGTCTGGCGCTGTACCAGGGGAACGCCGAAAGCGTCGTCGAGTACGCCGCCGAGGCCGGGCGGCGCGGCCACGGCAGTCCGCGGATCCGCGCGCTGGCCGCCTTCCGGGAGGCGCAGGGCCTGGCACTCGCGGGGCGGGGGAAGTTGTGCGCGGCGGCGCTGGACCGGGCCGGCGAACTGCTCGACGCGACCGCCGGCACCGCCGCCATCACCGTCACTGCCGCGAGGCCGAGCGAAGGCTCCCGGTCACGGTCGCCCGCGCTGGTCATCGGCTCGGATCTCGCCGTACGGCTCGGCGGCCCGGTCGGCGGCTGGTGCCTGTACGACCTCGGGAGACCGGACGAAGCGGCGGAGGTGATCCGGGACGGTCTCGGTCAACTGCCGCACCGGGCGGCTCGCATGCGAGCGCTGTTCACGGCCCGGCTCGCCCTGAGCCTCGCCGACGCGGGCGAGCTGGACGCCGTCGTCCCGGTGGTGGACGGTCTGTTGAAGGACTCCGAAGGACTGTGCTCGGACGCCGTCCGGACCCAGCTCCGGCAGCTCGCGATATCGCTGCGCCGCAGACACACCCGACCCGCGATGCGGGAACTGCGCGCCAGGGTGACGGCCGCACTGAGCTGCACGGGCTGCGTGACGCCCAGTTGACCAGGCAACCCGCACGCCGACCGGAGCCGGCCCGAGCCGATCGCCGTACCGCCCCACCCCAACCGCACCCCACCCACCGTACGAGAACCACGCGCCCAAGTGACATCCGCACCGCGCCGCATCCGCCCCACAACCCCCGTGGTGCCAACTTGACTTGGCAACAGGCAACGATGGTCGCGGCGACCGCGCCGGTCCTACGCTCGTTGCGTCGCGAGGGGGCCGGGGCCAGTGGTGCCGGGGGCGAGAGGGAGGCGGGGGAGATCCCGTCTCCCTCCGCTGTGGCGGTGTGGCGGCCGTGTCCGCCGTCTCTCCTTCGTACTCACCCTCCTGCGGTGGGATGTCGAGAGCCGCACACGGATCAGAGGTCGGTACATGGGAAGCAAGCAGACGCAGTTGACCACCACGCTCACGGTGAAGCAGTGCGCCGAGGTGTTCCGCATCGGTGCGGCGGGAGCGCGCGGGGTGGGTTCGGTGCTCGGCGGGGCGGCGGCGAAACTGATGGGGAACGATGTGAGCGGGTACTTCACCCCGACCAACGACTCCCCGTTCGCCAGCCTGGACGACGACCAGCCGGACTTCACGGTGGGGGCGTACGTGCCCAAGTTCAGCGGGGGCGGCCAGGGCAACGGGACGGCCGTACACATGTACGTGTGGGACCGCGGAGCCACCCGTACCGTGGAGCTCTACTCACCCCACGGCATCGGCGGCGGCCTGCACGCCCGCAAGCTGATCACCAAGGTCTCCGACGCGTTCACCGAGGCCGACCCGCGGGTCCAGGTCACGGCGGGCTGACACCACGCACGGATTTCACCCGGTGGGCACGGCGAAGGCCTTGGTGGACACGTCGCGTTCCAGGCTCGCCCGCTGGAAGCCGTAGGTGGCGATGGACGAGATCCGTACGACGACGCAGAACCGGTCGATCGAGGGGACCGCTCCGGCCAGCTCCCGATGGGCGCGTTTGAGGAAGTGGATCGCGGCGTGGTTGGCCAACGAACTCTGGCCGCAGACCAGCAGGACCGGGCGGGCCGACTCCGGAGGCGTGAACTTGGCGACGAGCGCGTACTCCACGTTCCCCCGGTCCCAGAGGAAGTGGTCGTCTCCCACCACGATCGCACTGGAGTCGGGGCCGGGGCCGAAGGGGCGCCAGTCGACCCCGGGAAGGTGAGCCGCGAGATGGCCGCCGGTGCGGATGTTGGAGCCGCCCCAGGGGCCGCCGATGCAGAACTCGGTCCGGCTGTCGTTGCTCGCGTGGAAGTCGCCGCTCGACTCCACGGACACCTGGCAGCCGAACTCCCCTGCCAGCGTGGCCACTTCGATCATCGCCCGGACGTCCTTGTGGGCGGCGCTGCCGGGACGGTCGTACTTGTTGTTCATCACGATCAGGCACTCGCCACCCGGCCGCAGCCCGAAGAACGCCGCCTTCCGCCGCAGCGCGCGGGCGTGTTTGCCGCGTTGCCACAACCAGACTCCAGAGCCGCTGATGACACTCGTCACCAGCCCGACCGCGATGTTGACCACTACCGACAGAATCTCCGCCGCCTCCCCCCGCGCGTCGGCCACGCAGGGGTACATACCCGTGTTCGAGGGATTAGGCCCCTACGGCACGGTGTCCGCGGCGGCTCATCCGCGTCGCCGCTCCACGGCGCGGTCGACGGCCTCGGCCAGCGTGCGGGCGGTCCTACGCCAGTCGAGCCGGCCCGCCAGCCGCGCCCGTACGTCCTCGGCGTAGGCGAAGGAGTCCTCCAGCTCGGAGGTCACCCCGGCGATCGCGTCGCTCCAGCGGCGTACGTCGATCTCCTCGTCGTCGGACATCTCCACGATCATCGGCTCGGCGGCGTGCCCCAGTTCGGCGCGGAGCAGCTCGGCCGCGCCGCTGCTCCCGCCGACCAGCACCGGTGTGCCCGCCCCGATCGCCTCCAGGACCACCAGGCCGAAGCCCTCGACCCGGGAGGGCATCACGCACAGCGCGGACCGGGCGAGGTCGCGCCGGAGTTCCGCCGGGTCGACGGTGTAGGGGCGGACGTCGACGCGCTCCCGGGCCAGCCTGGAGAGCTCCACCAGCGTCCCGTGCAGGTCGTCGCACTCGGCCTCGGCGGCGCCCCGGACCAGCAGGGTCAACGGCGGCCCGCCCAGGACCGGTACGCCGGCGACGGCGCGGGCCGCGAGGTCCAGCCCCTTGAGCCCGATGTCCTCGGTGCGCCCGAGCACCAGCACATTCCGCTTGGCGAGCGGGCGCCTCGGCTCGGGGCCGGACAGCGTGATGCCCGGATCGAGCTGGACGACGTCGCCGCCGCGCGTGGTGTCCCCGGCCGCGAGCAGGTCGGCCGTACAGCGCGCGATCCGCGGTCCTACGGCGGCGACGACATCGGCCTCCGCGCCGAGCCGGCGGATGATCCGCTCCCGCTCCTCTATCCGCGAGGTGGCCCGGCCCGAGTCCTTGTAGCGTTCGATCTCCGCGGGCACGGTGTGCGCGATGTACACCAGCAGGCCGGGGGCGTGCCGGCGGGCGTAGGCCCAGGCCTCGCAGCCGGTGAACCGGTCGTGGCCCACGATCACCTCGGCGCCGAAGTCCACGGCGGCGGACGCGGGCAGCAGCAGGGTCGGACCGGCCGGGGTCGATTCGGCGGTCAGCAGGGTCACACCGCGGCGCCGCGCGTCCTCGTGCTCCTCGGCGGTGGCGCTCAGCACCAGGCACGCGACGCGGTGCCCGATCTCCGCCAGCCCGGTCGCGGCGAGGCGGTTGAACGCGGGCACGCCGCCCCGGGTCGGCGACCACATCGGGCACAGCAGCAGATACGACCTCGGTGTGCGAGGTACGTGCTCCTCGTGCTCGGTACGCGGTTGCGCTGTCATGCTCGTCGCCGTTCTCGCTGCCTGTCCGTACCCCGGGCCAGGGCGGCCCGGAGCTGGTTCGCGGTGCGAGCCCAGAGTGGGTTCCAGAAGGCCGTCAGCGGCCGAACGCTGGAACCGCCGCCGAAGAGACAGGCGTTCTCGCAGGTGAACGGAGTGAGCGGGCGCATCCCCCGCTGGAATTCAGCAGCGGGGCCACCACAGGAGGCCAAGACGTGACCGATCAGCAGAAACAGGTACTGGGCCGGGAGCTCGCCCGCCTGCGCGAGGAGGCCGGGCTCCGGCAGGGCGACCTGCAGAAGCCGACCGGCAGATCGGACGCCACGCTCTCCGCGATCGAGCGCGGCCGGTGGAAGCGCCCCGTCGACCGGTCCGTGGTGGAGAAGTACGTCGAGCACTGTCTGGGCGTCATGGGCCTGTCCAAGGACGCCTCGGACCGGCGACGCGCCTATGTGCTCGGCCTGTTCGACGCCTTGGAGGATCTCGCGGCGGCGACCGAGGCCGCGGCCCTTGTGCCACCGGGCAATCAACTGCCCCGGGACACACCCCACTTCACCGGGCGGGAGCACGAACTCCAGTCGGTCCTCGACGGGGTGCGGGCCGCGCGGGCCGGCGGCGGTGTGATCGCCGTGCGCGCGGTGGACGGCAAACCGGGCGTGGGGAAGTCGGCCTTCGTCACGCACGTCGGCCACCGACTGAGCCGCAGGTTTCCCGACGGGCAGCTCTTCGTGAACCTGCACGCCCACTCGGGGGACGACCGGCCGGTACCGCCGACGGAGGCCCTGGCGCAGTTGCTGTCCGCGATCGGGGTGTCGTCGAAGCAGGTGCCGAACGGCCTGGAGGAGCGCGCGAAGCTGTGGCGGAGCCGGCTGGCCGACCGCAAGGTGCTGCTGGTCCTGGACAACGCGCTGGACGACGCGCAGGTCCGCCCGCTGCTGCCGGGTTCGCCCTCGTCCCTGGTCCTGGTGACCAGCAGGCACCGGATGATCGGCCTGGACGCGGTGACGATCGCCCTCGACGTGCTCTCGCCGGGGGACGCGGACCTCATGTTCCGCCGGAGCGCCCAGCGCCCGCTGCCACCGGGCAGCCCGGTGGCCGAACTGATGGAACTGGCGGGGCATCTGCCGCTGGCCATCGACATCCTCGGAGGGCGCATGAGGAACCGGAAGGCGCTCACCGTCGAGTATCTGGTGAACGAGATGCGCGAGGCGGTGAACCGCTTATCCGTGCTGCGGGTCCGCAACGTCGAGGTGGCGGCCGCCTTCGAGCTGTCGTACCGGGCACTGCCCCCGGACCGCCAGGACTTCTTCACCCTGGTGGGTCTGCACCCGGGCCCGGACCTGGACGCGTACGCGGGCGCCGCCGTCACGACCGGCACCGTGCGCGAGACCACACGGCAACTGGAGGCGCTGTACGACGACAACCTGATGGACGAGCACATCCTGGGCCGCTACGAACTCCACGACCTGATCGCCGAGTATCTGCGCGGACTGAACGAGGACCGGGACCCGGCCCTGCGACAGGCCGCGGTGGACCGGCTGCTCGACTACTTCCAGGACGCCACCCACAACGCCGACCACCTCCTGCGGGACACGGCGGACCCGGGCGCACCCGCCCAACCAGCCTGCTACGGCGGCGAGTTGCCGCCGGTCGCGGACCGCGGGGCGGCGCTGGCCTGGCTCACGGCGGAGCGCGGCAACCTGCTCGCCTGTCTGCGCACCGCCTCGGACAGCCCGCCCCGGGTGGTCGCGCTGACCGCCGCCATGGCACGGCATCTGCGGCTGAGCGGGCCGTGGGACGTCGCCGCCCGACTGCACGAGGACGCGGTGACGGCGGCACGGGCGGTGGAGGACCGGGCCGCCGAGGCCACCGCCCTGCTCGAACTCGGCACCGCCCGCCGCAACCACGGCGACTTCGACTCCGCCGAGCGGATCACGAAGGCCGCGCTCGACGCCCGCACCGCCTCCGGCGACCAACTCGGCCGGGCCGCCGCCCTGTTGGAGCTGGGCTCGATCCACTTCCTGACGGGCCGCAACGACACCGCCCGGGACCAGTTCCGGCAGGCGCTGGAGCTGAGCCGCACAGCGGGCGACCGGGCGGGCGTGGCGGACGCGATGATCGAACTCGGCACCCTGGCCTACTGGGTGGACGACTACCCCGAGGCCGAACGGCAGCTCACCGAGGCACTCGCCCTCCACGAGGAGCTGAACAGCACCCTCGGCCGCGTCACGGCACTGAAGAACCTCGGCAACACCTGGTACTTCATGGACCGTTACGACCAGGCCCAGGACGCCCTCGGCCAAGCCCGCGCGCTCTCCCGGGAGTTGGGCATCGCGCTCGTCGAGGCGCAGACGACGACCAAGCTCGGCAGTGTCCTGCGGCTGATGGGCCGGTACGAGGAATCCGTCGAACTCCTCGCCACGGCAAGAAAGTTGGCCGCCAGGCTCGCCGACCGTGCGCTGGAGGCCGAACTGCTCATCGACTACGGCGCCGCGCTGCACCAGCTCGGAAAGGACGGGGAGGCAGCGGACGCCTTCGCCACGTCGCTGGACCTGTACCGCGAGATCGGTGAGGAACTGGGGATGGCGTGCGCGCTGAAGGAGTTCGCCGATCTGCTGACGGACATCGGCCGCTCCACCGAGGCACGGCAGAAGCTGGGCGACGCCAGTGACCTGTACCGGAAGCTCGGTGACCGCCTTGGTCTCGCCGCGACCGAGAACTCGCTGGGGCGACTGGAGTTGTCCGTGGACAGGGCGGCGGAGTCCTCGGCCGCGCACGAGGTCGCCCTGGGCATCGCCCGCGAGCTGGGCAGTCCGCTGGAGGAGGCGGACGCGCTGCTCGGGCTCGGCCGGGCCGCCGCGGCCGCGGGCGATCTCGCGACCGCCCGTGAGCGGGTGGGCGAGGCGCTGCGCATCCAGCGGGACATCGGCGCGGCCGGGGCCACCACTACGGCCGCTCTCCTGGCCGAACTGACCTCTGCCGAAGGGTAGTCACAGGGTTCGGGCCCGATCCTCACCGAGGATCGGGCCCCTGCCGCTCAGTAGGTCAGCGCGTCCCCCGCCTCCGACAGCCAGTACGTCACCTTCAGCGAGTCGTCCACGTACACGCCCTTCGTCGGCAGTGACGGCGTCGCCGCCGGGCTGATGCCGTTGTTGTTGCGGTCGAAGAAGTAGACGGAGAGGGACTTCGCCGTGCGGCCGTTGGTGCCGCTGCCGTCGTCGCCGCCGGAGAGGGCCACGCCGGCGTAGCCCGACTCGCCCGGGGTGAGGGTGGTCACCGCCTGGGGCTGGGAGTCCTCGATCACCGGCGGTACGGACTGGGCGTCGCCGAAGTTGACGGCCGGGTAGTAGTAGAGGTCGCAGGTCTTGGAGCCGGTGTTGGTGACGGTGAGCAGCATGTGGTTGACGGGGCGGCTGACCGTCCGTGCGGTCACCTTGGTGTTGGCGCCGCTGCACGGGACGCTGCTAGCGGACGTGTCCGAGCCGGAGTTCGTGCCAGAACCCGAGCCCGAGTTCGTGCCCGAGCCCGTGCCGGAGTTCGTGCCCGCGCCCCCGCTCGTCTTGCCGCCCCTCGACGTGGACCCCGCGGAACCGGCGGACCCGCTCGACCCGCTCGACCCGGCGGACCCGCTCGTCTGCCCCGCCCCACCCGTCTTCGCCCCACCCGTCCTCGCCCCGGCCGTTCCCGCCGGCGCCACCGTGGACGAGTTCGAGTTCGCCGCGCCCTCGTCCTGTACTCCCAGCTTGTCGTTGCAGGCGGTGAGGGAGAGNTTTGATGACCGCAGCCTGTGCCGCTTTCCGTCCCACCCGCTACGGCAGTCGGGATCCACGGGAACCTGGAACGTTCGCATCGGCTCTGACCTGGGGGAACACCGACTCCCTGGAACGCGGGACTGGGATGGGGGCAGGGTGGCGACGCCTGAGGAGACGGCCGAGTTCGCGGCGCTGATACGGGAGCTGAAGGACCGGTCGGGGCTGAGCTACGGCGTGCTCGCGAAGCGGCTGCACATGAGCACGTCGACGCTGCACCGGTACTGCAACGGCGATGCCGTACCCACCGACTACGCCCCCGTGGAGCGGTTCGCCCGGCTCTGCAAGGCGACCCCGGAGGAACTCGTCGAGGCCCACCGCCGGTGGATCCTGGCCGACGGCGCCCGCCAGCGCGAGCGGAAGGCCGCCACCGCGACACCCACAGCACCACCGGCACCCCAAGCAAGGCCGACCGCACCACCGGCACCCCAGGCAACGCCTACCGCACCGACAAGCGGAACACCCACCCCCACACCCACCCCCGAAG
>NZ_JAENRY010000143.1 GCF_016612545.1 Streptomyces sp. MBT65 | reverse complement strand
CCCCGCCACCGCGCGTGCCGTCAACGTGCTCGCGCCCAACGCGTCCGCGATGACCCTGGACGGGACGAACACGTGGATCGTCGCGGAGCCGGACTCCGAGTCGGCCGTGGTGATCGACCCGGGGCCGCTGGACGAGGGGCATCTGCGCAATGTCGTCGATGTGGCGGCGAAGGCGGGCAAGCGGATCGCGCTGACCCTGCTGACGCACGGGCACCCCGACCACGCGGAAGGCGCCGTCCGTTTCGCCGAGCTGACCGGTACCAAGGTGCGCGCGCTGGATCCGGCGCTGCGGCTCGGGGACGAAGGGTTGGGCGCCGGGGAGGTGATCCGGGTCGGCGGCCTGGAACTGGTCGTCGTGTCGACGCCCGGGCATACCGGAGACTCCCTGTGCTTCCATCTCCCGGCCGATCAGGCCGTCCTGACCGGGGACACCGTCCTGGGACGCGGTACGACCGTGGTGGCGCATCCTGACGGCCGCCTGGGCGACTATCTGGACTCGCTGCGGCGGCTGCGGTCCCTCACGGTCGACGACGGCGTCCACACCGTCCTGCCGGGCCACGGGCCGGTGCTGGACGACGCCCAGGGTGCCGTCGAGTTCTATCTCGCCCACCGCGCCCACCGGCTCGCCCAGATCGAGACGGCCGTCGAGAACGGCCACAGCAGCCCGGCCGAGGTCGTCGCCCACGTGTACGCGGACGTCGACCGCTCGCTGTGGCCGGCAGCGGAACTGTCGGTGCGGGCCCAGTTGGACTACCTCAAGGAACACGGCCTGATCTAGCCGACAGTCTGATCCGGTCCCTGGGGACGCGGGCTCTTCACGCCGTGCACGCGCGTGTACTCCGCGGCCAGCCACGGGCCCAGATCGTCGACGTAGGACCGCAGGACGCCCGCGTCGCCCGTCGGTTCGTGTCCGGCCACCGCGGCCCCGCGCACCTCCTGTGCCCGCTCCGGGTAGTACGCGGCGAACGCCTCGGCCATCTCCCCGAGGTCGCTGGTCCAGCCGTTCCAGCGGGGCATCACGAGGGTGAAGCCGGTGCGGACCAGGTGCCGGGACATGAAGCGCACCAGGGGGCGGCGGGCCGCGTCCGTGTCCTCCGTGGCCGCGATCCGCTCGCGCCAGCGGGGGAGCAGCAGCCCCAGGTCGCCGTTCGTCTCCCGGGCGAGCAGCGGGTCGGGGCGGTAGCGGGGCAGGTCCTCGGCGAGGTCCTCCCCGAGCAGTGGTGTGCACAGGCAGGCCACGAACCACCCCAGGTCGTACGTCTCCGGCTCGCTCAGCAGCCGGGCCCGGCCGTACAGCAGCGTGCCGACGCCGTCGATCTCCGGGAACTCCTTGTCGAGTGCCTCGCCGAGGGTCCGCGCCTCGGAGCGGTCCTCCTCGGTCGGCTCCCGGCGGGTCACCACCAGCAGGTCCAGATCGCTGCGCCCCACGCGCGCGGTGCCGCGCGGGATCGACCCGTAGAGGTACGCGCTGTTGAGGCGTCCCCCGTAGAGGTCGATCAGCCGGTCCCGCGCGGTGGCGACGACCGGTCGGAAGGCGTGCGGGATACGCCCCAAGGAGCCCTCGCGCTCGATGTATCCCTGGGCGTCGAGCCCTCTGTGGGGGACGGTTTCGGCCATGGGATCACTGTGCCGGGAGACGGGCCCCGGGGGAGTGCTTTTCCAGCCGTCGTGCTCCGGTGTTCCGTCGTCGTCCGGTGTCCTGGGCCTTTCCGGCGTCCCGGCGTCGTACGGGGTCATCGCCAGCGGAACATCCTCAGCCCGCGGCTGTAGTCGCCGGCCTCGCAGGCGACGGCCACCAGGTCGCCGTTCGCGGCCACCAGCGATTCGAACGCGGTGCCGCGCAGCTTGCGCCGGGCCACCAACCGGCCGTCGGCGGGGGCGAGCACGCTGAGCCGGCCGCCGTACTCGTGGACGACCAACAGGCGCCCCTGGTGGGCGAGATGGGTGTCCTGGTAGGTCTCCTCGCCGTGCCACTCCCACAGGAACGCGCCGGTGGACAGGGAGTACGCCCCGAGCCGGTTGCCCCGGTCGAGCTCGGTCCTGTCCCGGGGGACCAGGCCCACCACCAGGACGTCACCGGTGACGGCGATCCGCTCGCCGAACCTCTCGTAGCCGTCCGGCGGGGCGAGCGTCACGCCGTCCGTGCCGTCGTCGTCCAGCACGAGCAGCCGGTGCTCGGCGCGTGCGCCGCGGACGCGGGTGCGCAGGGTCGCCACGAAGGGCTGCGCGCTGATCACGGACACGCTCTCCAGGCCCGGGTCCGTGAGGTCGTGCTTCCAGCGGATCTCGCCGGTGCGGAGGTCGAGGGCGCGCATCACCGGCCGCGTCTCCCAGTCCTTCCAGGACTCTCCGGCCGTCGCGAGGAGACCCCCGCCGAGGGCGACCTTGGCCGGTATGTGCCCCAGGAGGGCCGCGTCCTGCTTCCGGCGATGTACGACCTCTCCGGTGTTGACGGCCAGCCAGGTGAGGCCGACGCGCTTGGCGTCCCGGCGCCCGTCGTCGCAGTGCAGCACCACGACCGCGCCGTTGTCGAGGCCCGGGGACACCAGGGCGACGGCCTGCCGGCCCGGTGGGCGCCAGGTCCACAGCGGTTCGCCCGTGGTGGCCCGGAACGCCTCTAAGCGGTCGGCACGGGCGATGACGACCGCGTCGGCCGTCAGCCAGAGGCCCAGCGGCTTCAGGCCGCCGTCGGCGTGGTCGTCGGCGCTCCTCCACAGGGAGCGTGCCGATCGTCGCCACCAGGAGTGCCGCCAGGCCGACTCCGGTGCTCTGTCCTCGTCCATCCCCACCCCTTGGGTCCCCACCCGGCCACACGCGAAGGGCCCCGCCGTACGAGCAGGGCCCTTCGTAGTCGTACGAAAACTGTCCTCAGCCGAAAACTGTCCTCAGCGAGCAGTCGTCGGCCGGCGGTCCTCAGCGGGAGCGCTTGGCCAGTCGCTCCACGTCCAGCAGGATCACCGCGCGGGCCTCCAGGCGGAGCCAGCCGCGGCCCGCGAAGTCGGCGAGCGCCTTGTTGACCGTCTCGCGGGACGCGCCGACCAGTTGGGCCAGCTCCTCCTGCGTGAGGTCGTGCACCACGTGGATGCCCTCCTCGGACTGCACACCGAAGCGGCGGGAGAGGTCCAGCAGGGCGCGGGCCACGCGGCCGGGGACGTCCGAGAAGACCAGGTCGGACATCGCGTCGTTGGTCTTGCGCAGCCGGCGGGCGACCGCGCGCAGCAGCGCGGAGGCCACCTCGGGGCGGGCGCTCAGCCAGGGCTGGAGGTCGCCGTGACCCAGGCCCAGCAGCTTGACCTCGGTCAGCGCGCTGGCGGTCGCCGTACGCGGGCCCGGGTCGAACAGCGACAGCTCGCCGATCAGCTCGCCGGGGCCGAGGACGGCCAGCATGTTCTCGCGGCCGTCCGGGGAGGTGCGGTGGAGCTTCACCTTGCCCTCGGTGACCACATAGAGCCGGTCTCCGGGGTCGCCCTCGTGAAAGAGGGAGTCCCCGCGCGCGAGGGTCACCTCACTCATGGAGGCGCGCAGCTCCGCGGCCTGATCGTCATCGAGCGCCGCGAAGAGCGGGGCGCGCCGCAGAACGTCGTCCACGAGTTCTCTCCTTGTCGACCTGCTCAGGGGATGGTGCTCCCCCTTGTTACCAGGGGACCGTGCTCCCCATTTTGCTGGACCGTCCAAACAGTGTGATCTGTCACAAGGATGCCGCACAGGTGTCCCGAGGTAAGCGGCAGGGGTCCAATTGGGGGCTGATCTTCGGGGTCCGGGGCGGATGTCAGTGGTGGGCTCTAGGCTGGCCGGGTGTCCAAATCGCCGGTGAGAGCACAGGCCAAGGGGGCTGGGCGGATGGTTGTACCTCGTGATTCCGCTGTGGGCGAACAGGGCCCTGACGGCGGTAGGAAAGCGGCAAAGGTGACAAAGAGCTCGACGGTCGGCAAGGGTGAGTCGCACACCGCTCTGGTGCGCCGGGCCCGCCGTATCAATCGCGAACTGGCCGAGATCTATCCGTACGCCCACCCGGAGCTCGACTTCGAGAACCCCTTCCAGCTCGTGGTCGCCACGGTCCTGTCCGCCCAGACCACCGACCTGAGGGTCAATCAGACGACTCCGGCCCTGTTCGCCAAGTACCCGACTCCCGAGGACCTGGCAGGCGCCGACCCGGAGGCGGTCGAGGAGATCCTCCGCCCGACCGGGTTCTTCCGGGCCAAGACCAAGTCGGTGATAGGCCTCTCCAAGGCCCTGGTCGAGGACTTCGGGGGCGAGGTCCCGGGGCGGCTCGAAGATCTCGTCAAGCTGCCGGGTGTGGGCCGCAAGACCGCCTTCGTGGTGCTCGGCAACGCCTTCGGGCGGCCCGGCATCACCGTGGACACGCATTTCCAGCGGCTCGTACGGCGCTGGAAGTGGACCGAGGCGACCGAGCCCGTCAAGATCGAGGCCGCCGTGGGAGCGCTCTTCCCGAAGAGCGACTGGACGATGCTGTCGCACCACGTGATCTTCCACGGCCGCCGGATCTGCCACGCCCGCAAGCCCGCCTGCGGTGCCTGCCCCATCGCCCCGCTCTGCCCGGCGTACGGCGAGGGCGAGACCGACCCGGAGAAGGCGAAGAAGCTGCTCAAGTACGAGAAGGGCGGCTATCCCGGCCAGCGCCTGAACCCTCCGCAGTCCTACCTGGACGCGGGCGGGAAACCGGCGCCGCCGCTCGGGTCCGCGTGACGCCGAAGTCGGGGGCCGGATGACGGAACGATCTCGGAGGTATCGGGCGTTGATCAGTGGGAACGGGGGTGGGGGATGACACGCGCGAGGAATACCCAGGGTGTGGGGATCGGCAAGGAGGGGCTGCCCGGCTGGCTGGATCCGGTGGTGCACGCCGTGGAGACGGTCGAGCCGCTGCAGCTGAGCCGGTTCCTGCCGCCGGAGGACGGGGCGGGGCGGCAGTCGGCGGTGCTGATCCTCTTCGGAGAGGGCGATCGGGGGCCCGAGCTGCTGCTCATGGAGCGGTCGACGTCCCTGCGGTCGCATGCCGGGCAGCCGTCCTTCCCTGGTGGCGCCCTCGACCCCGAGGACGGCGACCCGACGGGCGACGGGCCCTTGCGGGCCGCTCTCCGCGAGGCCGAGGAGGAGACCGGGCTCGACCCGGCAGGAGTGCAGCTCTTCGGGGTGCTGCCCAAGCTGTACATCCCGGTGAGCGGCTTCGTGGTGACACCGGTGCTGGGCTGGTGGCGGGAGCCGACCCCGGTGGGCGTGGTCGACCCGAACGAGACGGCGAGGGTGTTCACGGTCCCCGTGGCGGATCTCACGGATCCGGCCAACAGGGTCACGCTCTCGCACCCCAGCGGCTTCCTCGGTCCGGCATTTCTGGTCGAATCGGCACTTGTCTGGGGTTTCACGGCCGGAGTCATCGACCGCCTGCTGCACTACGCGGGCTGGGAGCGCCCCTGGGACCGCGAGAAGCAGGTCCCCCTCGACTGGCGGTCATGACAAGGTGTCCGTCGTGCTGTGTCTTCCCGGGGGACGCCGTCTGCGATCGCCGCTCCGCGGTGGACCGGCCCCCAGACCGACCTGGAGTGATCGCGAAGTGCTGAGGCGAGGCCTGAACCGGTGAACGTGCTGGACATCCTGTTGCTGGTCGCCGCCGTGTGGTTCGCGATCGTGGGCTATCGCCAGGGGTTCGTCGTCGGCATCCTGTCGGTGATCGGGTTCCTGGGCGGCGGTCTCGTCGCCGTCTACACACTGCCCGTCATCTGGGACGCGCTGACCGACAAGTCGGAGGTCAGCACGACCGCGGCCGTCGTCGCGGTCATCATCGTCATCGTCTGCGCCTCCGTCGGCCAGGCCCTGACCACCCACCTGGGCAACAAGCTGCGCCGGTACATCACCTGGTCCCCGGCCCGCGCCCTGGACGCGACGGGCGGCGCCCTCGTCAACGTGCTGGCGATGCTCCTGGTCGCCTGGCTGATCGGCTCCGCCCTGGCCGGCACCACCCTGCCGACGCTCGGCAAGGAGGTCCGCAGCTCCAAGGTGCTGCTGGGGGTGTCCCGGGCGCTGCCCTCGCAGGCCGACACCTGGTTCGCGGACTTCTCCTCGGTCCTCGCGCAGAACGGTTTCCCGCAGGTCTTCAGCCCCTTCGCGAACGAGCCGATCAACGACGTCCAGCCGCCCGACCCGGCTCTCGCCTCCAGCGCGGTCGCCACCCGCGCCCAGCAGTCCATCGTCAAGGTCATGGGCACCGCCCAGAGCTGCGGCAAGGTCCTGGAGGGCAGCGGTTTCGTCTTCGGCGACCGCCGCGTCATGACCAACGCGCACGTCGTCGGCGGCGTCGACGAACCCACCGTCCAGATAGGCGGCCAGGGCCGCAAGTACGACGCCAAGGTCGTCCTCTACGACTGGCACCGCGACATCGCCGTACTCGACGTACCGGACCTGAAGGCGCGCTCCCTCAAGTTCGCGACCAAGGACGCCACGAGCGGCAACAGCGCGATCGTCGCCGGCTTCCCGGAGAACGGCTCGTACGACGTCCGTGCGGCACGCGTGCGGGGACGCATCACGGCCAACGGCCCGGACATCTACCACCGCGGCACGGTCCGCCGCGACGTGTACTCGCTCTACGCGACGGTCCGTCAGGGCAACTCCGGCGGCCCGCTGCTCACGCCCGAGGGCAAGGTGTACGGCGTGGTCTTCGCGAAGTCCCTCGACGACCCCGACACCGGGTACGCGCTCACCGCGGACGAGATCCAGGAGGACATCGTCAAGGGGCGTACCGCGAACGAGCAGGTGGACAGCGACAGTTGCGCGCTGTGAGGCGGCGCTGTGAAGCGGAGGGTCGCTGTGCGGAGGTGTGTGTGAAGAGGTGGGTGCGTCAGCCTCGGGGATGACGCAGCCGTACCGAGACCCATCGGGCCCGGCGGCGCAGAATGCGCGGGATCCCCACCCTGAGGTCTGTGCCCTGGAGTTGCGGGGCGCCCCGTTGGTGGGAGCTCAGACCGTGGTCCGAGCGGCGATTGCGTGCTGCGTCACTGAAGTCGTGCGTCCAGCCCATACCCCTCCGTCTGCCCCTGCCCCAAGGTCGATAACCACCCCTTGGGGCCCCAATTGGCGTATGCGCGAGGCAAGTGGCCGTTCGTAGAACGGGTGTTCAGATCCGGATACCGGGTGCGGTGGGCCGGTCACGCACCGGTCACGGATCGGCCATGCGCCGGTCAACGATCGGGTTCGGGGTCCTGGAGCCAGTTGACCAGTTCGGTCGAGAAGACCACCGGGTCCTCCTCGTGCGGGAAGTGCCCGAGACCGTCGAACAGCCGCCAGCGGTACGGCGCTTCGACGTACTCCCCGGAGCCCGCCGCGCTGCGGGTGCGCAGCACCGGGTCCAGCGAGCCGTGCAGATGCAGCGTGGGCACCCGCACCGGGCGCTTCATGCGCCGGTTGAACTGGATGCCGTCGGGGCGGGCCATCGACCGCACCATCCAGCGGTACGGCTCGATCGAGCAGTGCGCGGTCGACGGGATCAGCATGGCCCGCCGGTACGCCTCGATCGCCGCGTCGTCCGGCAGCCGCGGGCCGGACCAGTCGCGGATCAGGGTGCCCACCAACTCGGCGTCCTCGGCGATCAGTTGCCGCTCGGGCAGCCAGGGGCGCTGGAACCCCCAGATGTAGGAACTCGCCGCCGACTGCTTGACGTCGGAGAGCATCGCGTTGCGCCAGCGCCGGGGGTGCGGCATCGAGGAGACGGCGAGCCGGCGCACCAGCTTGGGGCGCATCGCGGCGGCCGTCCACGCGAGATAGCCGCCCAGGTCATGGCCGACGAGCGCGGCGTCCGGCTCGCCGAGCGAGCGGATCACGCCGGTGATGTCGAGGGCGAGGTTGGCCGGGTCGTAGCCGCGCGGGGTGCGGTCGCTGCCGCCGACGCCCCGCAGGTCCATGGCGACGGCCCGGAACCCGGCATCGGCCAGCGCGCCCAACTGGTGCCGCCAGGTCCACCAGAACTGCGGGAAGCCGTGCAGCAGCAGTACCAGCGGCCCGTCGCCCACCTCCGCGATGTGGAAGCGCGCGCCGTTGGCCGCGACATCCCGGTGGGTCACCTCGCGCCCGCCGGGAATGTCGAGTCGTACGACCGAAGCAGGTTGTGCCCAAGGATGGGCGGGGTCCGTCATGAGGACGAGCGTGCCACAGCCTCGATGGCTTCGGGGACACGGTCCTCGATCGCCGCGCGCGGATGCGGCTTGGCGTTGCCGAGGACGCCCGCGGTCTCCTTGACCGACGAGGCCACCTTCTGCGGGCCCTTGCTCTTCGCGGCCTTCTTGAAGAAGAGCACGCCGACCAGCCCGAGGACGATCGCGACGAGCACGTTCGCCGCGAAGGAGAGCAGGAAGCAGAGCGCCATGTTCCAGCCGCTCCAGGTGCGGATGCCGTACGCCAGCGCGAAGTTGAGCATCGGCAGGGAGAACAGCAGGACCACCGCGGCGACCGTGAACGCGCCGCTGCCCACCGCGCCGCGCTTGACGTCCTGCTTGAGCTGCGCCTTGGCCAGTGCGATCTCGTCGTGCACCAGCGCGGACATCTCGGTCGTCGCCGAGGCGAACAACTGGCCGATGCTGCGTTCGGCGCCGACCGGGCTGCCGTCGGGTGCGCTCATCGCGTACTCCCTCTTCCGCATGTGTCTGTACCGGCATGTGTTTGTACCGTCTCGTCAGATCATGCCGGACCGTCGTTGTCCTCGCCCGCCCCGCCCGCCACTTCGGCAAGCCCGCGTCGCTCCGCGGCCTTCACCTCGGCGAGCCTGCGGTGCTCGGCGGCCTTGCGGTCGTGCAGTTCGGCCATGCGCAGGTGGTACCCCGGGTCGTCCTGCTCGTAGATGTCGGGGATGCCGTCGAGATCCTCGTCGCGCTCCTCGTCCTCGTACATCCTGCGGTACCGGGCGTTGCGCAGCTTGAGCAACACGGTCGCGCACAGGGCCGCGACGATAGAGCCCACGAGGACGGCGGCCTTGACCTCGTCGGTGAGCACCTGGTCGCCGTCGAACGCGAGTTCCCCGATGAGCAGCGACACGGTGAAGCCGATGCCGGCCAGCGAGGAGACCGCGAACACGTCCGGCCAGGCGAGGTCGTCGCTGAGCGAGGCCCGGGTGAAACGGGCCGTCAGCCAGGTGCCGCCGAAGATCCCGACCGCCTTGCCGACGACCAGTCCGAGGACCACGCCAAGGGTCTCGGGCTTCGTGAATACGTCACCCAGCGCGCCGCCCGAGATGGCGACCCCGGCGCTGAACAGCGCGAACAGCGGCACCGCGAGGCCCGCCGACAGGGGTCGTACGAGATGTTCGACATGCTCGCCGGGGGAGTGGTCCTCGTCCTCGCGGGTGGTGCAGCGCAGCATCAGACCCATCGCGACGCCCGCGATCGTGGCGTGGACGCCGCTGTTGTACATCAGCCCCCAGATGACCAGCGCGAGCGGGACGTAGACGTACCACCCGCGCACGCCCCGGCGCAGCAGCAGCCAGAAGACGGCGAGGCCCACGACCGCCCCGCCGAGCGCGGCGAAGTCGATCCGGTCGGTGAAGAAGATCGCGATGATCAGGATCGCGAACAGGTCGTCCACGACGGCCAGGGTGAGGAGGAAGGCGCGCAGGGCGCTCGGCAGGGAGGTGCCGATGACCGCGAGGACGGCGAGCGCGAAGGCGATGTCGGTGGCGGTCGGCACGGCCCAGCCCTGGAGCGAGCCGCCACCGGTGAGATTGGTGAGTGTGTAGACGAGTGCCGGTACGGCCATCCCGCACAGGGCCGCTACGACGGGCAGGGCGGCGGCCTTGGGGTCGCGCAGGTCGCCGGCGACGAGTTCGCGCTTGAGTTCGATGCCCGCGACGAAGAAGAAGACGGCGAGGAGGCCGTCGGCGGCCCAGTGGGCGATGGAGAGGTGCAGGCCGAGGGCGGCGGGGCCGAGGTGGAAGTGGCTGACGCTCTCGTAGCTGTCGTGCAGGGCGGGGACGTTCGTCCAGATCAGCGCGGTGACCGCGGCGATCAGGAGGAGGACACCGCCGACGGTCTCGGTGCGCAGCGCGTCCGCGACGAAGTTCCGCTCGGGCAGTGACAGGCGTCCGAACACCTTGCGGGGGGCGGTGGGGCGGGGCGCGGCCATCGGGGGGACCTCCGGTCGGTGGGCAGGACGGAACACATCGCCGACCAGACTTCCCGGCACACCATGAGGATCACTTTTTGCTTAGTTTACCTAAAAGGGGTGCCCGGCGCGCGCTGCGCCGGGCACCCCTCATGGACGTACGTCTCGGTGACGTGCTGCTCAGTCCTCGCTGGGCGCCGCGGGGAGCTTCTCCTGGATCAAGGACATGACCGTCGAGTCGGTCAGCGTCGTGACGTCCCCGAGCTCACGGTTCTCCGCCACGTCCCGCAGCAGGCGGCGCATGATCTTGCCGGAACGGGTCTTCGGCAGCTCGGCCACCGGGAGGACGCGCTTGGGCTTGGCGATCGGGCCGAGGACGGTGCCGACGTGGTTGCGCAGGTCGCCCACGAGGTTCTCGTCGTCCGCGTTCGCCGTGCCGCGCAGGATGACGAACGCGACGATCGCCTGCCCGGTCGTCTCGTCGGCCGCGCCGACCACGGCCGCCTCGGCGACCGCGGGGTGCGACACGAGCGCCGACTCGACCTCGGTGGTGGAGATGTTGTGCCCGGACACGAGCATCACGTCGTCCACGCGGCCGAGTAGCCAGATGTCGCCGTCGTCGTCCTTCTTGGCGCCGTCGCCGGCGAAGTACTTGCCCTCGAAACGCGACCAGTACGTGTCCAGGAACCGCTGGTCGTCGCCCCAGATCGTGCGCAGCATCGACGGCCACGGCTCGGTCAGGACCAGGTAGCCGCCACCGCCGTTCGGCACCTCGTTCGCCTCGTCGTCGACGACCGTCGCGGAGATGCCGGGCAGCGGCGTCTGCGCGGAACCGGGCTTGGTCGCGGTCACGCCCGGCAGCGGCGAGATCATCATCGCGCCGGTCTCGGTCTGCCACCACGTGTCGACGATCGGGGCCTTGTCGCCGCCGATGTGCTTGCGGTACCAGATCCACGCCTCGGGGTTGATCGGCTCGCCGACCGAGCCCAGGACGCGGAGGGAGGACAGGTCGAACTTCGCGGGGATGTCGTCGCCCCACTTCATGAACGTACGGATCGCGGTCGGCGCCGTGTACAGGATCGTCACCCCGTACTTCTGCACGATCTCCCAGAAGCGGCCCTGGTGCGGGGTGTCGGGCGTGCCCTCGTACATGACCTGGGTCGCGCCGTTGGCGAGAGGGCCGTAGACGATGTACGAGTGGCCGGTGACCCAGCCGACGTCGGCCGTGCACCAGTAGACGTCGGTCTCCGGCTTGAGGTCGAAGACGGCGTGATGGGTGTACGCGGCCTGGGTGAGATAGCCGCCGGAGGTGTGCAGGATGCCCTTGGGCTTACCCGTCGTACCGGACGTGTACAGGATGAACAGCGGCTGCTCGGCCTCGAACGCCTCGGGCGTGTGCTCCGTCGACTGCCGGTCGACGATCTCGTGCCACCACACGTCCCGCTCGTCGTTCCAGGCGACCTCCTGGCCCGTACGGCGGACCACGAGGACGTGCTCGACGCCGCTGTCCGGGCGGTCGACCGCGTCGTCCACGGCCGGCTTGAGCGCGGACGGCTTGCCGCGCCGCCAGCCGCCGTCGGTGGTGATGACGACCTTGGCGTCCGCGTCCTGGATGCGGGTCGCGAGCGCGTCCGCCGAGAAGCCGCCGAACACCACCGAGTGCGCGGCGCCGATGCGCGCGCAGGCCAGCATCGCTACCGCGGTCTCCGGGATCATCGGCATGTAGACGGCGACCCGGTCGCCCCGCTGAACTCCCAGCTCCAGCAGGGCGTTCGCCGCCTTGGAGACCTCGTCCTTCAGCTCCGCGTAGGTGATCGCGCGGCTGTCGCCGGGCTCGCCCTCGAAGTGGATGGCGACCCGGTCGCCGTTGCCCGCCTCGACGTGCCGGTCCACGCAGTTGTACGCGACGTTGAGCGTGCCGTCCTTGAACCACTTGGCGAACGGCGGGTTCGACCAGTCCAGCGTCTCGCTCGGCTCCTTGGCCCAGCTCAGTCGGCGGGCCTGCGCGGCCCAGAAGCCGAGCCGGTCAGCCTTGGCCTGTTCATACGCCTCCGCGGTGACATTGGCGTGCGCCGCCAGGTCCGCGGGGGGTGCGAACCTGCGCTCTTCCTTGAGCAGGTTGGCCAGGCTTTCGTTGCTCACGGCATCTGCCTTTCCCAGGGTGTCCGTTGTGTCCCGGGCCAGCTCATCAGACCCGGGGGTCCGATGACAAGGGTCGCCGAAATATTGGTTTAGACCTGTCATCGGACCTGCGAACGGATCTGCGTGGCAGGGGTCTTTCGTACCCACGGACGCCGGGTGGACGCGGTTCAGGCCGACGCGTCCATCACCCCCACCCGATCGAACACCTCGTCCTCCTCGGTCAACAGATACGCCTGCGCCTCACCGACGTGGAAGTACATCCCGTTGAGCTCCAACTCCCCCTCCCGCAGCGCCCGCGCCACCGACCCGTGCCCCCGCAGATGCTCCAACTGCTGCACCACATTGCTCAGACACAGCTGTTCCACGGCGTCGGCGGGCGCCCTGGTGGCCAACCGCGCCCAGGGCCGGCCGTCGTCGGCCGTCCGCTCCAGGCTCGGCCGCCCGTGCCGCAGCCACCGCTTCAGCGGCGTCTGAACGCCCACCGGCTCCGAACCGGCGCTCTCCGGCGCGGAGTTGAGCAGCGCCTGCATGGCTCCGCACCCGGAGTGCCCGCACACCGTGATCGATCTCACGCGGAGCACATCCACCGCGTACTCGATCGCCGCGGCCACCGAGTCGTCCCCGCTCTCCCCGCCGGGCGGCGGCACGAGGTTGCCCACGTTCCGCACGACGAACAGGTCGCCGGGACCACTGGAGGTGATCATCGACGTCACCAGCCGTGAGTCGGCACAGGTCAGGAAGAGCTGCGAGGGCTGCTGCCCTTCCCGGGCCAGCCGGGCCAGCTCGCCCCGCACGAGGGGCGCGGTGTTGCGCTGGAACGCGCTGATGCCACGGGCGAGTTGGTGGCCGCCGGTGCCGGTGCCGGTGCCGGTGCCGGTGTTCTTGCCGGGGCCGGGGTGGGTGTCCGTGCCGGTGCCGTCGGGTTCGGAAGCGCCGGGTGTCGAGGTGCCGGGTGCGACGGTGCCTGGTGCGGAACGGTCGGTCGATTCGGTGGTGGGGTCGCCCGGGGGCGTGGAACGCGGGGGCTCGCACTGGTGGTTGCGCCAGGGCGTCCAGGGGTGGCAGCGGCATGCGGTCGACGTCGTCGGCTCGCCGAGCGGAGCCTCGGCCGCGGTGCGGGCCGGAGCCTTGGTGGTGCGGGCCGGAGCCTTGGTCGTCGTGCTGCTTGTCGCGCCTCTCGTGCCGGTCGTGCCGCTCGCCATGCCGGTCGTGCCGGTCTTCGTACCGGTCGGGATGTCGGTCCGTGCCGCTCCGTCCCCTGCGTGGCCCGGCTCGGTGACCCGAACTCCCGTACGCCTCCCGGTCAGTTCGGCGGAGCCTCCGCGCGCGGTGTGCGCGTTCTGCCAGTCGTGCAGTGACTCGTACGCCGCGTGGTCCATGAACGAGCCGTCCAACTCCACGACGACATGGGCGCCTTGGGGTACGAGATGCAGGGCGCGGCTGAGCCGCGGCACAGCGAGGAACGTCAACTGCCCTCGGACGTGTACGTGATGGACTCCTTCCTGCTCGTCGTGCGTGATGCGGGTGTGGGTGAGGCGGTGCAGGGCGACGGCCACCGCCACGGCGACCCCGAGGAGCACGCCCTCCAGGACACCGAGGACGACCACGCCGAGGGTGGTGACGGCGTAGACCAGTACTTCCCGGTGGCGGGTCACCGTGCGGATGTGGTGCAGGGACACCATCTGGATGCCGACGGCCATCACGAGTGCGGCGAGCGAAGCGAGGGGAATCAGCTCCAGCACCGGGACCATCAGCAGCGCGGCGATCACTACGAGAACGCCGTGCAGCATCGTGGAGTTCCGGCTCACGGCACCGGCTTGCACATTCGCCGAACTTCTTACGGCCACGCCCGCGACCGGCAGTCCGCCGAGCGCGCCGGAGACGATGTTGGCGGCGCCCTGGCCCAGCAGTTCGCGGTTCAGGTCGGAGCGGCCGACGCGGGCGGAGAGCCCGGGCTGCCCGGCGACCAGCTTGTCCACGGCGACCGCGCCGAGCAGTGACTGCACACTGCACACCAGCGTGGTGGTGAGCACGGCGGCGGCGACGCCGAGCACCGGGCCCTCGGGCAGCCCGGCCAGCGCGTGGCTGCTCCAGGACGGCAGGTCGACCTTGGCCAGGCTGAGCCCGGTGAGGGAGGCGGTGAGCGTGGCCCCGGCGACGGCGACGAGGGCGGCCGGGATCTTGCGCATCAGATGCCCGAGCCGGCCGGGGACGCGGGTCCACAGCAGCAGAAGGGCCAGCGTCAGCACGCTCATCGCCACGTCGGCGGGGTGCAGGTCCGCCAACTGGGCGGGCAGCGCGCGGAGGTTGGCGAGGACAGAGCTCTGCGGGGTGCCGCCCAGCACGATGTGCAGTTGGGCGACGGCGATGGTGACGCCGATGCCGGCCAGCATGCCGTGCACGATCGCGGGGCTGACGGCGAGCGCCGTGCGGGCCACGCGCAGGCAGCCCAGGGCGAGTTGGGCCAGGCCCGCGAGGACGGTGACCGCGCAGGTCGTACGCCATCCGTAGCGGTGGATCAGGTCGGCGGTGACCACGGTGAGTCCGGCGGCCGGGCCGCTGACCTGGAGCGGGCAGCCGCCGAGCAGGCCGGCGACCAGTCCGCCCGCGGCGGCGGCGACCAGGCCGGCCTGGAGCGGCGCGCCGGTGGCGAGGGCGATGCCGAGGGACAGGGGGAGGGCGATCAGGAAGACCGCGATGGAGGCCGACACATCGGCGCCCGCGATGCGGAAGCGGCGGTGCGGGGGCGGCGGCGGGCTGTGGGGCTGGTGGACGCGCTCGGTCCGGTTCGGGTCCGATTCGGTGGCGCGGGTGCGTACGCAGGCTGACATGTCTTCCCGTCTCCTCCGGGGCAGCGCGGTCGCGGAACTGGTGGTCCCCGTCGATGGCGGGGGTCGGTCGCGGCCGTGGGTCACGGCGTGCAGCGGCGGGATATCTCAACGCTCGGTAAATGGATCGTAATGCAGAGTAAAGGTCAAGCATAGACTTTGCGGGCAAATGGGTTAATAGGTCACCTCGCAGAGTGAAGTGCCAATTTCATCGGCTTGTCGTACTAATCCCACCTTCGGCCCCGTGCGACCTTGGCGGCGCTGCCGTGAATCCCGGCACATCGCCAGAAAACGCCCTGACCGGCGTCGGTCCGAACGAAGGAAGAAGGTGGGCGGACATGGCCGCCACCCAGAGGTTCACCGCGGGCGCCGTGATCGCCGCGGCCTGTGCCGCGTCGCTCGCCGGTTGCGCGATCGGTGACAACGGTTCCCCGCGCGGAGCGCACGGTCCGCACAAGGCGGCGCCCGCCCCGGCACCCAAGAGCGGAGTCCGCCTGATCGGGGACGGCTCCACGTCGTACACCGGGGCGCAGCCGCATCTGCCCAGACCCGAGCGGCTCAAGCCCGGCCAGAAGCCCCCGCAGTTCGTGGTCTTCTCCTTCGACGGCGCCGGCGAGGACAGCCAGAAGCTGTTCTCCCACTTCCGCGAGGTCTCCAAGGCCAACCACGCGAACATGACGTACTTCCTCAGCGGCGTGTACATGCTGCCGGAGGGCAAGCGCGACCTCTACAAGCCCCCGGAGCACTCGCCGGGCAGCTCGGACATCGGCTTCAACGACGAGCAGGGCATCGCCGACACCGTGAAGCAGCTGCGCCTGGCGTGGCTGGAGGGCAACGAGATCGGCACCCACTTCAACGGTCACTTCTGCGGCAAGAACGGCGGGGTCGGCGAGTGGTCGGTCGCCGAGTGGAAGAGCGAGATCGCCCAGGCGAAGCAGTTCGTGAAGACCTGGAAGACCAACTCCGGCATGACGAAGGCGTCTTCACTGCCCTTCGACTACGACAAGGAACTGGTCGGCGCCCGCACTCCCTGCCTGGAGGGCCAGGCCAACTTCATGAAGGCGGCGAGCCAGTTGGGCTTCCGCTACGACACCAGCGGGGTCAACGACCAGATCTGGCCCAAGAAGAAGGAGGGGCTGTGGGACCTGTCCATGCAGCTCGTCCCCTTCCCCGGCCACACCTATGAGCAACTGACCATGGACTACAACTTCATGGTCAACCAGTCCGGCACACAGACCCAGGGCGACCCCGACAAGTTCGTCCAGTGGGGCGACGAGATGCGGGACGGCCTGCTCAAGGGCTTCGACCGGGCCTACGACGGCAACCGTGCGCCCCTGGTGATCGGCAATCACTTCGAGTCCTGGAACGGCGGCACCTACATGCGTGCCCTCGACGAGGTCATCGAGAAGGTCTGCAACAAGTCCGAGGTGCGCTGCGTCTCCTTCCGCCAGCTGTCCGACTGGCTGGACGCCCAGGACCCGGCGACCCTGGCGAAGCTGCGCACCCTGAACGTCGGCGAGGCGCCCAAGCCCGGCTGGACGTCCTTCCTGACCGGCCGCCCCGCCCCGGCTCCGAAGGGCGTGCCCGGGGCGCCGGCGGTCAAGCAGTAGGCGGTCGACAACGGGCGCGCCTCACACGGTGACGCCGACGCTCTCGTCGAGGACGAAACCGGGGTCGACCTGCGCCGCCAGGTCGGCCCCGGTGCGTTCGTTGCCCCAACTCTGCGCGTTCTTCAGGTGGAAGTGCACCGTCTGACGCGTGTAGCGCTCCCAGTCGCGGAGTTCGTACGTCGCGTCGGCGGCGATCTCCAGCAGACGCAGGGCGCGGCGGTTGGCGTCCTCCAGGAGCTCGAACCGGGGCGGCCGGCCCTTCTCCATGGCACGCACCCAGTCCGAGTGCCCCACCGTCACGAGGAGGTCGTCCCCGACTTCGGCGCGGAGGAAGTCGAGGTCGTCCTGACCCTGCACCTTGTTGCCTACGACCTTCAGGACGACCCCGAAGTCGCGGGCGTACTCCTTGTACTGGCGATAGACGGAGACCCCCTTCCGGGTCGGCTCGGCCACCAGGAACGTGATGTCGAAGCGGGTGAACATGCCGGAGGCGAAGGAGTCCGAGCCCGCCGTCATGTCCACCACGACGAACTCGTCGCGCCCGTCCACCAGGTGGTTCAGGCACAGCTCCACCGCTCCCGTCTTGGAGTGGTAGCAGGAGACCCCCAGGTCGGCGTCCGTGAAGGGGCCCGTGACCATCAAACGGACGGCGCCGCCGTCGAGTTCCACCGGTCGCGCGCAGGCGTCGTAGACCGGATTGTTCTCGCGCACCCGCAGCAGCCGGGAGCCCTCGCCGGGCGGGGTGGTCTTGATCATGGTGTCGGCGGAGGCGATGCGCGGGTTGCTGCCGCGCAAGTAGTTCTTGATCAGGGGGAGGTGCTCGCCGAGTGCGGGCAGTGCGGCGGCCTCCGCCTCGTCCAGGCCGAGTGCGGGGCCCAGGTGCTGGTTGATGTCGGCGTCGACGGCGACGACCGGTTGGGCGGTGGCCGCGAGGTGGCGGATGAACAGGGAGGACAGGGTGGTCTTCCCGCTGCCGCCCTTCCCGACGAAAGCAATTTTCATGTTCACGAAGCGTAGTCGCGCTGTAGCTTTATGTGGCAGGTGTGCGTGAAGAAGACCACTCAATCGTGGAGCGCACCCCTGGGATGGCTACTGTCGTACTCATGAGTACGACAGGTGCGACCGCCGATCCGCTAGCGGCCCTGGGCACGCTGCCCGGAGTGGCCGAGTCCGTCGAGTCCATGCGCAAGGCCGTGGACCGCGTCTACGGGCACCGGGTCATGCGGCGCCGCAGCAACGAGATCACCGCCGAGGCGGCACTGCGCGGCGCGCGTGGCTCGGCCGCGCTGTCCGGGGCCGACTGGGCACTCGAAGAGGTGCGCCGGCGTACCGACTTCAGCGGTGACGCGGAGGCCCGCACGATGGGCGCGGCCCTGCGGCTGTCCGCCGAGGCGGGCCAACTCCTGTCCATCTGGCGGCAGTCGCCCCTCAGGGTGCTCGCCCGGCTGCACCTGGTGGCGGCCGCGAGCAACGGCGACGAGGTCGGACGGCCGCGGCAACAGGGGGAGCCGGTCGACGAGCCGCTCCTCGAACTGCCGCTGCCCGGCGCGGCCGAGGTGTCCGCGCGCCTGGACGGACTCGCGGACCTGATCATCGCGGGCGGTTCGGCGCCGGCGCTGGTGACGGCCGCCGTCGTGCACGGCGAACTGCTCGCCCTGCGCCCCTTCACCTCCCGCAACGGCCTGGTCGCGCGCACCGCCGAGCGGATCGTCCTCATCGGCAGCGGTCTCGACCCGAAGTCCGTGTGCCCGGCGGAGGTCGGCCACGCCGAACTGGGGCGCGCGGCCTATCTGGCGGCGCTGGACGGGTACGTCTCCGGCACCCCGGAGGGTATGGCCGCCTGGATCGCGCACTGCGGCAGGGCGGTCGAGCTGGGGGCGCGCGAGTCGACGGCGGTGTGCGAGGCGCTCCAGCGCGGAGCCGCCTGACAATGAAATGGCCCTCTACTGGAGGGCCGACAAAGGGATGCGGCGGTACGAGGATTCGTACCGCCGCTGGCATGTTCCACCGGGTTACCAAGCGTCCTCGAAATATTGCCCATCAGGTCGGGACATTGCCCGTCGCCTGGTGCGGCTGGCCCGTAATCGACGGGTCGACGTCGCGTGGGTGCTCGGTGTTCATGCGCGGTCCGTGGGGCCAAATGCGTTATTAAGGTGATCCTTTCGGATGTCCTTGGTCTCGCGGGCCGTTAAATCCTTTGTACTCCAGCCCTGGGGGAAGCGGAACCCCTGGCCGTGCTTCTTTACTTTTGCTCTCAAAGAGTCACCAACCGGTCTAAACGGTCGCCGCCCTGCGTCGGCTCGCGTACCAGACGAGCCCCGCCGTGGCCGCCGCGGCACCCACGGCCGCGGCCACGACCAGCGCCGGGCGGGGCGGCACGGAGAGCGTGGGCAGCCGCTGCTTGAGCCGGACCGGGCGGTTGAAGTCCAGAATCGGCCACCCGCGCGCGACTGCCTCGCGGCGCAGTGCGCGGTCCGGGTTCACGGCGTAGGGGTGGCCCACGGACTCGAGCATCGGCACATCGGTCGCCGAGTCGCTGTAGGCGTAGCAGCGGTCGAGGTCGTACCCCTCGGACTGGGCCAGCTCCTTGATCGCCTCGGCCTTCGTCGGGCCGTAGGCGTAGTACTCCACCTCGCCGGTGAAGCAGCCGTCGTCGCCGACGACCATGCGGGTCGCCACCACCCGGTCCGCGCCCAGGAGTTCACCGATCGGCTCGACCACCTCGGCGCCGGACGTGGACACGATCACCACGTCGCGGCCGGCGGTGTGGTGCTCCTCGATCAGGGAGGCGGCCTCGTCGTAGATGATCGGGTCGATCAGGTCGTGCAGTGTCTCGGCGACGATCTCCTTGACCTGCTCGACGTTCCAGCCGCGGCAGAGTGCGGACAGGTACTTGCGCATCCGCTCCATCTGGTCGTGGTCGGCGCCGCCGGTGAGGAAGACGAACTGCGCATAGGCGGTCCGCAGGGCGGCCCTGCGGTTGATCAGTCCGCCTTGGTAGAAGGACTTGCCGAAGGTGAGCGTGCTCGACTTCGCAATGACCGTCTTGTCCAGGTCAAAGAAGGCTGCTGTGCGGGGCAAGGAGTGGTTTTCCACAACCCAGAGCATAGGTGCAGCCCATTCGGCGTAAGGTGAGGCGCGTGGGTTTGCCTGAGAAGCCTCTCGGGTACACCATGAAAGTCACGGATCGTTCGCGACCGTGCTAACGCGGCCCGGCTCCTCCCCCCCCGAGTCGGCCGTGAAGGCGACCCCCACTCTCCCCCCCGGTGGGGGTCGTCGCATGTCCGGACGCATTTTCCCTCCCTGTACGTGGTCGTGAGGCCTTCGCGAGGCGGCTGGTGCCGCCTCTTTTTCATGCCCAGGACTCGTCACCGTGTGTAGCTGGCGGACTGCGCTGTGGAACTCGCACAGAGGCCGGTACAGGGGTCACCGGTATGGGTGAAGGCGATATTCACAGGCCCTGAGTTGTCCACAGATTTCGACCAAGATCCACACGATTTCCGCGATGCCCGCACTGTGATTCCAACGCGTCCTCGCTCGCGGCGAGTTCAAGGCCGGTTCCGTTTGTCGGACGCGTTTGGCCGGTTTCTGTCGGCCGTGCATATGGAGGCCGGACACCGGTTTTCCGCACGTTCGGGAATCGCGGGACCGCAGGGGTGACGCGAGAGACACAGCGATGGGGGATGGAGAACATGGCCGGAACTGTCACACACGATCCGCCGCCCGCCACCGGAGGGCAACAGGGCGGACCGCTGATCGTCACCGAGGACGCCGAACTCCTCGACGACCTGCTGCGCCTGTGCGCGGCGGCCGGCGCGACACCCGAGGTCCATCACGGGGTGCCGGAGCGCCAGGGCGGCTGGGAGACGGCGCCGCTCGTCCTGGTCGGCGACGACGCGGCCCGACGGGTGCGCGGGGCCGCACGCCGACGCGGGGTGGTGCTGGTCGGCCGTGACCAGGACGACTCGGGGGTCTGGCGGCGAGCCGTCGAGATCGGCGCCGACCACGTCCTGATGCTGCCCGACGGGGAGCAGTGGCTGGTCGACCGGATCGCCGACGTGGCCGAGGGCGTCGGCCGCCCCGCGCTCACCGTGGGCGTCATCGGCGGCCGCGGCGGGGCCGGGGCGTCCACGCTCGCGTGCGCCCTCGCCGTCACCTCCGCGCGTGAGGGGCTGCGCACACTCCTGGTGGACGCGGATCCCCTGGGCGGCGGACTCGACGTACTCCTCGGTGGCGAGAGTGCCGAAGGCCTGCGCTGGCCCGCGTTCGCCGCCTCGCGCGGCCGGGTCGGCGGCGGCGCCCTGGAGGAGTCCCTCCCCGAACTCCCCCGAACTCCACTCGCTCCGGGTGCTCAGCTGGGACCGCGGCGACTGCGTCGCCATCCCGCCCCAGGCGGTGCGGGCGGTGCTCGCCGCGGCCCGACGGCGCGGCGGCACGGTCGTGGTCGACCTGCCCCGCCGTATCGACGACGGGGTCGCCGAGGCCCTCGCCCAACTCGACGTGGGCCTCCTGGTGGTCCCCGCCGAACTGCGCGCGGTGGCCGCGGCCGGACGGGTGGCGTCCGCCGTCGGCATGGTCCTGCGCGACCTGCGCGTGGCCGTACGCGGTCCGTACGCCCCCGGCCTGGACGACCGCGAGGTCTCCCGCCTCCTCGGCCTGCCCCTGGTGGGTGAAGTGCCGCTCGAATCGGGCCTGTCGCGCCCGCACGAGGGCAAGGCGCCGCCGGGGGCGGTCGGGAGGGGGCCGTTGGCGCGGTTCTGCCGGGAGTTCCTGGAGCGGGCGTTGGTCGAGGCGGGTGGCGTATGAGGCGGCTGGTGAGGGGTGCGGGGG
>NZ_JAENRY010000142.1 GCF_016612545.1 Streptomyces sp. MBT65 | reverse complement strand
CTTGACCGTCTTGAGGGTGGTGTAGGTGCTGCTGCTCTTCTTCCGGAACTGCAGCTTCACGGGCTGGGACACGTACCCCGCGTACTTGCCCGTCGTCCAGTTCGCCCGGGCGAGCTTGCCCGTGACCGTGATGGTCTTGCCCTTTTTGACCGGCTCGGGAGTGGCGTCGGCGGTCAGCGTGGAGGCCTTCTTGATGGCGGTGGTGGCGACGTCGTCGTTGTAACTGGCGTTCGCGTACAGGTCCCAGGCCCCCAGGAACAGCTTCCAGGTCCCGGCCACGCCGTTGTCCTTCATGTCGGTCGCGGGATGGATATTGAAGACGGCCTTGCAGGTGTACGTCCCCTGGGTCGCCGTCTCCGTGCAGTCGGGGTCGTCGTCCGTCCCCAGCCCACCGGTGATCCCGTCCGTGGTCGAACTGTCCGTCCCCTGCCACAGGAAGGCCTCGGTGAGAGCGACACCGTTCTGGTCGGTCGCGGTGTACGTGACGGTGACGGACTTCGTGCCGCCGGTGCCGAGGACGATGTCCTTACCGCCGTTGATGACAGCGTGCGAGAACTTGGTGTTGCCCAGGGAGTCTCTGGGCTGAACAGCCGCCGAGGCGAAGGACCTCAGCTCCGCCGAGGCCCCCTTACGCTCCGCCGCCTGAGCGGCGACCGGAAGAGCGAGCGCGGACAGAACGACAGCACCGGAGACGACACCGGCGGCAACGCGTATACGCATGAAACCCCCACAGGAACCCGAGAGGCCCGCCCAAGTCTCGCCTTGGCCGGGCCTGTTGATCTCTGCATCATATGAACTCAGGTCGGAAATGGTGAAGATCTCTTGTGCAATAAGTGCGTAACGGGGCAGTGGGGATTGGGGAGTTGGTATCGACCAGAGGAGGCCGTCGTGACGGGTGCGGGTGCGGCCCCCGTCCGGTTGTAGCTCGCGCCCACGACCGCAGGTGGGCCTGCCTGCCTGCCTGTCGGTCGAGTCGATGCCTGCCGCAGTGAACCTGGGCGCGCGGCGCGAGATTGGCAGATCAACAACTCCCGGCGACCGGTTGGTTCGTGACAGGATCTGCCGCCATGGAATTCTCCGAGGTGGTCCGTCGCAGGCGCATGATCCGTCACTACTCCGACAAACCGCTGCCCTCGGAGGTGACCGAACGCATCCTCGCCTCCGCGCTACGAGCCCCCTCGGCCGGCTTCTCCCAGGGCTGGGCGTTCCTCGCCCTGACCGACCCGGCCGACCGCGCCCGCTTCTGGCCCTTCGTCCCCACCCGGGTCGAGAAGACCCCGACCATGCAGGACGCCCCGCTGGTCGTCGTCCCCCTGGCCCACAAGGCCGCCTACCTTGAGCGCTACGCCGAACCCGACAAGGGCTGGGAGGACCGCGCCGAGGCCCGCTGGCCGGCGCCGTACTGGCACATCGACACGGGAATGGCCGCCCTGCTGATGCTCCTGACCGCGGTCGACGAAGGCCTCGGTGCCTGCTTCTTCGGCATCGCGCCTGAGCATCTCCAGCTGTTCCGGACGGAGTTCGGGGTACCGGAGGAGTACGACCCGATCGGTGGGATCACGGTCGGGTACCGGGCTGAGGATGTTCCCGAGCAGAGTGGGCGTATCGCGGAGCGGCGGCGGGGCGTGGAGGATGTCGTTCATCGGGGGCAGTGGGGGCGGCACACCTGAGAGGTGTTCAGTCCGCCGGCTCGCTGTCCTTGAAGGCCTGGACGAAGGAATGCCAAGGGCCGCTTTGAACGGTGACCACTTGGCCCGTGGCGTTCTTGGTGTCACGCACGAGTGCGCGGCCGTCGGTCATCGCACACTCGACACACTCGCCCCCAGCGCCGTTGCTGTAGGACGACGTGAACCAGACCAGACGGTTGCGGGTCCCGGCCTCTGCACTGTTCAACTCGCGTATTCCTTCAGAACGGACTTGATCAACTGGGTGGAGCGTTGGGGACTGAGTGCTGCGGCGCGTAGGCCGTCGAAAGCTTTCGTGTACTCGCGAACGTGATGCTCGCCCTCCAGGTACACGGCATCGGTGATGCCGTCCCGGTACACCAGGTCCGGGTCCTCCGGAGCGGGAAACCCCAGGATGGTGAATGTACCCGTAGCTGGATATGTGCCCGAGTCGAAGGGGAGGACCTGCAGGGTCACGCTCGGCAACTCGGCTGATTCCAGCACGCGTTCGAGCTGTTCGCGCATCAAAGCCCGATCCCCGATGACGTTGCGCAGTGAGCCCTCGTTCACGACGAACCAGGCATCAGGGGAGTCGGGCCGCGTCAGCATGGCCTGCCGTTCCATGCGCACTTGTACGGCCCTGGCGATGTCCTCGGCGGACATGTGGGCTCCCGTCCTGTGGAGTTCACCGGTGTACGCCTCGGTCTGCATGAGTCCCGGGATCAACTCGCACTGGTACTGCCGGAACGTGGAGGCGTCCTGCTCCAGGCCGATGTAGATGTTGAACCACTCGGGGACGCCGGCACCGTGCACCTGCCACCACCCGCGAGTCTTGGCCTCCCGAGCCAACGACTTGAGGAACTCCCGGAGTTCGTCGGTCGTGTCGTAGAACCGGCACAGGGCATCGATGTCCGACGGTTGGACCCGGCCGCTGCCCGTCTCCATGCGGTTGACCTTGGAGCCGCTCCAGTCCAGCGCCTGGCCGACCTGCGCGCAGGTGAACGCGTTCGTCTCCCGGAGCTTCTTCAGCTCGATCGAGAGACGACGACGGCGCGCCGTCGGTGAACCGGCCATCTCGAACCTCTCAGCAATCCGTCGACTAGCGGGTGTTCAGTCTCGCGCCAAGACCTCTGCGTGCCAATCACTCGGAAGTGGGAATCTCTTCCTGCACATTGCACGACGGGATGTGTCGGCGCCACTCTGGTCGACAACGCCACTCACGGTGAGGGCATGTGACGCTCTGCCAGTCATGCGGAGACGTCATGCCACGAGAGGAGTCCTGGTGATCCAAGAAGCGTGTATGTCACGAAAGCCGTGGGACCTGGCCTTCACGGCGGATCCCGAGGAAGTGGCTGCACTGCGCCGCGTCGTGCGTTTGCACCTGGGCGTGTGGGGTCTGCACGACGTGACCGACGGGGCTCAACTCTGTGTGAGCGAGTTGGTGTCCAACGTCATCACGCATGTGGGCGCCGGGACCCCGGCCATGCTGGCGGTCTCCATGAACGGAACTCGCCTGCGGATCGAGGTGCACGACCCCGACACGCGAGCCCTGCCCACTCTCGTCGAGGCGACCTCCGACTCCGAGGGCGGACGGGGTATGGCCCTCGTCGACGGAGTCGCCGACCGCTGGGGCGTCCTGCTCCACCCTGACCGAAAGGTGACTTGGTGTGAGCTGGAGACGAGGCTGACGTCGCCGACCGGACATGTCGACGAGGCGGGTGTCACACGGGCCGAGGCGTTGCTGACTCTCTATGCGGCGGCAGAGCTGCCTTGCGAGGTGCGTTCGAGCCGGCTGAGCAGGGCGACCGCCGAAGAAGTGATGGTCGCTGCCATCACGGATTTTCTTCGTTGGCTCAGGGCACACGGGTGTGACGTGGACGAGGTCCTGGACCGTGCACAGACCCAGTTCGACGTGGAGGACGAGTGGGGAGAAACATGAGTGGGCTCGGAGACCGGAACCAGAGCGCGAGCCCCTGCTCCCGGTCCCGACCCCATTACGGCGTTGGCGGTTGAAGATGCCGATCCGTGTCGATGCCCCCACGGCCACGGCCGTCCGACGTCACTGCTGCAGTATTTCCGCGAAGAAGCCGAGGTGAGGATCTTCAGGGGTACCGACGAGCAGTGCGCGGTCCAGGAGGATGTTGTTGTGCTCGCAGCTGGTCTCCGGGAGCATCACGCAGGCATGGCAGGCGGCCAGGTTCGTACCGCCGGTGCCCGACGCCTCGGTCTCCACGCACAGCGGGTCGGAGGAGCACCACTCGGCGCGGTGGACGGCCGAGCGGATCGCCTGATCGAGACGGCCGGGTTCGCCTTGGGCCACGAGCCCGCCCAAGCTTCCAGCGGAGTCGCTGGTCGCCGTGTAGACGAGTACGCCAGCCATGTCGTCGGCGGCGTACAGACGCTCGCGGAGCGCCGCGGCGGGATACCCCGCCTCCAGGCTCCACTCGTTGATGAGGACATGGGCCAGGGTGTGCAGCAGCACCATGCGGGGAGTGGCCGGGGAAGGGACCGCTTGGCCCAGGTCACCGGCCCGTTGGTCCAACACCCGTTGGTGGGCGGAACGCATCCGTTCGATCCGGGCGGTCACGGCCGGGATCTTCTCCCAGACTCCGAGGCGGTCCTCGGACAGTCTGAGGAACACGCCCTCGCCCCGTACCTCCATGGCCGGGAGCCAGCGCAAGGGGGACGCGGACAGCGGTACTTCCTTCGTGTCGGTCGTCGAGTCGGGGTCGGCGAGCCGGGTGAAAGCCTTGAGCGCGCGCACCTCACGCAGCTTCTTGACGAGCATCGGGCCCGTGACGCCGAGCGGCGCTAGCACGCCACTGTCGCCCAGCGGGGTCTCGCAGACGAACTGCTCCTCGCGGGAGTGCTCGCCCGCGTTGTTGCCCGAGCGGAGGCTCTCGTACTCCTTGACGCGCAGGGCGCGATAGCGATGGTCGAAGGAGGGTTGTGCTTCGACTTCGGGATCCTCCTCGCGTTCGGCGGCGAGCAGTGTCATCACCTCGTCCAGCGGGATGGGACACCCTGCCGGGAACGCGCCGTCGAGATAGTCCTGGACCCGCTCGCGGCTGTCGTGTCTGGTGCGCAACGCCTTCCAGTGCTCAGCCAGTGGATCGGTGCGGCTGTCACTCCACGGCGGGATCGACAGCGCTGACTTCTGCACCGGCTGCCACACCGCCGAGGAACCACGTTGGAGCGTGCGCAGAGCCAGTCCGCATTCCGGTGCGGGGACGGAGGAACCGAGCCACGGGCGGGAACCCCAGCATTTGAGGCCCAGGTCCTTGAGCGCGTTCCGGCGGAAGGAACCCTCCATCGAGACCTCGGGTGCCTTCCCGCACGTGCACGAGACGAGGATCGACCGGAGCGACGACGTACGACCGGACGTGCGGAGCTTGAGCCGGCCGCCGCACTGTCCCGCTGTGGAGGCACCCCGCTCGGTGGAGCGATGCACCCACTGCCAATACGGGAACTCACCGAGATGCCCGTTCTCGCACGCCACCACGAAACGGGAGGGCACGAGGTCGACCTCGCACGTGCCGCAGACGCTCCGGCCCGGTGGTGGGTTGAAGTCACGGTGTCGCTGGAGTTCGTTGCACTCGGGGCAGGAGTGCATCAGGGGGAAACGGCGGACCCGTACTCCGTCCTTGCTGCGGTCGTCGGACGCCGGGGGCAGCCGGAAGTGGTCCACTTCGAGTAGCCGCTCCAGCCGGCGCTCATGGATCCTGGGGGACTCCTCAGCGCTCCAGCTCGCGTCCGCGCTGTCCAGGCCTGAGACGACGAAGGACTCGTGGTCCACGGCGATGAGCGATCCGACGCCGTATGTGGTGATCGCCTGCGCACGGCGGACTGTGCCGCGCCGCGGAAAATTCTGGGCGGGGGCGGTGTCGTTCGTGGCGGTGCGGCGACGGCGAGCGGGAGGCGGGGTCATCTGGTTCCCTCCAGGAACAGGGCGGACTCGGCGTCGACGTCGCGCAGGCTCCATAGCGTGGACCACGCCTCGGCGTCCTCGACCTTGTCGTCGAAGGCTTTCAGGAGCGACGGGGTCCGACTGCGGCCCTTGGGAGGCTCGAAGACCAGGCCGCTGTTGATGTCGGCCGCTTCGCACCACCAGTCGACGAACTCGTCGAAGGCCCGGGACACGGCGTCCGCCTCTTCCGCGGCGACTTCGCGGACGCGGTCCATGAGCACCGACTTGATGCGTCCGCGCAGGACGTCCTCGTAGGAATGGACCGCACCCGCGCCCCCATCGGGCCGGGCGGCCGGGATCAGGATGCGAGTCAGTGCCACGATCACCGCGTGCAGTCCCCGATCACGGGCGCGCGCCGAGAACGGTGTGACGGAGGTGGACTCGACCTCGCGATAGAGCGCCGAGTGGTAGTGCTGGAAACTCTCATAGTGCGAACGGTCCCGGGAGCGGGCCGAGTTGAGCATCACCGCGACCAGACCGGGATGGGCGCGACCGACGCGGCTGGTGGCCTGGATGTATTCGGCGGTCGTTTGTGGCTGCCCCATCACGGCCATCAGGCCGAGGCGGTCCACGTCCACACCCACCGCGATCATGTTGGTGGCGAGCAGCACGTCCACGGTGTCCTCGTCGGGGAGCCTCTTCTCGATGCCCTTGAGGCGGGTGGGGATCTCGCTGGCGTCGATGCGGCTGGTCAGCTCCGAGTAGTTGGTGACCTGGCGGACTGCCACACCTTCACGTTCCGCGAGTACTTCGAGGTAGGCCAACACGTCGTCGTGGACCTGGAGTTCGGCGGCGGAGAGCAGCCGGAGACTGTTGAAGTAGCCGACCAGACTCCAGTACGCGTCACGGACCTCGTCGGTGGTCTGTGCCTGCCCGGCTCGGTGAAGCAGCGTCGCGTAGGTGCGGATCAACAGCGTGGACTGGCTGGTGCCGGGGGCCAACAGGCCGACGTAGCGCCTGCTCGCCTTCTCCTCACCGGGTGTCTCCACGGCGAACCACGAATCACGGGCGTCCAGGCCGGCGGGCGGGAACTGGCGTACCTCGCGGTCGAAGAGGTGCCGCCCCTGGTCCGCCGCTCGACGGATGGTGGCTGTGGAGGCGATCACCTTGGGTCGGTCGGCCAGCGCGTCGACGGCGGTCTCGTACAGGCCGGTGAGCGTCCCCAACGGGCCTGAGATCAGGTGGAGTTCGTCCTGGACGATCAACTCCGGGGGAGGGGTGGTGCCGTTCGGGTCGTCGCGGTTGAAGAGAGCGGCGGTCTCCCAGCGCCAGGGCATCGACGCGAACTTGTCGACGGTGGCGATCACCAACGTCGGCCGAGCGGCGTAAACCGCCTCGTCGATCAGGTGGACGGGTAGCCCGTCGGCGAAGTCGCAGCCCTCCCCGGGGCAACGGACGTGCATCCGCAGTGCCACCTCGTCGACCTCGTAGTCCCGGGCGTCGAGACGGGTTCCGCACCAAGGACAGGCATGCAGTTGGACCGGGTTCTCGGTGGCGAGCCGCTTGTCGAGGTTCGCCCGCAGCTCCGCCAGCCGGGCATCGGCCTCGGCGAGCTTGTTGGGGGTGGCCGAACGTCCCACCCACATGCCGACAGAGAACTCCTCGCTGCCCAACTCGGGTGTGTTCCGCCGCAGTTGCTCCATGGCGCAGAGCAGGATCGCCGCGCGTTCGAACTGTTGGAGGGTGAGCAGCCGGAGCGTGTAGCGCATGAGGACGACGACACCACCGCCGTCCGCACCCCGGCGGATGCGGCGCAGGAAGGAGGTGAGGGCGATCAGCCCCAGGTAGGCCTCGGTCTTGCCACCACCGGTGGGGAACCACAGGAGGTCGGAGATCTTCCGATCGTGGTGTCCGGGGTCCTCGATCCCGGCCAGGCAGAGCAGAATGAACGCGATCTGGAAGGGACGCCAACGGCCGGCGCCGGGGTCTGGGGCGCCCCGGCGCCCGTCCTTCACCCAGGCGCTGCGGGCCCGTTGGTCCGCCATGGCACGGTTGGCGAGTCGGAACGCGCGCATCAGATCGGGCTCGGTCCGCAACAGCCCGATCCCTTCACGGATCCGGTCGAGCGCCTCGCGGCAGGCAGCCACCTGGTCCTGCGCCGGTGTCTCGTGGGGGCCGCCCACCAGGGCGTCAGCCTCGACCGCCTTCCGGTCGATCCAGAGTTCGTACCCCGAGACGAGGTCCTCCAGGGAGGCCAGAACCTCGACGTCGGGCCGCTCCGCCAGACCGAGCATGGACAGCGCCGAGCTGTCGATCTCCGGGTTGGAGTCGGTGAGCAGCACTTCCACGGTGGGGACGAACACGCTCCGTATCTCGGGGACGGCGGCCCGTACGGCCTCGGTCACGCCGATCGGCGCGGGCGTCCAGTCCCAGGCCGCGGCACAGCCGTGACCGACGGCGAAGGTCGGTGCATGGCGGTGCAGCAGCCTGCTCGTGGCCATGTCCGGGTCGTACGCCGCGTCCGGAGCGGGGCGTTCGACGAAGGCGGTAGAACAATTGGCGGCCCGGACAATCAGAGCGCACTGGAACAGGGCGAAGGCGTCCTGGAGGTCCCGCTCGCCCACCTTCTGGGTGTTGACCAGTGTGACGGTGACGGTAACCGTGCCGGTGTTCGGGTCCGGGCGGCGGACGTTCACCCGGAGCTGGACCTTCTCGTCGAGGTCCTCCCGTCTGTCGCCGTCGGGTGTCCTGACATCGATCGTGCGGTCCGGGAGGTCGAGTTCCTTGCGGCGCCACAGCTCCCGCTGGTCCGCGGTGGTGCGGGCCTCGGCACGGCCGGCCGGGATCGGCTTGCCGTCCGCGTCGGTCGGCTCGTAGACGGCCGCGCGTGACGACACCACGATCGAGCCGCTCTCCTTCGGGTCGACCGCGAAGGTCAGACCCATGGAGGAGGGACGACGATCCCCAGCGGCCGCGACCTCCTGCGCGGTTCCGGACTCCTCGGAGTCCTCACGTCGGAGTTCCGGAGCGACGTCCAGTCCGTCCACCTCGGCGGCGTTCTCGTCCCTGAGCGCCTTCGTGGCACGCGGATAGAGCACACCGGTCAGATAGCGGTCGATGGGCGCGTCCTGGGCGAGGACCTCCTCGCGCTCCTCCGGCGCAGCGTTCGGCGAGGGGCCGAGCAGTTCACGGCTGAGTCCCGCCAGAAGCTCCTCGTCACGCACCCGGTAATACTCGGAGTGCCGGCCTGCCCCGTGTGTCATGCGCTCTGCTCCTCGTCCAAGTCGGCTCGGCGGTACCGGCCGATACCGGTGATCCGTGGGGCGATCCACACACCTCGGTCACCGAGTCCCGCGTTGGCGCCGGCGGCGATGCTGCCCGTCACTGTCTCCAGCGTGTCGATCCGCAGACCGTGGATCTCGTCGGGCCACCAAGGGTCCCAGGTGCGACTGACCTTCTGCACCTGGAACAGCCCCTCGCGGAACCGGCGCGACGCCTCCCCGATCTCCAGGCCGTCGTGCAGAAGGACGTACGGCGGGCTCTGCGCATCGCCCATGGGCAGGTTGTGCCGTCGGCGCAACACGACTTCCTGGCCGGGGCGGACCCGGTCCAGCAGATGGGCCTGGGTGGCGGAGGCGTCCGCACCGTGGCCGGGAGGGTCGTCCCGGCTCACGTCGCCCGCCGCGGCGACGATCCCGAATCTGTCGTACGACCGCCACGAACCCAGGAAGAGGCGGCCATCGTGTCGTCTGCCCAATCTCTTGAAGTGCGGCAGCTCAAGTGGCGTCACGTGGTAGAGGTCCTGGCGAGGGCGAGTCATCGCCACGTACAGGGCGCGGGCCTCGGCAGGGAGGTCCAGTCCCTCCTTGTACCGCTTGTGGAGATCCGCGACGGTCGGCGGGGACAGGACCACCACCCGGTCGAACTCAAGACCCTTGGCCCGGTGGACAGTTGATACGACGATCCGTGCCGTCTCCGGGTCGGCCCCCTCGTCGGGGAACCTGCCCTCCGCCACCGCACGGCGCAACCGGTCCACATCCAGCGAACCGCGTCCGGCGCCGCGCGCCACCCGACGCAGCACCGTCCACAGCGCGCCGGCGTCCGGCGAGTACGGCAGAGGGATCTCCGCGAGCAGGGAGGAGAACCGGTCCTCGGTGAGGCCGGTCGCCTCCGTACGGCGCAGCAGCTCGGCCACCCAGTAAGGCACCGGGCGCTCTTCGAGCGGGCGCCGCAACCGATGGTCGACACCGTGTGCGTGCAACAACTCGGAGACCACGAGAGCCTGTTGGTTGTCCCGGGTGAGGACGGCGCAGGTGTCGGTCAGGTCCCTGAGGCCCGCCAGCGTGAACTCGTCGCCGAGGTCGCCCATGCCGTTCGCCGGGTCCAGGAGCAGATCGCGCAGTCCGTCGTAGAGGTTCTCAGCCTCGCTCGGATCGTCGAGCCGCTGGAGGCGAGGACCGTACGCCAACGCGACCCGGGCCTCGGGCGTGGTGGCGCGGAAGTTCCGGGTGAGCCGCAGCTCCACCAGGTCGTCGGGGTAGGAGCAGCGCAGCCAGTCGAAGAACCGGCCCGTCTCGTCGGCCCGTTCGGCGAGATCCTCGATCTGGAACCCGTACACGGACTGGGCCGCGTCCCCGACCACGGTGAAGCCGCAACTCTCCTGGTACCGGTCGAGGAGCGCCTCCACCAACTCACGGCGTCCGCCCAGCAGATCCTGCACCTCGTCGATCACGACGTGCGCGGGCGGGACGGCGTCGCCGAGCTCCAACGCGCCCTTCTCGACCGCCTGTGCCGCGGCGGCGATCCGCTCGTCGAAGGCGACCGTTCCCCACTCGACGTCCGGGCGCGACTGCAGGAGTACCTCGTAGGCCCAGGCGTCGAACGTCCGTGCGCGCACCCGACGGGCGCGTTCACCGTGTCGGGTGATCCGTTCACGCAGCTCCCTGGCCGCCGCCCGGGAGAACGTCAGCACCAGGATCTCGGCAGCCTCCAGAGCTGCCTCCGGATCCTCGTTCCCGCACAGCGCGTCGAGCCGGCGCACCAGGGTGTGCGTCTTGCCCGCGCCGGCCCCGGCGGTGACCAGGACCCGCGCGTCCCAAGGCTGTTCGACGACGACCCGCTGCTCCTCGGTGAGCGGGGGACTGTCGAGGTAGGCGTCGGTCACGCGCGGCTCCATAGGTGCTCGAACTGAGTGAAGGCGAGCTTGGTGTCGAAGTTGGCGATGTTGTCGCTGACGTTGAGGATCAGGCAGGTCTCCTCGCCGCCGTTCTTCGGGCCACGCAGACCACGACCGATCATCTGTTGGTACACGTTGGTGCTGTACACCGGGCGGGCGACCACCACGACACGCGTGGCGGGAGCGTCGAAACCCTGGGCCAGAACACCGTAGTTGGTGAGGACCCGGATGCGTCCGTTGCGGAACTCCTCCACCCGCCGCCGCCGTTCCTGGGTGCTGGTGGTGGCGTCCACGGCCGCGGACAGGATCCCGCGGTCGTTGAGCATGGCCGCCAGGTACTTGGCGTGGTCCACGGAGGTGGCGAAGAGCAGGGTGGGCCAGTTCTCCGGGAGGTCGGCGACCGCGTCGACGATACGGCGGCTGCGCGCGTGGTCGTCGGCCAGCCGTTGTTCGGCGGCCCGGGACAGCGTCGCCATCCGGTCGGCCTGAACCTTCTCGTCGCGGGTCAGCTCGATGTGACCGCCCTCCAGGGTGCGGTGTTCGACCTGCGCGAGCATTCCCCAGTTCTGCAGGTCCCGATATGGATCACCGGACGGGAAGACGCCCTCGTCGAGTCGCCGGTTTCCGAAGCGGCTCACCAGCCTGCGGGTCTCGTCCTCGTTCGTGTTGCGGAACGGGGTGGCGGTCAGACCGAGCAGGTGTCGCTTGGTCTCGTACTGGGTGAGTCCCAGTTGGCTCAGGACGTCGGTGTACCGCTTGGAGATCGCTGTGTGGGCTTCGTCCACGATCACGAGCGAGGCGTCTCGCAACCACGTGTACTCGTCGGTCTCCAGGCACCGCTCCAACTTGGCGTCCGTGGCGACCACGAGATGCGGATGCTCGACGACATCGCCGATCTCGTTGCCGCCCCAGAGCCTGCTGATGGTCAGTGGGCAGTCGGCTCCGACCTTGCTCCAGACGAACTTCCAGCTCTGTACGGCCTGTTCGCACAGCTCGTCGGACTGCGCGATCCACAGGATCGGTCCCTTCAGACCCCCGACGCGCTTGACCCAGCGGATCACGGCCTCGGAGGTGACCCGGGTCTTGCCCGCGCCGGTGGGCAACGAGAGCATGCCGCGCTGAGGTGCCAGCCGGTCGAGCATGGTGGTGATGTTGCGGACCAGATCCTCCTGGTACTCGTGGAGGCTCGGGAAGTCCCGGGGGCCGTCGATGGTCTCGGTGGGGGGAGGGGTCGGGGTCCGTGAGCCCGCGAAGGCGGCCGGTAGCCGCAGGTTCGACACGAAGGCGACAGCGGACGACGAGCCGTTGTAGGAGAGCGGCGCGTCTGGGAACCGACCCTGGATGTCCCTGGCGTGCTGATGGAGCACACCGTCCCCATGGGCGTTGAACGCCATCTGGGCGATCCGGCGGTCGGACGGCTCAGCCCCGTCGGTGTCCCGCATCTCGGCTTCCACCAGCCCGTCGGGCAGACCTGTCCGGAGAGCGTCCGCGCCGATCAGCAGCTCGATCTTCGTCACCACGTCCTCGGCCTCGCGCACGGCCTTGCGGGCAGCCTGCAGCGCGCTGTCCCGCGCCATCTGCTCCTGGTGCTCCAGTACGGCCCGGCAACCGGACACGCCGAGCCCCAGTCCGAGTTCGCGGTCGATCAGGCGCAGCATCGGCTCGGGAGCCAGCGGTACCAGGACCTTGACCACGGTGTCCTGACGCACCGCCTCCAGCGGTGAGGCATGGGTTCCGTTAGGGGTGCGGGTGATCTCCTCCAGTTCGGTGCAGCGCTGCACGAGACTGTTGCGGTTCGAGCTGTTGAGTCGCAGTCGCAGACCGGGGTACAGCTCGACCAGCGGCACTGGGTCGCCGTCGACGACCTCTCGGGTCTCCTTGCTGATCACGTCGGAGTGGCGGAGCATGCCCCACTTCTCGACCATCAGCTCGGCGTCCCCGGCGCTCGGCATCAACAGCGCCGGGAGCCGCTCGGCGCGCAGCGCCCGGTACTCGACCGCCCCGACGGCGACGGTGATCTCGCCGTCCGGACGCGTGCCCCAGGAGTCACCGATCCGGCAGCGGGTGAGGGAGTCCTCGGGGAAGTCCGCGCCGACCCTGGTCAGCATCACGTAGGTGGCTCCGACGAACGCGTCGTCCTCGCTGTGGGACACCTGGTCGAGGAGCGTCTCCCACCGGTCGCCGGGAACCTCGTCGATCGTGGCGGGGAGCCGCAGCTTGCGGGCCTTCTCGGCGGAGAGGTCGGCCACCGGCAGGACGTCGCGGTAGGCGCGCAGTTGAGGCCCGACGGCCTCGCGCAGCGGCTTGAGCCCCTGGGAGGTGGCGACGGTCCCGTGCTTCCGGAGCATCCAGTGGATCGGGGAGACGACGGCCTGTCGTGTCGAGCTCTGCGCGCCGATCTGACGGGTCCATCTGTCCACCACGGCGTCGTCGGGGAGTGCCCTGAGGAAGGCCGCGCGTGACTCTTCGGAGAGTGCGCGGAAGAGGTGCAGCGGTCCACCGATCGGGGCGCCCTCCACCTTCATCCGGTTCAGCGTGGGACGAGGAGCACGGCTGTCGAGACCGCGCAAGTAGGCGGAGTGGACGGCTTCCCGATATTCGTCGAACCAGGCCTCTCCTTCCTTGGGCTGCACTCCTGAGACGGGGCGGTCCACCAGACCGATCTGTGAGAAGAAGGGCACGTCGTCGGAGTGGAAGGACATGTCCACGGCCACGGCCCTGTCGCGTTCGGCGTCGACCACCGGACCGGGCAGCATGCAGTCCTCGACCGGGCGGAACCGCCCGTCGACGGTCCGTACCTGCAGGATCGAACGGGGTGTGGTCACCCGCTCCAGCACTTTGTGTCCCAACCGGCGGATCCCGCCCAGGCGGAACAGCTGCCAGAACCGCTCCCACTCCGCTTCCCGGTAACCGTCGAAGCCCTGGTCCAGGACGCTGACGAAGCGTCCCTCGACATCGGCCTCGCGGATCCCGAGGACGTTGAGGGCGTGGGCGAGCGACGGGTCCTGCCCGAGTGCGTCGACCACGTACACCGTGGACTCGGGCAGCCCGTCCTGGTCGGCGCGACGGAACACCCGACCGGGTACGGGCGGCACGACTCCGTGTTCCTCGGTGAGTACGATGTGCGCCCTGCGCGCTTCCGCCACGTGTGGAGAACCGGACTCGACCATGTCGGCGAGGATCCGGATCGCCACCGCGGAGGCCTCGACACCGCCCGCCTCCACCAAGGCCTCCAGCCACGCACGGACGTCCGACCGCGTGTGCCCGGCCGCGTCCAGGATGTGCTGGACCTTTCCGGAGCGGAGGGTGTCGGTCTCGACGGACGGGTGCAACCAGTCCGAGGGGCGCCCCGGGCAGTTGTGCCACATCCGGAGCCAACCGGTCGTCTTCTTGGGGTCCTTGTCGAGCCGAGGGTGCACGCGCAGCTCGGTCGGGACGCGCAGCACGCCGTCCTGGTCGGGCAGGGACGGACGGATCGCCGTACAGGCCCAGATCTCCCGGGTGAGGAAATCGTCGGCCCAGCTGATCGTCTCCTTGGTACGGCCGGGAAGCAGGGGGAGGTAGGCAGCGGGATCCTTGGCGGGGGCGAGAGCGGGGAGCGAGTCGACGACCAACGCCGCCGCGACCCTGATCATCTCCTGGTTGAAGGGAGAAGAGTCCAGCAGGTTCTGCCTGTCCTCGTTCGTCTTCCACGCGCCGTTGACGATGCCGCTCAACGACATCTCGTACTTCGTGGGGAAGAAGGACCAGAACGTGCCGCGGCCACGGGTCTGCGGATTGACGTACAGGCCGCTCTCCGGGTCCTCGCGAAGAGCGGGGACGGCCCAGGAGAGATCGAGGGCGAGCCGGTCGTGGAGTTCTCCCGCGTCCGCACGGGCGGCCGGCCCCGGCTCGTGGGAGGTGGTGAACACCCGCCAGTCCTCGGAGGCGGTGGCCTTCCCGGTCCTCTCCTCGATCACGGTGCGCAGATCACCGGACTGCCGTGTCGTCAGGACCCGGCGAGCCACGGGACGGGGGCGACGGTCCTCCAGGACGACCGTCGCGACGTGCGGGGAGAAGAGCTGGAAACCGGTGGGGAATTCGTCGCGAGGTAGACCGTGGTCCTTTGCGCGACCTCCATGCATGTCCTTGCCCAGCCGGTCGTCGGCGTCGCGGAGCAGCGGCAGGCGGACGACGGTGGTCGCCCAGGCCAGCAGTTCGTGCAGGACGGGATCGCCGGCCCGCTCGGCCGCCATGTCGAGCGGGCGGGCCATACGCAACACAGGTGCGTCGAATTCGGGGCCGTATCGGGCTGTCACATCGGGGACGGAGCGGATCTGGTCGTACGACCAAGCGCGATCGAATCCGAAACTTCCGGAACTGCTGAAGAATTCAGGTGCATCGGTCACCACGAGCACCGACTTAACACCCACACCGAAACGTCCGATCTGGCCTCCGCGCTTTTTCGACATGCTCATCCGGAGAATTGTCTCCGCACCTTCCGCGGTGACCGGACTTCCCTCGTTCGCGCAGTACAGATGGGTCCCGGTGAGGACCACGTGGACTCTTCCACCGGGCTCATCGGCGATTTCGTCGGCGGCATTCTGGACAAGCTCGAAAAGCTGACGGTCGCCGTATCCGCCTTGAGTGATACGACGTTCTCCGTTGGCGTGCTCGGCCACGAGGCCAGGGTCGACGGAATAGGTCTGGAGGACTCGGGTGGATTGTTCGAGAACGGTTCTGATCACAGCAGAGGACGGCGATGTCATTGCTCCAACACTCCTGTCGATGCAAAGGTCCGGAAGAAAATGGGGAGCGCCGGGCCGGCGGTACGTATCGCCGGCCCATCCGCTTCCGTCGCGCCGTGCTGTCCGAAAGGCTGATACTCCGAGACGGCACGGGTTGTTGCTGGTGGGGGGACTTTACTCAGGAGGTGAAGGGTCTAGTCAGGCAGGTCCGCGACCTGCTTGGCCAGGTCGGGAAAGTTGTCGGAGACGTACTCCTCGGTCGTCTCGAACCGCTGGATGATGCTCGCTGCCTCCGTCTTGCTCTTCGCCGTCATGATGGCCAAAGAAAAAGAACTCAGGTCGCGACCCGAAAACATGTAATCGTCGTCGCTCTGTCCGTCCATGAAAATGTAAGCCCCCTGTGATGTCGTAATTTTTGACTTTTTGGCAGGGGGTGAATTTAGGCATGGAGAACCCCCGCGGTTGAGTTGCTTTTCGCTTACTCCGAACCACGGTACCGGGTCCGCTTGGTGTTCCGCCAGCGCCTAGGGTGAAGGCAAACCGGTGGCGATTACTGGAACTGTTCCGGGTGGAAGAAATCTGAATTTTGGACAGAGCTCTCCTACGTCGATCGCCTTCTCTTGTGAAGGAGGACGAACGAGACGGCTAATCCGCCGGGTGAAACCCTACCGTTCGAATGGGAGGGCGTCAACGTAAGTTCCGTCCGGCCCGAACGGTCCTGTCTGATGAGAATGCAAATCGGGGCAAATCGGGATTATTGCGAGTATTTGGATGAGCTTGGCTTACCCGCTTAGGGCCTGTGGTGCGATCAACCGCCAGTTGACAGTCTTCCTCGTGTCAAATTAGCCTCCTGTTCGCCGCAGGCGACCCGTCTGTGGCTCCCAGCTAGGAGCAGGTGGCGCGTGGAGACAGGTGAGGAGTTCGGGCCCTGGCTTGCTCGGCAGCTCAAACTCGCGGGCAGGACGCAGGCCGAACTGGCCGAGGAACTACAACTGACACGGGCCGCCGTCTCCGCGTGGATCACTGGGAGGTCGACCCCACGCCCCACGGTCATGGCCGACATCGCTCGGGCGCTCGGCACGGACCTCGGCACGGTGCACACCCGTACCACCGACACTCAGATCGGCCTGCCGATCACCTGGTACCACCGTCGCGGCTATCCCGACGGCGGGCGTGACCTGGGCAATGCCGCCGCGTTCGCCTTCGACGCCGATGTACAGGTGCTGGCCCGGGAGACCTGCCAGAACAGCCTCGACGAGCGCCTCACCGAGAACGGGCGGCCGGTCAGGGTCCGTTACACCCTGCACGAGTTGACCGGTGAGGCGCTCGACGCCTTCCGGGAGGCGATCCTCTGGAACGAACTGTTCCCCCATTACTCCGCCGTTTCGGAGAGCGCCGGCAACCAGAAGGTCGGCCGGGTCGTCGACGCCGGGGTGCGTGACATGTACGAGAAGGGGCGTCTGCTCCTTCTGCGGATCGACGACTACAACGCCTCGGGACTCATCGGTGACGACTACGAGGACGGCAAGTTCGCCGCCGTGGTCAGACGTCAACTGGAGAGCCTTAAATCGGGCCACGGAGCGGGCGGTTCCTACGGACTGGGCAAGGCGACGCTCTGGGCCACGAGCGCCCTGGGACTCGTGCTCATCAACTCCACGTTGTCGGTTCCGCACGAGGGACGCACCGAAAGGCGGGTCGTCGGACGGCTCGAACTGCCCTGGCGGCAGGTCGACGGTCGCCAGTACGCGGGCCCCGCCTGGTTCGGCCGTCCTGACCCCGAATCGGAGGGAGCCGAAGTCGTTCGCTCTTGGTGGGCGGACGAGGAGACGGTGGAACGATTGCACCTCACGCGTGACAACGACGAACCCGGCACCTCTTTCCTCGTCGTCGGAGCGCACGATGTCGCCAGTCTGGACGAGAAGGCGTCCGACATCGAACTCGACGCCGAACCAGATGACTTGGACCAGGACACTCACGAAGACACCCGGGACCTGAAGAGGATGCACCGACGCCTGGTCACCGCCCTGGGGCGGGACTTCTGGGCGGCGATGACCGGCGGCGGCAACAGACTTCCGCTGCTGGAGGTGTCGGTCCGCTCCCTGCGCAATGGCGATGTTGTCGTCCCAGAGGAGCAGGTGGATCCCACTCGTGAACAGCCCTCCCGGTCCCGTGCCCTCAGAGCGCACTACGAAGGCGCCACCGTCGACCGGCTCACCGAAGCCGGACAGGTGGCGGCACGCAGCGTGCCCCTGAAACTGCCGCGCTCCGGAGGCGCCGCTGGCACCCTGGGCACGCATCAGGCGGTTCTGCTGGTCACCGAGGACACGCAGGACAGGGACGGGGACAAGAACCAGGTGCACTCGCTGCGCGGCAACCGGATGACCGTCAAGACGGCAGGCGTACCGAGGCTGCCGATCGGGACGAACCCTTTCCAGGCCGTCCTCCTGGTGGGAGAGGCCGCCGGGGAATCGGTTCCTTTCGCTAAGGAGGCCGAGGAGTTCCTGCGTGCGTCCGAACCGCCCGAGCACGATCGGTGGGGACAGACCGAGGAACTGACCCTCCGCTGGTCGCCCACTGCCTACCGTCGCATCAACCAGCTGACCACCGAGGTCAACAACGCGGTCAAGGAGATCGTGGTCCGTCCTCGGCGTACCAGGGCCGAGGGAGGGGAAGCCCTGCGTAAGGCTTTGACCGTGCGAACCAAGCCTCAGGCCAAGGTACCCACCGGGCCGGTGGTCCCTGTGCTGGACGGTCTGGAGGCAACGGTCGGCGATGGTGGCGAATGGCGGATCGTCGCCGAGATCAGCATCCCCAAAGGCGACGAGATCACCCCGATGGTGCCGGTAGCCCAACTGGACGTGCGCTCAGGAGGGCTCCCGAGACTCGACTGGGCGGAACTGGTCGCGATCGAGGGTTGTGAGGTGCAGGACGGTGTCCTGTACTTCCCGCCCGGGACACGACGTGCGAAGTTCCGCGGGGCCACAGACGTCACCAGCCATCCGGTCCGAACCGCGCTCACCCGCCTCGTCGTCGAACTTCGGGCCGGCAAGGGGGAATGACACAGTGAAGATCTACCCCTACAAGCGACTCAACCGGCCCGTCTCGCTCAGGGTGACCTCCGTGTCGATCAGGCTCGCCGACGGGACGCGAGACCCGTTGGAGACCACCGCGTACTCCACCCAGCAACAGACCGTCGCACTCGGTGTGGCCGGTCACGACGACTGGGTGAGCGCCGTGATCGGCCTGTCGGCGACCCTGCCCCCCGGGGCGAACGCACTGGACGCCGCATGGTCCGACCTGGAGGTCCTCGCCGTGCTGACCGACGGCGAGACCAATGTCCGTACGTCGGTGGGGCTCCACCGGGACACTGAGGACGGCCGGGACTGGTCCGGTTCGTTGGAGGTCGTGCGCGACGACCACATGGGGCGGGCCTCCCTGGCCGTCCTCGCCGTGGGGACGGTGGACGGCGTGCGCGGACGGGCTGTCGCCGAGACCGACCGGAACTGGATCGTCGACACGGTCTCCGAGGAACCCGTCCGCGGGCTTCAACTGGATGTCCAGAAGGCCTCGTTCCAGAAGAGCTCTCGGGAATGGCTCCGCGCTTACGCCGACGCTCCCTGGATCGTGGACCCCGCGGCCCGCGTCCCCACGGTGTGGGTCAACACTGAACTCGAAGGCGTCATGGACCTGTTGGACAGTGGTGGTTCGGGACTGGAGAGCAAGGTGCGCGACCTCCTGGTCGCCCAGATGGCCACCGACGTCTGGACCGCGGTGTTCCACGCCGCTGTCGGTGACCTGGAGGTGGAACCCGGAGGCGGCCCGGTGTTCCCGACCGACTGGCAGGGCGAGGTACTGAGGGAGATGCTCCCGGACGTGGTTCCCGGAGTGCACGTCGAGGAAGCACTGCGCCAGGTCCACCGACGGCGCACCGGGGAGTCCGGCTGGCCGGAACTGCAGACCCGCATCCACTACGCGGCGATCCGCCGCGCCGAAGCCCGGAAGGCCCTCGGATTCGTCATCCGCGGTCTGGAGCAGGCGAACCGAGCAGGTGAGGCATGATCACCCGACCGAACCACGTACCCGAGCGGCTCGGGCTGCTCGCCGCCTCGGCCATGGACCCGTTCCTCACCGAGCAGTTGATCACGGGCGAACAGGTGCACGGCGGCGTCGACCTGGCGAAGGTCGTCGAGCCGCTTCCCGAGGACGACGCCAGGTGGGCCGTCGAGCCGCTCCGCGGTCTGGTCGAGGACGCCATGTTCGCGTTCCAGGATGACCGCACGAGTGCGGACGCGTGGCTGGCCCCCCGGCTCCACGCGACACTCCGCCTCACTCGACGGGAGGCCGCGGACAAACGCCTTTGGAACCACCTCGCCCTCGCCGTGGCCCCCGACTATGTCGCCTGGCGGCATCTCTCGGTCGCGACGGCGAACAGGCCGGAGCGGCGTCTCGCGCCCGAACGGTTCCGCGGGGCCGCGGACCGGCAGTGCTTCTCCCGTCTCTGGTGGGCGGCCGAACTCTTTCGGAACGGCCCGCACTACGAGCCGGTCGAGATCGCATGCGGAAACCAGGAGCTCATGCACACCGTGCTCCGGCTGGAGCTGGCCGACCATCGTCCCTCGGCCCAAGCCGTCGTCCGACTGCTGAAGACTGGACGGGTCACCACCACGCGGGAGATCAACGGTCTCTGCGTGGCGATCAGCGCAGCCGGAGCGACGCTGATCTACGACGTCATCGGACCGGACATCTCCAAGGACCCTGCCCGGATGCGGCGCTGGGTCGCGGAGGCCGAGTCCGCGCCTCCGGTTGGGAGACACAGCCTTCCTCAAGGACCTGACGAGGAGCCGGTGCCGGAGGAATCTATTGCCGCCCTGACCGCCTGTTTCGAGGATCTCTTCACAACAGCCCCGGTCAGAGGGAGGAAGAGCGCCGACTGACGATTGCGGTGGGACGCCGTGGACCTCCGACGGCCGGGCGGGCTGTCGGAGGGACGGAACGGGGAGGGTGCTGGGTCGCGGGACTCGGGCACTTCTCCGTGCATGAGTCGGAAGCACCGCAGCCGTCTCTGCGCAGCTTGGCTCGCTGGCTCTCGGTGGCTCGCTGCCAGGGCTTGAGCAATACATCGGCGTCCGGTGCCGGCAGACCGAGCGCGGCACTCAACAGGTGTGCCCCGAACAGGGGAGGCACCGCGTTGCCCACCTGCTGGGCCTGCGCCGTGCCGGACCACGGATAGTCCGGCGGAAAGCTCTGCAGCATCCCCGCCTCGTTCATGTGGAACCGGTCGCCCTCGAAGACGATGTTCTCGTCGAGATGCTCGAAGACCACGAAACGGGAGATGCGCCCGGTGACCGTGGTGGCCGGCTGCCGGTCGGTCCGTACCCCACGCCGGCCGGGGATCCCGGAACTGCCGTAGTTGGAGCGGACGAGGAAGGGAACAGTACGTCCCGGGTGCTCGCCCACCGGGTCCGCGAGGACGTCGCCCATCGACCGCCAGGGCAGCAGGGTCGAGTCGTCCGAAGGCTCGGTGTCCTCGTCGAGCGTCGGTTGTCGGGTCTGGTCCGCCTGTTGCCCGTTCTGGCGGTTCCACGCCTTCGCGTCGTAGGCCCGGTGGGTGGCCTGCGGGAGGGAGGGGGGACCGAGCCCCTTACGGCGGGCGATCAGTACCGCGCGGGACCGCGTCTGCGGTACCCCGTAGGTCTCGGTGGAGAGAACGCCGACGGTGACGTCGTACTTGGTGCCGTCGGGCAGACCTGTCTCCTCCAGCACCGTGGCGTAGTGCTCCCAGAGAGCGATGACCGCCGGTACTTGCTCGAGGACGATGACGTCGTAGGGCCGTCCACCACGGTTCGGGCTCCGGGTCGCCTGGATCGCGTACCGGAGGGGTTCCAACACCATCGCGGTCCGCGGATCGCTCAGGGTGCCGAGGTCCTTGTCGATGGCCTCGTCGGAGTCACCCGCCGTCAGCCGCTCGATGTATCCCTTGACCTCCTCCAAGGCCTGACGCCCAGCGCCCTTTCCGGCTACTGAGTACGTCTGGCACGGCGGGCCGCCGGCGAGCATGTTGATCTCCGGCGGCAGAGATTCGAACGAGTCTCGGCGCACCGCGCTCACGTCGGCGTGCAAGGTCTCCAGCCCCGCGGCGTACCGCGTGAGGCACGCGCTCCGATCCCACTCGATACCGAGACTCCGGACATCGAGAGCGTGCCCAGCGACGTCCAGACCTCCCGGGCCGGCGAAAAGGTCCAAGATGTATGGGTTGCCCAGAATTGACTGCTGGGGCGCCGCGCTGCTCATGAGGCGGAGTCTAGCCGGCCCAAAGATCATCCTTTACCGTTCAGGGCCGCCAGCAGGGAACGGCCCAGAGCTAGCCCGACGGGAGGCGGGGTGGCCTGCCCGACCTGGCGGTACCGGGCCGTCTTGAGTCCGGCGATCTCCCAGGACTCGGGGAAACCTTGCAACAGCGCCGTCTGTTCCACCGTGAGCTTCACCATGCCGTCCCGGCCGAGTTCCGGATTCCAGTCGAAATCGGGATCGGGGATCACGTCGCCGACGGTATGGGCGTTCACTCCCATCGTCGCCCACGTGTTCTTGGCCCCGGACGGTCCCAGATCGGCGCCACCCCGGTTCCGTGAGCCCCCGACGAGGGTTGGGGCGGGGCGGTCCGCCTGGGCGGCCCACCGGGCCGCGTCCTTCCAGCCGCGGGAGGCCATGGAGGCCTCCAACGCCGTGCCCACCGTCATGGGCTCCTCGACGGTGGGCATCGGCTGCCGGAACGCCTCGGCCCGCTGTCGTTCCACTGCCACCAGCACGCCCTGCCGACGGTTCTGAGGCACCCCGAAGTCGACGGCGTTCAGCACGAACCAGCTGAACTCGTATCCCAGATGGGCCAGTTCGGCACGGGCGAAATCGCGGAACGGTTGGTACTCGTCCGATTCGGCGAGACCTGGAACGTTCTCGATGAGCACTGCCCGAGGTCTGATCGCGTGGACGAGATAGACCGCGGCCTTCAACAGCCGCTCTTCCGCCTGCGAATCCGCCCGTCCGACGGTCGCGCTCGACCTCACTCGCGGCAGGCCGGCCGACAGGAGATCCACGTCATGGCTCACGGGGTGCTCGGCCGGATCGAAATCCAGAAGGTCCGTGTGGAGCACGTTCCACTGCGGCCGGTTGGTCCGCAGGGTGGTGACGGCTGCTGAGTCGTCGTCGAGGAGGAGGCGCGGTTCGAATCCCGCCTGTTCCAGTCCGAGAGCGAGTCCGCCTGCCCCCGAGCACACGTCCACTAAGGTCAAACCACTCATCTTGTTCTCCCCCTCGTTCGCTCTGTACGCCGTTGCTCCACAGTGGCCGACACCTGTGCGGCCACCGAGTCAGGGTCTTCGTGCTCCCAGAAACGCAGCACTGTCCACCCCTGCGCGACGAGGTGCGCGGTCGTCTCCCGGTCGCGAGCCATGTTCCGGTCCAACTTATTGCGCCACCACTCCGCATTGGCCTTCGGCTGCGTCGCATGCACCGGGCATCCGTGCCAGAAACACCCGTCGATCAGAACGGCCACCCTCGCCCCGGTGAAAGCCACGTCGATGCGACGCCGTGCCATGCCGGGCACCGGGTACTCCACCCGATAACGCAGTCCCGCGGCGTGCAGCAGGCGACGTACGGCCAGTTCGGCCGCCGTGTCCTTGCTGGGTTGTCGGGACATGCGTGCGGAGACGCCGGGCGAGGAAGGTCTCACGTCGTCCAATGTCGGATTGCCTCAGGAGCGTGGGTCGGCGCGGTCGATGAACACAGCATCCTGCCGGCTGGAGTCGATCGTGCGGAACCGGACCAGCCTGGGGACTCCGCCAGACGCATCGACGCCGCCACGTCCTTGGGGTCGCGGATGGCACCGAAGACATTGCTCCGGCGCCGCGTGCGGTGGGCGAGGGGCCGGTCCCGGCGTCAGAGGCCCTGCGCCCCGTGACACTCCCCATAACCCCGCCCCGACCCACACCAACAAGAAGCCCCCCGCTGAGGCGGCCAAACCACAGCCCGCCCCCTCGCGGCCAGCGTCGTCGCATACTGCGGCAGCAAGTCAACGTCCCCCGGCGACGCCCCCTCGGACGCAGCGAACGCCTCATAAGAAGGCACTGTCCCCGTCACGATCCCGAGGTTCGGGGTCCCCGAAGCCGCCAGCTCGCGCAGCGACCCCTCTATCGTCGCCAAGTGCTCCTCGTGCGAGGGGTACTCCTCCGCCAGCGAGGCATACGACCCCACCAGTTCCGCCAACTCCCCCTCGGGCCAGTGCAGTACGGCTACCGGGAAGGGGCGGGACAACGCCTCCCGGAACGCCCCCAACTCCGCCCGCAACCGCGAGATCTCGGCCTCGAGCTCCGCCGGGTTGTCCGACCCCAGCGACCACACCCGCTTCGGGTCATGCAGCTCGTCCAAGGAGACGGACGACGAATGCAAGGAATCCGCCAGCGTGTCCCACTCGTCGTGCGACACGCCCAGCATCCGCCGTACGCGGTGTCGGCCGAACAGCAACGGGTGGGTGGAGTACGGCGGTTCGGGTACGTCCGTCAACAACAGGCTCACCCCCTCCGTGAACGTCTCCTGCGCAGCCTCCAGCTCGTCGTGGGACTCCAGGGACTCCGCGACGATCACCCAGGGCGCGGGATCGCGCGGGGACGCTGCCCGCACGCCGTCGATGATCGCCCTGGCCTCGGCCTCGTGGCCGTACTCCCAGAGGTTCGAGGCCTTGAGGGCTCGTACCAGATGCGGGGTTTCCAGGGTGTCGGGCGACGACAGCAGGCGGTCGTAGAGCGCGGTGGCGGCGGGGCGGTCGCCGGCCAGTTCCAGATGGGCCGCGGCCTGGAGGAGCAGGGCCTCGGCGTCCTCGGGGTAGCGGGCCGCGGTCCGCTCCAGGCGGGCCGCTTCGGCGGGATGGTCGACGTTCTCGGCGGGCGTGTCGGGGCGCATGAACGACACGGTACTGCCGATGCCTGCACAGATGGAGGCAAGGGGAGAGATATGCCCAGGTCGGCCGGTGAGAGTGCGGTGGGGGAGCGGTGCGAGGGCCCGAGGCGGGCAGCCTCGTGGGGAACACCGGGTGGCTTTCCGGTTTCCTGCGGTTCTACGGCCGCCTCGCGCCGGCAGTCGCTGTATCCCCACCTCTACGGCCCTCGCGCTGACAGCCGCCGCCCTCCTACAGCCGCCTCGCCCCGACAGGCGCCGCCGTTTCCCTACGCCCCTCACTCCGCGCCGCCCACCCCATAAC
>NZ_JAENRY010000141.1 GCF_016612545.1 Streptomyces sp. MBT65 | reverse complement strand
GCGGCCCGGGCCGCTGGTCGCAGTCGCTGTGTGTGAGCGTGATCGAAGTGCCATGCGCCGAGGATCGGACATTCCGCGACTTCGCGATGATCTTGGTCAATTCCCGGGGACGACCGCCCAGTTGTGGATAACTCCGTCACCCACACGAGCGTCACCCGCGCGGGGAACCGGCCAAGGCACCAGTCCAGGACGCCCGTTCAAGGCACCCGTTCAAGGCACCCGCTCAAGATGCCCGCTCAAGGCGCCGCCCCCGTACTCCCGGCCCAAGGCATCAGCCCTCGAACACCACCCCGGCAACCCCCGTCACCGGCAGAGCCACCCCCGTCACCGAGGCGAAACCACAGCCCCCAACAACCCGGGCCCGGTATGCGCCCCGATCACCGCCCCGACCTCGCTCACATGCAGATCCGCCAACCCCGGCACCCGCGCCCGCAACCGGTCCGCGAGAGCCGACGCCCGCTCGNCGCCGAGCTCTCGGGCACCTACGACGCGGCCGTCGTCGCCGCGCGTGAGCCGCACCGGCACCGGTGCCTCACGCGCGGCGACGACGGCCGCGTCGTAGGTGCCCGAGAGCTCGGCGGAGAGGTGGAGGGAGACGATGCCGGTGGCGCCGGACTCGGCGACCTTGCGATAGGTCTCCGCGAAGAGCTGGGGGCTGGGGCGTGAGGTGGTGACCGGGCGTCGCTTCTGCAGGGCCTGGGCCAGCGAGCGGGTCGAGATCTCGGTGCCCTCTTCGAGTGCCCGGTCACCGAGGACCACGGTCAGCGGCACCGCGGTGATGCCGTGGCGCTCCATCGTCAGCGGCGGCAGGTAGGCCGTTGAATCGGTGACGATCGCGACATGGCGGGACATGAGCTGGAGGTTACCTGCCGTAGCGGCCGGGCGGCAGCCCGACCCCTTTCACCTGGGCCGGAACCGGCCGGATCACACCGCACCGACGGACCGATCCGTGCCGCCCGATCAAGTCGTGCTCTCGGGACGGGGTTTCTTCTGCCAGGGGTACGTGGGGCGCCGTCCCGGCGGGGTGATGGCGGACGGCGCCGGTTCCTCGGCGGTGGGGCGGGAGCGCGGGGGCTCCGGCCAGGTCTGGCGGCCCGCCGTGGGGTCGGCGGGCGGGGCGTCGGGCCACGGGGGCGTCGGGTCCTCCGACTTCGTCCAGTGCCGCAGGGCGCCCGCCTCCATGTCTATCTGGGCGCTCAGCGTGTCCAGGTCGTCCTCCGCGAAGCGGCCGGCGCGGTCGCGGGCCGCCCAGCGCAGCGAGTCCGCCGACTTCGTGATGCGCTCGGTGCGCTCGCGCAGGGCGGGCAGCCGCTCGGCGAGCGTCCTGCGGTCCGGCTCGGACTCCAGTCGCCTGAGTTCGCCGTCGAGTTCGCGGCCGTGTGCGCTGAGTCGCTCGAAGAGGCCCAGGGACTCCTTCAGGGACTCGTCCTCGGTCACGCCCGCGTGCAGCGCGTCCTGCGTCGCGCGCATCGACGTGCGCAGCGCGAGCCGGAGTTGGGCCACCTGTCCCTGCGGGCCGGGCTGGGCGAAGGACTTGGCACGCAGGGTGTGGTCCTCGACCGAGCGCCGGGCCTGCGCGACCGTACGGTCGACGCCTCGCTTGGCCGCGCCCACGGCCTTGACCGCCGCATAGCCGCCTACGACGACGAACAGCAGGAAGAGAAGGGCGAAGACTGCGATCACGGCTTCCAACGCTCCTCCACCGGCTCCGGGCGGCACACGCCGCGCCGCTCTTCAACGGTAAACGCAAAGGGCAGGCCCGGAGTTCCAAAAGAACCCCGAACCTGCCCGTAGGGGACTACCCCGAGGCGTTCACCCCGGACGGCCCACCGCTGTGCCGAACTACGCCGGAACGATGTTGACCAGCTTCGGCGCCCGCACGATGACCTTGCGGATGCCCGCGCCCTCCAGCGCGGCGACGACCTTCTCGTCGGCCAGCGCGACCTTCTCCAGCTCGGCGTCGGAGATCGTCGGGGAGACCTCCAGGCGCGCCTTGACCTTGCCCTTGATCTGCACGACGCAGGTCACGCTCTCGTCCACGACGTACGCCGGGTCGGCGACCGGGAAGTCCTGGTGGACCACCGTGTCGGTGCGGCCCAGCTTGCGCCACAGTTCCTCGGCGATGTGCGGGGCCAGCGGCGCGATCAGCAGCACCAGCGACTCGGCGACGGAACGCGGCACCGCGCCACCCGCCTTGGTCAGCTGGTTGTTCAGCTCGGTGATCTTGGCGATGGCGGTGTTGAAGCGCAGCCCCTGCAGGTCCTGGCGGACGCCGTCGATCGCCTTGTGCAGGGCACGCAGCGTCTCCTCGCCGGGCTCGGTGTCGACGACCGTGACCTCACCGGTCGTCTCGTCGACGACGTTGCGCCACAGCCGCTGCAGCAGCCGGTACTGGCCCACCACCGCGCGCGTGTCCCACGGCCGGGACACGTCCAGCGGGCCCATGGCCATCTCGTACAGGCGCAGCGTGTCGGCGCCGTACTCGTCGCAGATCTCGTCCGGAGTGACCGCGTTCTTCAGGGACTTGCCCATCTTGCCCAGCAGCCGGGAGACCTTGTCGCCCTGGTAGTAGTACTCGCCGCCCAGTTCCTCGACCTCGGCGGCCGGCACCGGGAAGCCGCGGCTGTCCCGGTAGACGTAGGCCTGGATCATCCCCTGGTTGAACAGCTTGTGGAACGGCTCCGGGGACGAGATGTGCCCCAGGTCGAACAGCACCTTGGACCAGAAGCGGGCGTACAGCAGGTGCAGTACGGCGTGCTCGGCGCCGCCGACGTACAGGTCGACGCCGCCGTGCGGCATGCCCGCGCGGGGGCCCATCCAGTACTGCTCGATGGCCGGGTCGACCAGCTTCTGGTCGTTGTGCGGGTCCAGGTAGCGCAGTTCGTACCAGCAGGAACCGGCCCAGTTCGGCATGGTGTTGGTCTCGCGGCGGTACTTCTGGGGGCCGCGGCCGTCGCCCAGGTCCAGGGTGACGGCGACCCAGTCCTCGTTGCGGGACAGGGGCGTCTCCGGGGACGTGTTCGCGTCGTCGGGGTCGAAGGTGCGCGGCGAGTAGTCCTCGACCTCCGGCAGCTCCAGGGGCAGCATCGACTCGGGCAGCGAGTGGGCGATGCCGTCCTCGTCGTAGACGATCGGGAAGGGCTCGCCCCAGTAGCGCTGGCGGCTGAACAGCCAGTCGCGCAGGCGGAAGTTGACGGTGCCCTCGCCGATGCCCTTGCGGGCCAGCCACTCCGTGATGCGGGCCTTGGCCTCGGCTACGGGCAGGCCGTCCAGGGAGATGTCGTCGTTCGAGGAGTTGATGATCTTCGCGTCGTACGACCCGAAGGCGTTCTCCCACGTGGACGTGTCGGTGCCGCGGCCGTCGGTGGGCTCGACGATGCAGTGGATCGGCAGCTCGAAGGCGCGCGCGAAGTCGAAGTCGCGCTGGTCGCCGCAGGGGACGGCCATGATCGCGCCGGTGCCGTAGCCCATCAGTACGTAGTCGGCGATGAAGACGGGGATGCGCTCGCCATTGACCGGGTTGGTCGCGTACGCGCCGGTGAAGACACCGGTCTTGTCCTTGGCCTCGGCCTGCCGCTCCACGTCGGACTTGGTGCCGGCCTGCGCGCGGTACGCGGCGACGGCCTCCACCGGAGTGGCGTGGCCGCCGGTCCACACGTCGTGTGTGCCCTCGGGCCAGGCGGCCGGCGTGAACTTGTCGACCAGCGGGTGCTCGGGCGCCAGCACCATGTAGCTCGCGCCGAACAGGGTGTCCGGGCGGGTGGTGAAGACGGTGATGTGCTCGCCGTCGACGGGGAAGTCGACGCGGGCGCCCTCGGAGCGGCCGATCCAGTTGCGCTGCTGCAGCTTGATGGCCTCGGGCCAGTCCAGCTCCTCCAGGTCCGCCAGCAGCCGGTCGGCGTAGGCGGTGATGCGCATGTTCCACTGGCGCAGCTTGGCCTTGAAGACGGGGAAGTTGCCGCGCTCGGAGCGGCCGTCGGCGGTGACCTCCTCGTTGGCCAGGACCGTGCCCAGGCCGGGGCACCAGTTGACCGGCGCTTCCGAGGCGTACGCCAGGCGGAACTCGCCCAGGACGTCGGCACGTTCGGTGGCGGTCAGGTCCGGCCACGCGCGCGTGTGGCCCGGTACGGCGCGCTCACCGGACTCGAACTGGGCGATCAGCTCGGCGATCGGGCGGGCCGTGTCGGCCTCGTCGTCGTACCAGGAGTTGAAGATCTGGACGAAGATCCACTGGGTCCACTTGTAGTACTCGGGGTCGATCGTGGCGAACGACCGGCGCTTGTCGTGGCCCAGGCCCAGCGCGCGCAGCTGGGACGTCATGTTCTCGATGTTGGCCTCGGTGGACACGCGCGGGTGCGTGCCGGTCTGCACGGCGTACTGCTCGGCCGGCAGTCCGAAGGCGTCGAAGCCCAGGGTGTGCAGCACGTTGTGGCCGGTCATCCGCTGGAACCGGGCGAACACATCGGTGGCGATGTAGCCCAGGGGGTGGCCGACGTGCAGGCCCGCACCGGAGGGGTACGGGAACATGTCCATGATGAACTTCTTGGGGCGGGCGGCCAGTTCGGGGTCGCCGGCCAGGTCACCGGTCGGGTTCGGCGCCTCGTAGGTACCCTCGGCGTCCCAGAAGTCCTGCCAGCGTGCCTCGATGTCCGCGGCCATGGCGGCCGTGTAGCGGTGCGGCGCGACCACCTCGGCGGCGGCAGCGGGGTTCGTCTCGCTCATGATCCTCAAAGCTCCATCGATCGTCTCTGCCAGCGGCTGCGTCGTTCAGGCCGTGATGTCCAGGTGTGACATCCGGCAAATGAAAAATCCCCTCGCACAGGAGGGGACGCCGCGCCGATTCCAACCTCACCGGTCACCGGTGGTCGGGACTCATCAGCGCGGCTCGCTAAGCAGAAGGCGTACGGCACGCATGGCATGAGGGTACCGCAGCCCTTGAGCACAACGCGACGCGCTTCCGTATCACCCTTGGCACCCCTGACCGCACCGGCCGACACTGAACCAGGTTCAAGGACTACCTTCGCGTACCACCCACTACGGGACATCGCAGCAAGCGCATTGTCGTTTGATAACAACGCAATAACTCAAACCTCGTACCCACCGGTATGGAGCCACTTAGAGTTCGGCAGCGGGACCGCTTTCCCGATACTGCTCGGAGTTGCCCCCATGAACGCTCGTCGTAGTACCAGTTCGCTCCCCAAGCCGGGCCGTTCGGCCTATGGCGTGGTGAGCCTCGTCGTCCTGCTCTTCATACCCGTGTTCGTGCTGCTCGGAGGGAACCGGGTACAGGACTTCCTCAACTTCGGTGCGGGCGTTCTCTCGCTCGTCTCCCTGACCTGCTCGGTGATCTGGGGGCTGGTCGCCCAGGACCGGGTCATCCTCAACATCCGCCAGCGGATCGTGGCCCAGGGCATCCACCGGGTGACCGCCGTCGGCTCGATCGCGTTCCTCGTGATTCACATCACGGTCAAACTGGCGCTCGACCACACCGTCCTGATCGCCGCGCTGATCCCCTTCAGCCTCGGTGTGACGGGCAGCGCCGGACTCATCGGCCTCGGCTCCCTGGCCGGCCTGCTCATGATCTTCGTGGGCATCACCGGTGCCCTGCGCAACCAGTTCGCGTCCCCGGCGCCGGTGGCCGCCCGCTGGCGCGCGATGCACATGCTGGCCTACCCGGCCTGGTGCGCGGCGCTGGTCCACGGCCTGTTCGCGGGCCGCGCGGCGAAGCCGTTCTTCATGATCTCGTACGAGCTGTGCCTGGTCGGGGTCGCCGCGGCCCTCGCCCTGCGCTCGGCACCCCGCCCCATCAAGCGGAAGTTCGCCGACAAGGTCGCGATGCTCCTGGGCAACGAGGAGCGGCCGGGTCTCGACGAACTCGACGCGAGCCGGGGCCGCGTGGCCGAGTCCGCGCTGCCGGGCTACGAGAGCCGGCGTCCGGCCGAGGGCCGACGCGCCGCGTCGCAGCCCTCGTTCACGGACACCGGGTCGGTCCCCCGCGTGGACCCGATCGCTGCGCAGTACGAGACGAGGTCCATGACCCCGGTCGCCGACACGAACGGCTTCGCGGCCGCCTACCGCACCGCCACACCGGAGTCCACCGGTCAGATGCCGTACGTCACCGACCAGAACGCCCGCATGAACGTGCCCATGGACATGCAGAACACACAGGCCGTCCCCCGCGCGGACAGCGGCGGCAGCACCTCGGGAACCTGGCCGGTCCCGTCGCCGCCGCCGGTCGGCGAGGCGCCCCCGTCCGCCTACGACCCGCTCCAGGACACCGGGTACAACATCCCCACGTACAACAACAACGCGGGCACGGGCGGATACGGCGAGGGATACGTGTACCCCACCGGTGAGTCGAACGGCACCTCCGGTACGTACAACCCCAATGACACGTACAACAGCGGTCCCGCCACTGATCAAACGCCCAACGCGTCGTACGACTTCGACGCGCAGGGCGGCTCGGGCGAACCTTGGAACACGCCTTCCGGAGGCTATAGGTGAACGAGGCCCTGCCCGACGTCCCAGAAGTCCGCGTCGTCGGGCTTCCGCAGCTCACGTCGGGCTTCGACCTTGTCGAGAGACTCGACCTGCCCATGCACCTCAAGGTGCATGGGCCGCTCGAACCGATGGGCGGGGAGCAGCTCGCGAAGCTCTCCGAGGCCATCAACCTGAAGGGCCGCGGCGGCGCGGGCTTCCCCTTCCACAAAAAGCTCCGGTCGGTCGCCGAGGCGGCGATCAAACGCGGTGTACGACCGGTCGTCGTCGTCAACGGCAGTGAGGACGAACCGGCCTGCCGCAAGGACACGGTGCTCATCAACCGTGCCCCGCACCTCATCCTGGACGGCGCCCTCCTGGTCGCCGAAGCCCTGGGTGCCCGCACGCTCGTGGTGGGGGTCACCCGGGAGTCGACGCAGCGCTCCATGGAGGCCGCGCTCTCGGAGCGCGGCCTGAGCAACACCCGCCGCTCGGCCCTGAAGGCGTTCGTCCAGCGCAACCCGGTCCGCATGGTCACCGGCGCCGCCGCGTCGCTGATCCGCTCGATCGACGGCGGCCCGGCGATCCCGCCCGGCCGCAAGGTCAGCGCCTCCCAGAACGGCGTAGGCGGCGTCCCGACCCTGCTGTCGAACGCCGAGACCTTCGCCCAACTCGCCATCGCCGCCCGCATAGGCCCCGAGCGCTACGGCAACACCGGTCTCTACGACGAGCCCGGCACCGTCATGCTCACGGTCTCCGGAGCGGTCGCCCGCCCCATGGTGATCGAGGTCCCCACAGGCGTACCGCTGCGCTACGTCCTGCAGTTGGCCGGCGCCCCGCCGGTCCCCCAGGGTGTGCTGACGGGCGGTTACCACGGCAAGTGGATCGACGCGGCGACGGTCAACGAGGCGATCGTCTCCCGCAACTCCCTGGACGCGGTGGGCGGTGCGCTCGGCGCGGGCGCCATCATGCCGATCACCCAGGAGACCTGCCCCCTGGGCGAGTCACTGCGCGTGGCCCAGTGGCTGGCCGACGAGAGCGCGGGACAGTGCGGTCCCTGCTACCTCGGTCTGCCCGCCGCCGCGCGCGGCATGGAGGACATCCTCAACGGCGGCGGCCCGGCCGCCCTGGAGGCGCTGAAGCAGGTCGCCAAGGCCGTGAAGCGGCGCGGTGCGTGCTCGCACCCGGACGGCTCCGCGATGTTCCTGGAATCGACCATCAAGGCGTTCACGGACGACCTCGCCGCCCACGTCCTCGGAAACGGCTGCGGAAGGCCCGTGGAGGGCGTTCTGCCGCTCTTCGAGGGCGGCCAGCTCCCCGCGGGCATCACGAGCGGCGCGGAGGCCGAGGACAACGGCCCCAGCCGTCAGAAGATCTACGTCGACTGGACGCTGTGCCGGGGCCACGGTCTGTGCGCGGACATCCTCCCGGAGGTCTTCGAACTCGGCGCCGACGGCTTCCCCACCGTCGCGCAGGCCCAGGTGCCGCGTTACGCGGAGGCGAAGGCGCTCCGCGCGGTACGCCGTTGCCCGGCGCTCGCCCTCCGCCTGGAGGAGGAGACCGCACGGGACAAGGGGCCCGCGCGCAACCTGCCGGTCCTCTCCCAGGGCCGCGGCCGGCGGGCCCTGGGCCGCTGAGCACACGAACGGCGGGCCGCCCTCTTCTTTGAGAAGGGGCGGCCCGCCGCTCCATGTCCTGCGCCAACTCCCCCTGGACACACCGAAGGCGGGTCATCCGATGGGATGACCCGCCTTCGATTTCTGTGGAGCTAAGGAGAATTGAACTCCTGACCTCCTGCATGCCATGCAGGCGCTCTACCAACTGAGCTATAGCCCCTTGCGGTGCGCTACCGGGTCTCCCCGGCGACGACGCCAACATTACCGGTGGACCCTGCGCACCACCAAATCGTTTCCGTCCACGTCACCGTGACCGTGATCGCCGGGACCTCCTCACGGGGTCCCGGCCCAAGTCAAGCCGTGACGAACGAATAGAACCGCTTCAAAGTGCAGTGCTCTTCGAGGAGTCGACCGTAGATCGGCTCACCCTCGAGTTCGCGGTACGTCTCGATCGGGTCGCCTTTTATGATCAGCGCCCGCGCGCACTCCTCGCACCAGTACTGGTAGTCGGGATTCACCGGTTCCATGTCACGGACGATCGGCGTCCCACTGCCGCACCAGTCGCACTTTCGCCTGTGTGCACCCATCGATCAGCTCCAGCTGTGGCCGCAGGCCGTGCACACGTAGGAAACTCCGCCGTTGTCACCAAGGACTTGGGCCACGTGGGCGGAACCGCAGGAAGGGCAGCTCAGGCGGGTGATCGTATCTCGTATCAACGCCGCATCGAAGAGGTGGTCGACCTCCTCGATGATGCTCGCAGGCATCGCTACTCCCTCCCGTCGGGCCGCGCCCCCTTCCGGCCGTTTGATTCTGCCACGGCCGGACCAATACGGTCAGCGACGCCTTCGTACCAGTCCGGACACGGCACCCACCGCGGCCGTCCCCGTCAGCGCGAACATGCACGCCAAAAGCGCCTTCGCAGAGGTATACGCCCCCGGGGCCCCAAGTGACTCAAGCCGGTTCAAGAACAGTGTGCCGAAAACCGCGACCCCGAGCAGCTGACCCAACTGCGCGACCGTGGACAGCAGACCGCTGGCGTCCGCCGCGTCCTCGGGCCGCACGGCCGCCAGGGCCCGGGTCAGCGTCGGACTGAAGGCGAGCGCGAGCCCGGCCCCCACGCCGACGTACGCCACGTACAGTACGGCTCCACCGCGGTCGCCGCCTTCGAACGCCAGGCCGACTCCCAGAACGGACGGCATCGCGATCACGAAACCGAGCGGGGTCAGCGCCCGCTGCCAGGCCGCCGGCCACCTGCGCCAGGTGAGACCGACCACCCCGAAGACGACCGCGGTCGGCGCGAAAGTGAGGCCGGCGCGCAGCGCGCTGAAGCCGAGGCCGCCTTGGACATGCAGGGTGAGCGCGAACAGGAAACCGGCGTTGACGGCCATCACGGCAAGGATCCGGAAGACGGCCAGGCCCATGCCGGGGTGACGCAGCACACGCGGTGCGATCAGCGGGGCGCCTCCGCGCCGGGCGAGCCGGGACTCGTAGCCGCAGAACGCCGCGAAGAGCACAGCCGACGCGATCAGCGACAGCCACGACCACAGCGGCCAGCCCTCCTCCTGCCCCAGCACCAGAGGCACCGTCAGCAGCGAGACGGCCGAGGCGAGCAGCACCAGCCCCGGCACGTCGAAGGCCCGCGCCCGCTCCGGCTCCGCCCCGCCGTCCCACGGCAGCACGCGTCGGCCGACGAGCAGGAGTACGACGCCCACGGGCACGTTGACGAGGAACACCGGCCGCCAGCCCGTGCCGAACAGGTCGGCGCTGACGAGGACGCCGCCGAGGATCTGTCCGGCCGCGGCGCCGACGGCGATGACCGCCGAGTACAGGCCGAGCGCCCGCATCCGGGCCTCGCCGATGAAGTTCCGCTGGATCAGGCTGAGCACCTGCGGGATCATCAGCGCCGAGCCGCAGCCCTGGATCAGGCGGAACACGATCAGCTCGGTCGAGCCCTGGGCCAGACCGCAGGCGAGCGAGGCGGCGGTGAAGAGCGCGAGCCCGGCGAGATGGACCCGGGCGTGACCGAGCCGGTCGCCGAGCCGGGCGCCGGTGATCAGCAGCACCGAGTACGTGATGGTGTAACCGGCGATCACCAGCTGCAAGTCGGCGCCGGACGCGTGGAGTTCGGTGCCGATGGTGGGGGCGGCGACGTTCACGATGAACACGTCGAGCAGCGCCATGAACATGGCCGCGAGCAGGACCGCGAGCATCGGCCCACGGCGATTGTCAGTGCCAGGGTCTTTACTGGTGGCAGGAGTTGGGACGGGTGCGGAATCCGGTTCCGTCCGGGGTGTTGTCGTCATGCGGTCGAGCGTGGGGGCGCTCCGGTACGGGTGCCGAGAGCCCGCTGATGCTGGTACTGGCAGCACCTGGCAGCGACCAGGTCGGGCGCCGAACATGGGGGATGTGACGATGGGGACGACACAGCGCCGACGACCTGAGCTGGCCGCGTTTCTGCGCAGCAGGCGCGCGAGGGTGACACCGCACGACGTGGGCATGCCGCCGGGTTTCCGTCGGCGTACGCCGGGGCTGCGTCGCGAGGAGGTCGCGCAGCTCTCCGGAGTGGGCGTCACCTGGTACACGTGGCTCGAACAGGGGCGCCCGATCAACGCCTCCGCGCAGGTGCTGGACGCCGTGGCGCGCACGCTCCGGCTCGACGCGCCGGAGCGCGAGCATCTGTACCACCTGGCCGAGGTGCCGTACGCGCATCCGCCGGAAGTGATCGCGGAGTCGGTGGGACCGGAGATCCAGGGCATCCTCGACGCCCTCGAACCACGTCCCGCGGTGGTCTACAACGCGCGCTACGACATCCTCGCCACCAACGCCCCCTACCGCACGGTGTTCTGGCTGGACCCACTGCCACCGGGCCCGATGGCCAACGCGCTGTGGAAGCTGTTCACGGTGCCGGAGGAGGAGTGCCCGTTGCTGTACCGGGAGACGGAACTGCCGGTGATGGTGGCGACGTTGCGCTCGACCTACGGACTGCATACGGGCGAGCCCGTCTGGGAGGACTTCATACGGGGGCTGTCGGCGGCGAGTCCGCTCTTCGCGCGGTTGTGGAAGAGGGGAGACGTGGCGGAGCCGGGGCGGCGGGTGAAGACGTTCCGGCACGAGGAGGTGGGCGAGATGCGGATGACCTCGGTGTCGTTGTCGATCAACGGCATGCCGGAGTGCCGGATCGTCGTCTACACCCCGGCCGACGAGGAGACTCGGCTACGCGCGCAGACGCTGACAGCGACGAAAAGATCCCACCCCTGAAAGGGATGGGATCTCATCGATTCGATCGTGGACGACTCTCGATCCTTGACAACTCAAGAGTGTCGATCTGTGGAGCTAAGGAGAATTGAACTCCTGACCTCCTGCATGCCATGCAGGCGCTCTACCAACTGAGCTATAGCCCCGTCTGTTCTTCCCGCTCGGCGGGCGAACAAGAAGAACTTTAGCCTGCGACCTGCCGGAAAGTGAAATCCGGGGTCGGGGCCCTGGAGGGCCGCTCAGTCGTCGTCGCCGAGCACCGGTTCCGGGAGTGTGCCGGCGTTGTGTTCCAGCAGGCGCCAGCCGCGGGCGCCCTCGCCGAGCACGGACCAGCAGCAGTTGGAGAGGCCGCCGAGACTCTCCCAGTGCTGGGACTCCAGACCGAGGAGACGTCCGATGGTGGTGCGGATGGTGCCGCCGTGGCTGACCACCACGAGGGTGCCGTCCTCGGGCAGCTTCTCGGCGTGCCGCAGCACGACGGGGGCGGCCCGGTCGGCGACCTCGCTCTCCAGCTCACCGCCACCACGGCGGACCGGCTCCCCGCGCTTCCACGCGGCGTACTCCGCGCCGTGGCGGGCGATGATCTCCTCGTGCGTCAGCCCCTGCCAGACGCCCGCGTAGGTCTCCCGCAGGCCCTCGTCGTGGGTGATGTCGAGGTCGGTGAGAGCGGCCAGCTCGGCGGCCGTGTTCGCCGCCCGCTTCAGGTCGGAGGCGACGATCGCGTCCGGCTTGAGAGAGGCCAGCAGCCGGGCGGCGCGGCGGGCCTGGCCGACGCCGGTCTCGGTGAGCTCGACGTCCGTGGTGCCCTGGAAGCGGCGCTCCACGTTCCACGCGGTCTGGCCGTGCCGCCACAGGATGACCCGGCGACCCCGGCCCGCCTTGCGGCCGTCCGCGCCGGCGGTCACCGCACCTCCCCGTACTCCGAGACGTCCTCCTCGGCCTGCAGCTTGGCGTGCTCGGCAGCCTTGCCGCGGGTGGCCTTCGCCTCCTCGGGGAGGTCCAGCTCGGGGCAGTCCTTCCACAGCCGCTCCAGGGCGTAGAAGACACGCTCCTCGCTGTGCTGGACGTGGACGACGATGTCGACGTAGTCGAGCAGGATCCAGCGGGCGTCACGGTCGCCCTCGCGGCGCACCGGCTTCGCGCCGAGTTCCTTGTTCAGCCGCTCCTCGATCTCGTCGACGATCGACTTGACCTGACGGTCGTTGGGAGCGGAGGCCAGCAGGAAGGCGTCCGTGATCGACAGCACATCGCTGACGTCGTAGGCGATGATGTCGTGCGCGAGCTTGTCGGCGGCCGCCTGGGCGGCGGCGGAGATGAGCTCGATGGAGCGGTCAGTGGCGGTCACTACGCGGCTTTCGGTCGGCGGTCAACAGACCTCAAGGGTCTCACGGACCGCGGACGGGCCCCCACGTGAATAACGGATCATGCCCCGGACACCGGCTGCGGCCTCCGGGGCGTGCTCTCCGTCACGAGGACGACGACGGCTTGTAGTCGGTGCCCAGGATCACCGAGACATCCGCGTTCGCGGCGACTGTGCCCTTGGTCACGGTGCTGGTGGGCAGGCCCAGGGTCTTGGCGACCTCGGTGGCGTTCTCCTTGTCGGCCGCGTCGGAGTACGTGATCTTGGACGTGGCCGAGGTCCCGGACGCGGTGCCGGCCTCCAGGAAGGTGAAGCCGCCGTTGAGGAGGACGACGCGGGCCTTCTCGGTGTCGTCCTTGACGCCGGTGGCGTTCTGGACCGCGACCCGGACCGCCGAACCTTCGTCGGGGCTCTTCGCGGTGCCGCCCAGGATGTCCTTGACGACACTGGCCGAGGCCTGCGCGGTCAGGGTGCCGTCGTTCTGGACGGGCAGCAGGGCCGTCTTGTAGTCGCCGCTCTTGGCGAGGTCGGCGAGCTTGGCGAGGAAGGTGCCGAGGTCCTTGTCGGTGAGGGGCGGGTCCAGGATCTGGGCCAGCGTCTGCACGGTGGTGGTCGCCGCCGTCGGGTCCGAGGTCAGCTGGCGCAGCACGCCCTGCATGACCTGGCCGAACCGCTCCAACTGGGCGTTCTGGGCCTCGCCGGAGGCGCGGTAGGTGGCGTAGGCGACGGCCATCTTGCCGCTGAGGGTCTGGTCCTTGCCCTTGTGGACGAGCGGCGCGGCGCTCTTCTTCGTCGCGGCCGGGTCGGGCACGTCGGCGTTGGTGTCGAGATCGATGTTGCCGACGAGGTCGACCAGGTTCTGCAGGTAGGGGGTGTCGAGGCGCCAGGTGCCCTCGATGTCGGTGCCGAGGACGGTGTTGAGCTGGTCGACGGTCCCGGACGTGCCGTCGTCGTCGACCGACTTGGCCAGTGTCGTCGTGTTGCCGTCGTCGTCCGTGAGGGCCAGCGAGTTGGGCAGCAGCACGGTGGTGCCCTGCTTCAGGGTGGTGTTGTCGACGAGCAGCACCGAAGAGGTGCCGCCCTTCGCGGTGTTGTGCAGATGGACCACGATCACGTCGCGGTTCTGGGCGCCGGCGGCCGTCGTGGTGCCCGACTTCGAGGCCGACGAGGAGACTCCGGGGAGTTTCCCGGCGTACCAGAGGTAGCCGACGCCGCCGGACACGACCAGGGCGAGGGCCACGACGAGGGCGACCATGCGACCACGGGCGCGGCGCTTGGCCTCCTCGCGGCGCTCGGTGCGGTTCTCGGTGAAGTTCAGCCAGTCGATGACGTCCTCGGAGTCGTCGGTCGGCTCCTCCACGAAGGCGAACTGCTCGGTACGGTAGTCCCGTTCACCCGTCTCGGGGGTCTTCGGGGCTTCGGTGTCCTCGGCCGGGCCGCCCTGCTGCGGGATGTAGGCGGTCTGCTCGGCGACCCGGGGCTGCTGTCCACCGGTCGCGGTCTGCCCGTAGGGGTCGTAGGCCGTCGTCGTCCCGGTGGCGTACGGGTCGTAGCCGGACTGGGGCGCCTGCCGGCTGTCGTAGGCCTGCTGGGCGCCCGTGTCGTAGTCGGGCGTCTGCTGCTGGGTGCCGGTCGCGTACGGGTCGTAGGCGTAGCCCTGCTGCTGCCCGTACGGGTCGTACGGCTGCTGCTGCGGGGGCTGTTGGGTCTGCTGGGCCGGGACCTGGCGGTAGACAGGCTGGTTGTACTCGTCGTAGCCGACGAGCTCGTACTGGTCGCCGCCGTACCCGGCGTCGTATCGGTCGTTCACCGGTGCCCCTCTCGGCTCACTCGCCGCGGTACAGCTCGCGCTTGTCGATATAGCGCACGACTCCGTCGGGCACCAGGTACCAGACGGGATCGCCCTTCGCGACTCTCGCACGGCAGTCTGTGGAGGAGATGGCCAGCGCGGGAACCTCGACCAGCGAGACACCGCCCTCCGGAAGACCGGGGTCGGTCAGCGTGTGGCCGGGGCGGGTGACCCCGATGAAGTGCGCGAGGGAGAAGAGTTCCTCCGCGTCCCGCCAGGTCAGGATCGCGCCGAGGGCGTCGGCGCCGGTGATGAAGAAGAGGTCCGCGTCGGGGTTGAGCGCGCGCAGGTCGCGCAGGGTGTCCGTGGTGTAGGTGGGGCCGCCGCGGTCGATGTCGATCCGGCTCACCGAGAACTGCGGGTTCTCGGCGGTCGCGATGACCGTCATCAGGTAGCGGTCCTCGGCGAGCGCGACCTTGCGGTCGGTCTTCTGCCACGGCTGACCGGTCGGGACGAAGATCACCTCGTCCAGGTGGAACTGCGCGGCGACCTCACTGGCCGCCACGAGGTGTCCGTGGTGGATCGGGTCGAACGTTCCGCCCATCACGCCGAGCCGGCGCTTGCCGGGGTTCGACGGGCCGTTGTTGCGCGGGCCGTTCACCATTCGGATCTCCGTGCCGCGCGTCGTGTCGTTCGCCGGACCGGTAGGCATGTCCTGCTCTCCCATGCGTGCAGACCCTACCGGCCCGGTGTGAAGACCCCGGGACCCGTCCGGTGGACAGAAGGGACAGACCCTAGCGGTCGCGGTTGAAGCGGGTGGTGATCCACAGCAACAGCATCAGGACGATGAACGCGCCGCCACCGGTGATGATCGGCTGGAGGCTCTCGTGGTTGCCCCCGCCCTCACCCTCGGCGGCAAGAGTGACCAACTGGGCAGCGGTGCCGTGGATGTTCATCTTCAGCAGAACCTATCCAATGGGGTCCCCCCGCTCGAGCGCAGTCGAGAGTGGGGAGGGCGGGATAAAGATGTCGGCCCATGGTAAGCGGGCGCCCCGGCGGCGATCACGCCGACTCCGCCATTGGGAAGCCGACGGGCAGCCGACGGGCAGCCGACCGGAACACGACCTGGGACGCGAGAGGGAACTCGACGGGCGTCTCAGTCGTCCTTCTGTTTGTACCCGCGCAGCAGGAACCACGCGGTCAGGATGCAGCCGAGGAACATCACGATCAGTACGACCCTGAGCAGATCCCCCGACCCTTGCCGGGGGGCGGCGCTCGCGGCCTCTGCGAGCCAGGCGGCTGCGGAATGGGGCTCCATGCGTTGACTCCTTCGCTGTACTGCCCGTCCACGGTATCTCCGCCTAGGCTGGGCTCTGCTTCGGGGGCACTCAGGGCACTCACACGCACATGGGGGACCACATGTCCGAAGACGGCCACGAGCAGAACGGGCACGAGAACGTACCGAGCAGGCAGCGCAGGCGCTTCCCAGGAATCTCCTCGCGTGCGTACGAGCACCCGGCCGACCGTTCCGCCCTGGTGGCGCTGCGCAAGCTGACCGGGTTCGACACGGTGTTCAAGGCGCTCAGCGGGCTGTTGCCCGAGCGCAGTCTGCGGCTGCTGTTCCTGTCCGACTCGGTGCGCGTGTCGGACCAGCAGTTCGCGCACCTCAACGACATGTTGCGGGACGCCTGTTACATCCTGGACCTGGAGAAGGTCCCGCCGATGTACGTCACCCAGGACCCGCAGCCCAACGCGATGTGCATCGGCCTGGACGAGCCGATCATCGTCGTCACCACCGGCCTGGTCGAGCTGCTCGACGAGGAGGAGATGCGGGCGGTCGTCGGCCACGAGGTGGGCCACGCGCTGTCCGGCCACTCCGTGTACCGCACGATCCTGCTGTTCCTGACCAGCCTGGCCCTGAAGGTCGCCTGGATCCCGCTGGGCAACCTCGCGATCCTGGCGATCGTGACGGCGCTGCGCGAGTGGTTCCGCAAGTCGGAGCTGTCCGCCGACCGCGCGGGTCTGCTGGTCGGCCAGGACCTGCGGGCCTCGATGCGCGGCCTGATGAAGATCGCCGGCGGCAACCACCTGCACGAGATGAACGTGGACGCCTTCCTCAAGCAGGCCGAGGAGTTCGAGTCGGGCGGCGACCTGCGCGACTCGGTGCTGAAGATCCTGAACGTGCTGCCCCGGTCCCACCCGTTCACCACCGTGCGGGCGGCCGAGCTGAAGAAGTGGGCCGAGTCCCGCGACTACCAGCGGATCATGGACGGCCACTACCCGCGGCGCAGCGAGGACAAGGACACCTCGGTCACGGACTCGTTCCGCGAGTCGGCGGCGAGCTACGCCAGCAACGTGAAGAGCTCCAAGGACCCGCTGATGAAGCTGGTCAGCGACATCGCCGGCGGCGCGGGCGACCTGGGCGGCCGGGTGCGGCGCGGCTTCGGCGGCTTCGGGGGCACGTCACCGCAGGACGAGTCCCCGTCCGGTTCGGCCAACGGCACCGAGCAGCCGCCCACGGACGCACCGCCGCGCGACGAGGACTGACCCGGACCGACCCACCCGGACCAACCCACACACCGGCACCGGTCCACCCACACCGGCTTCACACCTACGGCTGCCGCCCGCGCGGGAGGCAGCCCCGGGTCGGTGTGCGGGTGGGGTGGACCGGTGCCGGTGTGTGGCCAGGCGGGTGGGCGAACCGGTGTGGTGTGCGGGCGGGCGGAAATTCAGGAAACTCACACCCTGGGCACACTCACACCTTGGGCTGCGCGCTCGTCGCCAGGGTCCCGCACAGCGCCGTCGCGCTGCCCGTCGCGTACGGGTCCGTGCCGGCCGGGCCGCCCGCCTTGGCGGTCTGGCCGGCGAGCAGGGGGCGCAGATGGGTCACGGAGTCCTCGGCGCAGGACAGGGGCCCGGCCTGGACGTAGGAGACGACGAGCTGGGCCTGGTGCATGCGCAGGTCGTCGCGGTCGAAGCGGAAGTGCAGTTCGCGGCGGACGGTGAACAGGGACGCCTCGGCCTGGACGCCGGAGCCGGCCGAGGCCGTCGAGCCGGTGGGCCGTAGCGCGTAGACGAAGGTTCCGTCGGCGGTGACCTCGAGGATGGACGAGTCGATCTCGGTGGCCTGGAGGGTGCCCTGGACGCGGATCTTGCGGTCGGCCAGTTGGACGCGTGAGGGGTCGAAGCGAACCAGCCATCCGGTGGGCTCGTGCCGGCCGTCGGCGGTCGGGTGCTCGAAGCTCTGGTCGAACTGGTCGAGCTGGTCCGGGTCGACGAGGACGCGCGCGGGGCGGATCTGTCCGCCGGTGAGGACGGCCGGGTAGAGCGAGGACTCCACGATGTAGTCCTTGGCGGTGCTCAGGGCGGCGATGACCTGGCTGTCCGAGAAGTGCGCGGTGCGCCGCGCGGCCGGCAGCGGTATGCCCTCGCCGCCGATGCCGAACTGCGCGGCGGGGCTGTGCGCGTAGAGGGACTCGGCGTCGGCCGCCCCCGGCACCTTGCCCTGCGGGGACAGCGGGATCACGGTCATCCGCAGCGGCTCGACGGGCTGCTGGGCCGTGGGGGTCGTGTACGGGTGCCGTACGCCCATGTAGATCGCGGTGCCGAAGGCGACGGCGATCAGCATGACCAGGATCAGCGCCTGGCGGGAGAGACCGCGGCGCAGGGCCGGGCGGCGGCGGACGGCGGGGGCGTGGTCGGCCATGCGCTCCTGCGCGGAGAACTCCTGGAGCCGGGCAGCGCGGACGAACGACTCGTCGAAGACGACGGATCGGTACTCGTCCTCACCACCACCGGGAGCGCCTTGGGGCGTCCCCTCGGGTGGGTCTCCTGGACCGCCCATACTTTCAGAGTAGGTCTCTGGAGCCTCAGGTAAACGCCCTGCTACACGACAAGTTCTGACAGGTTCTCACCCAGGGCCTGTCCGGCGGATCCTGTCGCGGACGCGGGGCGTGGCACGCACTCCCCCACTGTCTCAAAGGCGTCGGGGGACCCCGCCCGCGTTGTCGTCACTCGCCGACGTCCCCATCGCGTCGCCCGCGGCGGCAGCCGCTGATGTCAACGCCTCCTCCGCCTTGCAGCCGCACGCACCACGCCCTGCTCACCGGCACCGATCAGGCACCGCCGATTTCCCGCGACCTGATCCGCCGGACAGGCCCTGGCCGGTCACAGCCCGCTCAGGGCGTGCGCGGGACCGCGGACATTGGTGGCTGGGAGTTGTCGGCGGAGGCGGAGGGTGCCGCCGCCGTGCCCTGTTCCACGCCGGTGGAGGCCGGGGGCGGGACGCGGTCCCTGTTGCCCGAGGACGCGCCGCGGTAGACCGCCGAGAAAGCCAGGGCGACCATGCCGATGCCCATCACGAGGGCGAGCAGCCAGGCGACCGGGCGGTGCCAGCGGACCTGTTTGCCGTAGGTCCCCGGCGCGCCGTAGCGGCCCTCGACGACATCGGGGTCGTCCAGGTCGTCGAGTTCCGGATCATGGCCGAATTCGCGGCCGTAGGCGTCCTCGAAGGGGTCGTCGTCGCCTCGGGCACGTCTGCCGTACTGGGCGCGGCGGGCTTCGGCCTCGGAGGCCTCGGCTCTTGCCTGCGCGGCGGCAAGGAGGCGCTCGACGGCGGTCGGCTCGTGTACTACGGCCGCCCGCACGAAGGCCTCGTCGAAGACCACGGAAGCGAACTCTTCGTCCGACTTTCCGCGGTCGTGGTCGTCGTCGGGCTCCCAGCCGTCAGGGAACGGCGTGCCCCCCACGTCCTCCGGCACCTCTCCAGAGTAGACCTGGGGGGTCAGTTTGGGCAGGCGGTAGAGAAATTCATCCGCTGGGTGAGACGTCCGCCCCGGGACGTGCCCGTATGCCCGACGCATATGCCGGACGGCCGGTGGCTCAGCGGCGGATGTGGCCGTCGCCCGTGACGATGTACTTGGTGCTGGTCAGTTCCGGCAGGCCCATCGGGCCCCGGGCGTGCAGCTTCTGGGTGGAGATGCCGATCTCCGCGCCGAAGCCGAACTGGCTGCCGTCCGTGAAGCGGGTGGAGGCGTTGACGGCGACGGTGGTGGAGTCGACCAGCTGGGTGAAGCGCCGGGCGGCCTGCTGGGAGGACGTCACGATCGCCTCGGTGTGGCCGGAGCTCCAGAGCCGGATGTGCTGGACGGCCTTGTCGAGCGAGTCCACGACGGCGGCGGCGATGTCGTAGGAGAGGTACTCGGTGTCCCAGTCCTCCAGGGTGGCCTCGACGACGGTGGCGTCGGAGTCCTTGGCGTAGGCGAGGACACGCTCGTCGGCGTGGACGGTGACGCCGGCCTCGGCGAGGGCGTTCAGGGCGCGCGGCAGGAACTCGGGGGCGATGTCCTGGTGGACGAGGAGGGTCTCGGCGGCGTTGCAGACGCTGGGCCGCTGGGCCTTGGAGTTGATCAGGATGTCGATCGCCATGTCGAGGTCGGCGTAGGCGTCGACGTAGACGTGGCAGTTGCCGACGCCGGTCTCGATCACGGGGACCGTGGACTCGGAGACGACGGTCTGGATCAGGGAGGCGCCGCCGCGGGGAATCAGGACGTCGACCAGGCCCCGGGCGCGCATCAGTTCGCGCACGCTCTCGCGGCTCTCGCCGGGCACCAACTGCACGGCGTCGGCGGGGAGTCCGGCGCCGCCGACGGCGTCGCGCAGCACGCGCACAAGGGCGGTGTTCGACTCGTAGGCGGAGGCGGAGCCGCGCAGGAGGACCGCGTTGCCGGACTTGAGGCAGAGGGCGGCGGCGTCGACCGTGACGTTCGGGCGGGCCTCGTAGATGATGCCGACGACGCCGAGGGGGACGCGGACCTGGCGCAGGTCGATGCCGTTCGGGAGGGTCGAGCCGCGGACGACCTCGCCGACCGGGTCGGGCAGCGCGACGACGTCCCGTACGTCCGAGGCGATGGCGCGGACGCGCTCGGGGGTGAGCGTCAGCCGGTCGATGACCGTCTCGCTGGTGCCGGCCTCGCGGGCCTTGGCGATGTCCTTGGCGTTGGCCTCGACGATCTCGCTCGTCCGGACCTCCAGCGCGTCCGCGATGGCGAGCAGCGCGTCGTCCTTCTCGGCGCGCGGGAGCGGCGCGAGGTCGGCGGCGGCGGACTTGGCGCGGTACGCGGCCTGCGTGACCGGGGACAGGGAGTCGTACGGCGAGAGCGTGGTCATGAGGGAAGGGTAGTGCGCCGGGCGGAGGCGTCCACCGGCTATCCCAAACCGCGAGACAGGCGCGGAAGGGCCCGAAGACGGCTCAAAACGGATCCCGGAAGGTCGGGGGTCCGAGGGCGGCGGGCCTCAGAACGGATGGACACCGACGGGGGTCGCGGGCAGCGGGCCGTACCCCTCGGAAATGCGCTGGTGGTAGGTCTCGCGGTCGATGACCTCCAGGCCGACGATCTCCCACGGCGGCAGCTTCGCGGTCTGGCGGTGCTCGCCCCACAGGCGCAGGGCCACGGCTGCGGCGTCGTGCAGGTCGCGGGCCTCTTCCCAGTAGCGGATCTCCGCGTGGTCGTTGGCGTAGCGGCTGGTCAGCAGAAAGGGGTGGTCGTGGGCGAGCTGTTCCAGACCGCGCCGGACCTCCTTCAGCGGGGCCTCGCCACCGGAGACGCTGAGGGTGACATGCCACAGCCGGGGGAGGTCCTTGGGTTCCTCGCCCTCGTACCGGGCGCCGGCCGCGACGCTGGTCAGCGTGCGCTCCTCGCCGGGCGCGCGGGAGGCGGCACCACCGCGGGACGCCGCCGCCCCAGAGCGCACTCGTCTCACGACGGCCTCCTTACGCAAGGGGCGAGCTGCTGGGCTCGCGCGGATGGGTCCCTGAGCAAAGTTGAGCAGGCCGAAGGCGTCCGCGTGGCGCTTTTACGGAAGGTCCACCTCTCGGCTGTTGCCCGGGGCGGGCGTTCCCACTCTTTTCGACCGGGGGTCCGGGAGGTGTCCCCCGGGTGGGCACAGCGCGGAAGGTCCACCAAGGGGAGGCGGACGTTTCGGTTGTTCTACGGGTGCAGGATCACCAGGTCGTCCCTGTGTACGACTTCCCTCTCGTACGACGGTCCCAGCTCCCGTGCCAGTTCCCGGGTGGAGCGGCCGATCAGCTGGGGGATCTCCTTCGCGTCGAAGTTGACGAGCCCCCGGGCCACCGCGTGCCCGGCGCCGTCCCGGAGTTCGACGGGGTCGCCCGCGCTGAACTCGCCCTCCACGGCGGCGATCCCGGCCGGCAGCAGCGACATCCGGCGCTGCACGACCGCGCGCACGGCACCGTCGTCGAGGGTCAGCGAACCCTGCGGGGTGGACGCGTGCTGGAGCCAGAGCAGCCGGTCGGCGGACCGCTTCCCGGTGGCGTGGAAGTACGTTCCCGTGTCGCCGCCGCTCATCGCGTCGGTGGCGTGGACCGTGCTGGTGAGCACGACGGGGATGCCCGCGGCCGCGGCGATCCGGGCCGCCTCGACCTTGGTGACCATGCCGCCGGTGCCGACGCCGGCCTTGCCCGCGCTGCCGATCTCGACGTGCGCGAGGTCCTGCGGTCCCCGGACTTCCACTATCCGCGAGGTGCCCGGCTTGCTGGGGTCGCCGTCGTAGACGCCGTCGATGTCGGAGAGCAGGACCAGCAGGTCGGCGTGGACGAGGTGGGCGACGAGGGCGGCGAGCCGGTCGTTGTCGCCGAAGCGGATCTCGTCCGTGGCGACGGTGTCGTTCTCGTTGACGATCGGGAGGGCACCCATGGCGAGGAGCTTGTCGAGGGTGCGGGAGGCGTTGCGGTGGTGGGAGCGGCGGCTCATGTCGTCGGAGGTGAGCAGCACCTGTCCGACGCGGATGCCGTAGCGGGCGAAGGAGGCGGTGTAGCGGGCGACGAGGAGTCCCTGGCCGACGCTGGCGGCGGCCTGCTGGCGGGCCAGGTCCTTGGGGCGGCGGCGCAGTCCGAGGGGCGCGAGGCCGGCGGCGATGGCGCCGGAGGAGACGAGGACGACCTCTTTCTCCCCGCCGCTGCGGCTCTTGGCGAGGACGTCCACGAGTGCGTCGACGCGGTCGGCGTCCAGGCCGCCGGCCGCGGTGGTCAGGGAGGAGGAACCCACCTTGACGACGATCCTGCGGGCCTCGGTCACGGCCTGCCTTGCCCCTGCCACGTGCGGCTTCCCCTCGGGTAGGTTCGGGTGCCCCGCGGCAATTTACGCGAACCGGGTCGGGCTGCGCACGTCGGTCCAGGTCTCGGACACGGCCCCGCGCCCCCCTGAGAAGCAGCCGCACTCACGTTCCCGACCGGCTCACCTCAGTGCCCGCCGTACCTTTCGCGCCACCCGACGCAGGAACACGCCCGCTCCCCCCTCCCGATATCCCTTCACCGCACGGGCCTCCCGCGGCTCGGCGAGGTAGAGGGAGTCGGGCAGGGCGGCCTCCGCTGAGCGGAAGTGCGGATACGCCAGGTACACCCGCCGCCCCCGCCTCTCCAGCACCGCCTCGGGCCGCTTCTTCGACTTGAGGAACTCGGCCACGTCCAGCAGGAGTTCGGGACGTTCCTCGGCCACCAGATGCAGTCGCAGACGTTCGTCGACCTTGAGGCGGAGGGCCACCTCGTCCGTCCAGTGCGCGGCCATCAGCGGCTTCGCCAGCTCGAACTTGTGGCGCCGTACCTGCTCGCTGTCCCCCGCGTACTTGGGGCCGAACTGCGGGAGCAGGGTCACCAGGAACGGCCGGACCATCAGCTTGTCGCGCTCCACCCCCGGCGGGACCATCTCCGCGATGAGGTTCATCAGGGCGCGCGCCGAGTCGAAGCGCAGGGTGTAACTCCCGCTCTTCGTCACGTGTTTGCCGTCGTCGCGGCCCACCAGGTAGTAGCAGGTGTGGTCGGCGATCACGGAGACGCCGTCGGCCCGCAGATAGGCCTCCATCGTGAACAGCGCGTCCTCGCCGGTGAACAGCGACTCGTCGAACCGCATGCCGTTCCGCTCCAACAGCGCCCGCCGGAACAGCTTCTGGGCGCTCAGCGTGAACTTGATGTTGGAGTGGAAGACGTCGGTGCGCTCCAGCGTCTCGACCCACGCGGCCTTGGGCGGGACCCGGTTGATGCCCTCGACCCTGCCGAGCACCACGTCCGTGCCGTTGCGGTCGGCCATCGCGACCATCCGCTCCAGCGCCTCGGGGGCGAGCCGGTCGTCCGCGTCGAGGAAGAAGACGTAGCGCCCGCTCGCCTTGCCGAGGCCGACGTTGCGCGGGGAGCTGGGGCCGCCGGAGTTCTCCTGGCGGAGCACGGTGACATGGGTCGCGGCGCGGGCCGCGAACTCCTCCAGGTACTCCCCCGTGCCGTCGGTCGAGCCGTCGTCGACGGCGATGACCTCGATGCGGGTCGCGTCCAGGGTCTGCGCCTCGACCGAGCGCAGGCACTCGACGAGGTACGGCATCGCCTCGTACGCGCCGATGACCACGGTCACATCAGGCTGCGTCACGGTCACGCGCCCCCTTTGTCCATTGAATCGCCATCTGCAAGACAGCCGCCCGAGTGGATCGGTTGTCTTCCGTCAGCAGGGGATACGCAGAAGAGCCCGGTTTTCGAGGATCACTCCCCAAAAACCGGGCTCTTCTTGACCAAGTACTGACTCGTGCGGGTCAGCCGACCGTGGGGTCCGCCGACAGCTGCGCCTCGGCCGAGGGCGGACTCGCCGCGTCACCGCTCGCCGCCGCCCGCTCCTGCCCGACGTTCCGCGCCTCGGACTTCAGCGCGAGGTTCTCCACCGCGGTGTTGAACTGCTCGATGGACGTGGGCTCGTCCGGGCCGAGCAGATACTCCTTGAGTTCCCTGCGGTCCTCGGCCAGCGGGTCGGCGTCCGGGGCGCGGACCGCCGCCAGCAACTCACCCAGTTCCGCCGCCTTGTTGGACAGGATCACCGCCGCGCGCACCGCCGTGTTCTGCCGCTTGAACTCCTCCACGCCGAGCTTCGCGGAGTCGGTGACCGCGTACGGCTTGCCGCTCGCGATGAAGTCGGAGACCACGCTGGAGATGTCGGAGACCATCGCGTCGGACACGTTGAAGCAGTCGTAGAGGCGCGGCTCGGCGCCCGAGATGACCCGGTGCTCGAAGGTGCCGACGGAGGTCCAGTACGCGTCGTTCCACTCGGCGCGCAGCCGGGCGATCTCCTCGTACTTGGCCAGGTCGACCACGCCGTCGCGGGTCAGCTCGGCCTCGTCGCCCTTGTCGGCGGGGCCGCCGGAGAGTTCGGTGATCCGGGCCTCGATGCGGGCCAGGTCGGCCTTGGCCTTGGTCTGGGCGGCGGCGTCGGCCGTGAAGCGCGGGTCGCTCGCGCGCTCGATTGCGGCCTTCTCGACCAGCGCGGTGACCTTGCGGTGCGCCGAGCCGGCCGCGGAACTGACGGTGCCGGTGAAGGGGTGCGGCTTGTACAGGACACGGACCGGGGGGTCGGCCTTGAGCAGCTTCTTCACGATGTTCTCGCCGGCCAGGAGGAGGGACGTGTTGCCGGGGTCGTTGTCCCAGCCCTCCCACGTGGGGGCGTAGAGGACCGTGGGGATACGGCCCTCGGGGACGCCCTGCCAGGTCTGGATCGGGGCGAGCTGCGGGCGGCCGACCTCCACGATGTCGTCGTCGCGGACACCGACGTCGGCGATGGCGTAGCGGTCGCGGCCCGCGCGGCCTGCGGTCCACACCTCGTCGTAGACCTTGCTGAACGGGTTGACGCTGGCCAGCTTGTCGCTGTCGCCGTGGCCGATGAAGACGTGCTTCATGGTGGGGACGCGCAGCAGGTGGATGTTCTTGCCGACGTTCGCCGCGTACAGCGCGACGCGCACGCTGGAGAGGTCCATGTTCATCAGGTGCACACCGCCGGGCACGCAGATGACGGGGGCCTTGGTGGGGGCGAGGTTCTGCAGTATGACGCGCTCGCGGAGCAGGACCAGCGGCCGGGTCTCCAGCTGCTCCATGGTCTCCAGCCACATGTTGACCTGGTAGGCCGAGTCCTTGGAGCCGGAGAAGCAGAGCACCGTCTGCGGCTGGTACTCGTGCAGCCAGTCGTCGACGGCCTTGAGGATGACCTCGGGCGTCGGCGGGATCTTCGTACCCCTTATGTACGGCAGGAGCGCGGCGACGTAGAGAGTGCCCAGGAACAGGGTGACGCCGATGCCGATGAAGGCGGCGACGGCCGAGTCCAGCTGTGCGGAGATGAGCAGGCCGACGACGGCGAACAGGTCGAGGTGGAGCATCTTCTCGGCGGAGCGCTCCAGCAGGCCGAACGGCGGGGCGTCCGGGATGTGGATGCGCGAGCCCAGGTCGACGTTGCGGGTGGCGACCGGCATCCGGCGGCGGTTGCGGATCAGCGTGACGACCGCGCCGTGCGGGGCCTGAAGGCCGTAGAAGGCGATGAAGCAGGCGATCGCGCCGTAGAAGATCAGGTGGTCGGAGAGGTCCATGCGGGCCAGCAGCAGGATCAGCAGGAGCTGGCGGATCAGGAAGCGGATGGAGAGGCCCGCCCTGACCTTGCTGAGCCGGCTGACCAGATAGCTGGCCTGGCGGTGCAGATAGTGGTCCGCGACGTACGTCACGACGGCCGCGGCGGCGAAGGCGGGGACGCTCGGGATGAGGGCGGCCAGCATGAGGGCCGGGAATCCCAGCATCATGAGGACGGCGGCGGCCAGCTCAGCCGCGCTGCCCACCCGGGCCACGCGAATAGCGGTGGAAATCACTGATAAACCTGCTCTTGGGGGTTTCGAGTAATTTACCGGGGCTCAGAGTCAGGCTTGATTAAACGCCGTCCTGGACGTCCAGGACCGAGGCGAGGGCGGCCTCGAAGCCGGACGCCTTGGCCGCGCCGGCCGTCGGGTCCTGCTGGCGGACGTCGATGACATGGCCGGTCAGCTCGGACAGCAGCACGTCGAGCGAGGTACGGGCCACGGCCTCGGAGGAGAGCAGGCTGCCCGAGGGCTCCTGGCCGAACGCCTTGGTGCGCATCGGGGTCGCGGTGCGCTCCGGGTTGATGCAGTTGACGCGGATGCTGTCGCCGGCCCACTCGTCGGCCAGGGCCTGCGTGAGGTTCACCATCGCGGCCTTGGTCGAGGAGTACAGGCTGTACTCGGCGCGGCCCCGGGTGTAGCTGCTGGAGGTGTAGAGCAGCAACTGGCCCTTGGTCTCGGCCAGGTACTTGTACGCGGAACGGGCGATCTGCACGGGCGCCAGGTAGTTGACCTTCAGCGCCTCCTCGATCGTCGCGTTGTCCGTCTCGGCCAGCTTGCCGATGCGCAGCACGCCCGCGGTGTTGATGACGTAGTCGATGCGCCCGGTCTCGCCGTACGCCTTGGACAGCGCGTCGTCGACCTCCTCCGGGTTCTCGACGTGCGTGCCGGTGGTCGAGCGGCCCAGCGCGTACACGGTCGCGCCGTAGCCCTCGGCGACCTCGGCGATGTCCTTGCCGATGCCGTACGAGCCGCCGAAGACGACCAGCGTCTTTCCGGTGAGCAGCTCGCGGTAGGCGGCCTCGTCGACCTGCTCGGGCGCGGCCGTGGAGGCGAGCTGGAAGAGCTTGTCGGCGATGAAGACGTCGACGGGCTGGGTGACCTTCATGTTGTACTCGTCGCCCGCGACGACGTGGATCGGCACGTCCGGCAGATACCTGAGTACGACCGAACAGTCGTCCGTGGCCTGGAAGTTGGGGTCCCCGGCGGCGACCTCGTAGGCGCGGCGGATCGTGGACAGCTTGAACGCCTGGGGGGTCTGGCCGCGGCGCAGCCGGGAGCGGTCGGGGATCTCGGTGATGAACTCGCCGTCGTCGCCGTGCGTGCGGGTCACGATGATGGTGTCGGCGGACGGGATGGCCACGTCCACGGCCTGGAAGCGCTCCAGGGCGATCACACAGTCGTCGATCACACGCTGCGAGAGCAGGGGGCGCACGGCGTCGTGGAAGAGGACGTTGCGGTCCTCGCCCTCGGCCAGGCCCTCACCGAGGGCGGCGATGGCGCGCTCGGTCGTCTCGTTGCGCGTGGTGCCGCCCTCGATGATCCGGGTGACCTTCCGGAAGCCGGCCTTGGCGACGATCTTCTCGATGTCGGAGACGTAGCCCGGCGCCATCAGGACGATGATGTCGTCGATCGAGTCGGCGTTCTCGAAGGTGGTCAGGGTGTGCTCGATGACTGCCTTGCCGGCGATCTTCAGCAGCTGCTTGGGGATCGAGAGACCCACCCGCTGACCGGTACCGCCGGCCAGGATCACTGCGGTGGTGCGGGGCTTGGCTATGTGCGACACAGGTGACCTTGACCTACCTCGGGACAATGGGGGAACGCGCAAATGGTCCCACTCGCGGTTACCGCAGTGCAAGGCGAGTGACCTCCGCCGCATAGGTGCGCAACATCTGTCATTCATCTTGTACTGCTGGTGACCGGGCGATGACACCACTCAGCGGCGGCGCAGCTTCTTCAGACAACGGTGACCGAGAACGCGTACGAGTTCCTTCGACGAGGTCTGGTGAACCGTCCGCGCCTTCGCCGACGCACTGTGCCGGACGGGCACCGAAGCGGCCGCCGCGAGCGCCCCGTACAGCGCCTGCGCGGCCACTTCGGGCGCGATCCGCGGCGCCGCGGGCACCTTCTCGACCGCCTCCGGTACGGCCGACAGCAGCCCCGTGTCCCCTACGACCCGTACGCCGGTGGCGGCGATGGTCCCGGCCATCTCGGCGCCGATCGCGCCCGCCGCCTCCAGCGCCCACCGGGGAGTGGTGATCTTCACGTCCTGTGGGGTCGGACTGCACGCATTCTTCATATGCATGACCGCGCCGTTGCGCACGAGCTTGGAATACAGCTCGTCGGGGAGCCCATTCCCGCGGAATTCGACGTTGAGCTTCCGCAGCATTTCGGTCTCGGCGAGGGTAAGAGAACGGTTCGCCGTGTCCGGAACCGGTTGCAGGAGATGCGCGGGCAGTCCGAGCAGCGCCTCGAAGGTGCGCAGCAGGCCGTCCCGGTCGCTGTCGTCGACCACGACGACGGTGACCCGCTCGGGACCCACGACCCGGGTCCAGCGCTCGACCAGCCGGTCGTGCCGGTGCCGCCGCCAGAAGCTGGGGTTGGGCTGCTCGTACGGCGCCTTGCGGAGCATGTGCTCCAGCCAGTTGTCGTAGCCCATGCGCAGGCCGTTCTGCACGTACTGCTGCCACTGCGAGGGCATGATCCGCGCCAGCGGGCGCAGGGTGATCAGGATGTGCACGCGCTCGCCGCCGAGCTGCTCCACGATCCTGACCAGGGTCTCGTCGTCCTGGGCGTCGGCGAAGAACTCGCTGCTGATCACCGAGGTGCGGTCGCCGGTGGCGCGTACGGCGTCGAGGAGGCGTGTCCAGTGCTTGTCGGTGGGCACGGTGTCGCCCATCATCGCGGGTCGGGCGCAGGCGGCGAGGGCCGCTTCCATCGGGTGTCTGCTGTGCGCGGGGAAGTCGACGCCGTGCGCGGGCATCGTGTCCTTCGCGGCGAACAGCGCGCCCTGGATGGCGGTGGTCCCGGTCTTGTGCGGGCCGATGTGCAGCAGCCGGGTCCCGACGGGCAACGCTTCCTTAATGCAATCCGTCTCCATGGTTAACGGACGGTAAGAGTTGTTCCTGAGTCGGACCTGAGAGGAGCCTGGGACACAGATGAGTCCCAGGCTCCGGTTGCACAGGCTTCACAGTCGGCTAGACGACGCGGACGCCCGGATCGCCCGACTCCACCCGGAGTGCGGCGTACGTGCTCGACGTGGCCGTCGGCTTCAGCACGGTGTCCACGACCCTCACCTTCGCGTCGATGCCGTTCTTGCGGATGTCGAACAGGTGGTAGCCGCGGTGCGCGTCGATCACCTTCCAGTGCGGGTTGTCCGCCATCAGCGGGTCCCACTGGGCGTGGAAGGCGGCCTGGTCCTGGTCGCCGTTGCTGGAGATGGACGTACCGACGAACTCGGCGCCGACGACATCGGAGTCCGGATCGGCGAAGTCCTCCTTGAGGTCACTGATCATCGTCAGGTGCCGGTCGCCGCTGAGCACCACGGGGTTGCGGACGCTCTTGAAGTCCTCCAGCAGGGCGTTGCGTTCGACCTGGTAGCCGTCCCAGGCGTCGTAGAACCACTGCTTGCCCGCGCCGAGCAGGGTGTCCGTCTCGGCCATCATGATCTGCGAGGCGATGACGTTCCAGCGGGCGGGCGAGTGGCGCAGCCCCTTCAGCAGCCACGCCTTCTGCTCGGCGCCCATCATGGTCATCGACGGGTCCTCGGCGCCGGCCGGCGTGGTCGCCTGGTCGCTGCGGAACTGCCGGGTGTCCAGGACGTTCAGGCGCATCAGGCGGCCGAACTCGAGGCGCCGGTACATCTGGATGTGCGGCCCGTTCGGCACGGCGGTCGCGCGCACCGGCATGTGCTCGTAGTACGCCTGGAAGGCCGCCGTCAGCCGCGCCACGAACGCGTCGTGCGACTGCTGGGCGGGGTCCTGCGGGATCTCCCCCGCCCAGTCGTTGTCGACCTCGTGGTCGTCGAAGGTCACCACCCAGGGGGTGTTGGCGTGCATCGCCATCAGGTCCGGGTCGCTGCGGTACTGCGCGTACCGGTTGCGGTACTGCACCAGGCTGTACGGCTCCCCCGTCCCCTCGTGCCGGCGTGGGCCCGCGTTCGACGGCGCCGACTCGTAGATGTAGTCGCCCACGAAGAGCACGAAGTCGGGGTCCTGGGCCAGCATGTCGGCGTACGGCGTGAAGTAGCCGTTCTGCCAGTTCTGACAGGAGGCGAGCGCGACGCGGAGCCGGCCGCCGGAGCTGTTCGCGTGCGGGGCGGTGCGGGTGCGGCCGGTGGCGGAGAGCTGCCCGCCGGTGCGGAAGCGGTACCAGTAGTCGCGGCCCGGGCGCAGTCCCCGTACATCCACGTGAACGCTGTGCCCGTACTCGGGCCGGGCGGGGGCGGTTCCGCGGCGCACGTGCTTTCTGAAGCGGGCGTCCTCGGCGATCTCCCACTCCACCGGGACCACCTGGTCCGGCATCCCGCCGCCGTGCAGCGGGTCAGGGGCGAGCCGCGTCCACAGCACGATGCCGTCGGGCAGCGGGTCGCCGGAGGCGATACCGAGGCTGAACACACCGTCGGGCAGCGGGATTTCGACAGCCCGGGCGGAGGTCGACAGCCACAACTGCGCGGAGGCGGCGGCCCCGAGCACCGCCGCACCGGCCGCGAGAAAACGTCGTCGATCGGGTGATACGGCTCCGGTCATCGTGAACTCCCTTGCGACGTTGGCCTCTTGGGTCACTTGGAAGCCTCACAGTGCGCGGAGTCCCGCCTGTTGAACAGTAGGTATCGCGTCCATGGCAAATATGCACACAGCAAGAGACCCGTTGCTTCGAGAGCAACGGGTCTCAGCCAGTCTCGGTCACGCCGAGCAAACGATCTTCACTCCGAAGGGGCGATCAGCGCGCCGGTCCACTTCAGAAGGGCTTGAAGTCCTCGAACTCCTGCGCCGCCTCGTCCCGCTCGGCCTGCTTGTCGCGGCGTCGCTGGGTCGCGGGCCGCGGCTCGTCGAGCCGGTGGTCCTCGCCGCGCCGGCCCAGCATCTCGGCGCCGGCCATGACGGTCGGCTCCCAGTCGAAGACGACCGCGTTGTCCTCGGGGCCGATCGCGACGCCGTCGCCGGAGCGGGCGCCCGCCTTCATCAACTCCGCCTCCACACCGAGGCGGTTGAGCCGGTCGGCGAGATAGCCGACGGCCTCGTCGTTGCTGAAGTCGGTCTGGCGGACCCAGCGTTCGGGCTTCTCGCCCCGCACGCGGAAGAGACCGTCCTCCTCCTGTACGACGGTGAAGCCGCTGTCGTCGACCGCCTTCGGGCGGATGACGATCCGGGTCGCCTCCTCCTTCGGCTTCGCGGCACGCGACGCGGCGACGAACTCCGCGATGGCGAAGGACAGTTCACGCAGTCCCGTGTGGGCGACGGCCGACACCTCGAAGACGCGGTAGCCTCGCGCCTCCAGGTCGGGGCGCACCATCTCGGCCAGGTCCTTGCCGTCCGGTACGTCGATCTTGTTCAGGACGACCATCCGCGGGCGCCGGTCGAGACCGCCGTACTGCTTCAGCTCCTCCTCGATCATGTCGAGGTCGGAGACCGGGTCGCGCTCGGACTCCAGCGTGGCGGTGTCCAGGATGTGCACGAGGACGCTGCACCGCTCGACGTGGCGCAGGAACTCCAGGCCGAGGCCCTTGCCCTGGCTGGCGCCGGGGATGAGGCCGGGGACGTCGGCGATCGTGTAGACCGTCTCGCCGGCCGTGACCACGCCCAGGTTCGGGACCAGGGTGGTGAACGGGTAGTCGGCGATCTTCGGCTTGGCCGCGCTCAGCACGGAGATCAGCGAGGACTTGCCGGCGCTCGGGTAGCCCACGAGGGCCACGTCGGCGACCGTCTTCAGCTCCAGGCCGATGTCCTGGACGTCACCCGGAACGCCGAGCAGCGCGAAGCCGGGGGCCTTGCGGCGGGCCGAGGCCAGCGCCGCGTTGCCGAGGCCGCCGCGGCCGCCCTGTGCGGCGACGTACGAGGTGCCGTGGCCGACGAGGTCCGCGAGGACGTTGCCCGCGCCGTCGAGCACGACCGTGCCGTCCGGCACCGGCAGGATCAGGTCCTGGCCGTCCTTGCCGGAGCGGTTGCCGCCCTCGCCGGGCTTGCCGTTGGTGGCCTTGCGGTGCGGGGAGTGGTGGTAGTCCAGCAGCGTGGTCACGGACTGGTCGACGATGAGGATGACGTCACCGCCCCTTCCGCCGTTGCCGCCGTCCGGGCCGCCGAGCGGCTTGAACTTCTCACGGTGGACGGAGGCACAGCCGTGGCCTCCGTTACCCGCGGCGACATGCAGCTCGACGCGGTCCACGAAGGTGGTCATGGGATGTGCCTCCAGTTACTTACGGGGTGTCTTCGTACTAACACGCGAAAGGCGGACCCGCTTCCCACCAGGGGAAGTGAGGTCCGCCTCGCGCAAGCTTCCGATCAGGCGACCGGAACGATGTTCACGACCTTGCGGCCGCGGTGGGTACCGAACTCCACCGCACCGGCGTTCAGCGCGAACAGCGTGTCGTCGCCGCCACGGCCGACGCCCGAACCGGGGTGGAAGTGGGTGCCACGCTGGCGGACCAGGATCTCACCAGCGTTGACGACCTGACCGCCGAAGCGCTTCACGCCGAGCCGCTGGGCATTGGAGTCGCGACCGTTCCGGGTGGACGATGCGCCCTTCTTGTGTGCCATCTCTCCTCAGTCCCTTACTTCGCAGCCGCGGGGATCTCAGTGACCTTGATCGCCGTGTACTGCTGGCGGTGGCCCTGACGACGGCGGTAACCGGTCTTGTTCTTGTACCGAAGGATGTCGATCTTGACGCCCTTGTGGTGGTCCACGATCTCGGCCTGGACCTTGATGCCGGCCAGGACCCACGGGTCGCTGGTCACAGCGTCGCCGTCGACAACGAGCAGCGTAGAGAGCTCTACGGTGTCGCCAACCTTGGCAGTGGAAATCTTGTCAACCTCAACGATGTCGCCGACAGCAACCTTGTGCTGGCGACCACCGCTGCGCACGATGGCGTACACGCGGATCTCACTCTCTAGCTCAGGGACGGCACCCCCGCAGTCCAGCCGCCCTGCGGGAGCAGGCGGCCTCTCCCGGTGGAACACACCCGGGAGGAAGAGGTTTACGGGGATGTGGCGTGTCACCAGTGGACACGCCGACAGTCAAGGTTACGGGGCCGCAGCCGAACGGGTCAAACCGGGCCCGTGGGGAGTGCGGCCGGTCACATGGACCGGCCGCACCCACCCGGGGTTCAGCCCTCGTCGGTGGAGGCGGTGACGGTGGACGGGCTCGTCTGCTCCGCCGCCGCGGTCTTCTTCGACGTGGTCTTGGCGGCCTTCTTGGCCGTCGTCTTCTTCGCGGCCGTCTTCTTGGCCGCGGTCTTGGTGGCCGCCGCCTTCTTGGCGACCGCCTTCTTCGCCGGGGCCTTCTTGGCGGCCTTGCGCGTGGCCGTCTTCTTGGCGGGCGCGTCAGCCTCGACCTCGGCACCGGCTTCGGCGACCGGCTTCTCCTCCACCACGGCCGACGGTACGACCGTGACGGCCGCCTCCTCGGACGCGGTGGGCGCGGTGGCCTTGCGCACGGCACGGCGCCGGGGGCGGGCCGGAGCCGCGCTCTCGGCGGGCGCCTCGGGCTGCTCGGCCTCGGCGGCCGGGGCGGGTGCCTCGACGACGACCGGCGCGGCGGCCTCGGTGACCGTCACGACGGCGGCCTCCTCGGACCCTGCCGGAGACCCGGCGGGCGCGGTCGCCTTACGGGTCGCACGACGGCGCGTACGCCCCTTGGGCGCGGCGTCGTCGACAACCGGGGTCTCGACCACGGGGGCCGGGGTCTCCTCGACGACAGGCGCCTCGACGACCGGGTCCTCCACGGCGACGGGCGCGGCCTGCGCGACGGCGACCGGCTCGGCCTCCTCGCGCACCTCGTGCACCTCACGCGGCTGCCGCGACTCACGGGACTCCGCCCTCGGCGCACCGGCCGGAGCCGACGCCCGCCGGCTCGTCCGGCGCCGCGAACGCCCGCCACGGGTGGCCGCGGCCTCCGCCTCGGCGGCACTGCTGTACAGGTCCTCGTCCGGCCGGAACTCGGTCTCGGCGAACGGCACCGGCATCGCGACCTCGGCCGCCACCTCAGCCTCGGTCTCGACCTCGTCGGACTCGTGGTCGTGCTCGTGCGTCTCGTGACCGTCGTGCGTGTCGTGGACGTCCTGTCCGCTGCCGTCGCCGCCACGCCCGCGCCGCTTGCGCTTGCCGCCGCCACCGACCGAGGTCGGCTGCTCCATGTGCACGATGACACCGCGGCCGTTGCAGTGGACGCAGGTCTCGGAGAAGGACTCCAACAGACCCTGTCCGACGCGCTTGCGGGTCATCTGGACCAGGCCCAGCGAGGTGACCTCGGCGACCTGGTGCTTCGTACGGTCGCGTCCGAGGCATTCGAGCAGGCGCCGCAGGACGAGGTCCCGGTTGGACTCCAGGACCATGTCGATGAAGTCGATGACGACGATGCCGCCCAGGTCGCGCAGCCGCAGCTGGCGCACGATCTCCTCGGCCGCCTCCAGGTTGTTCCTGGTCACGGTCTCTTCGAGGTTGCCGCCCTGACCGGTGAACTTGCCGGTGTTGACGTCGATCACGATCATCGCTTCGGTCTTGTCGATGACCAGCGAACCGCCGCTCGGCAGCCAGACCTTGCGGTCCAGCGCCTTCATCAGCTGCTCGTCGATGCGGTACGTCGCGAAGACGTCGACCTCGGAGGTCCACCGGGACAGCCGGTCGGCGAGGTCGGGGGCGACGTGCGAGACGTAGCCGTGGATGGTGTCCCACGCCTCGTCGCCGCTGACGATGACCTTGGTGAAGTCCTCGTTGAAGATGTCGCGCACGACGCGGACGGTCATGTCCGGCTCGCCGTACAGCAGGGTCGGCGCGTTCGAACCGCCGCCGCCCTTCGACTTCTTCTGGATGTCCTCCCACTGCGCCTGGAGCCGCTCGACGTCACGGCTCAGCTCGTCCTCGCTCGCGCCCTCGGCGGCGGTGCGCACGATGACGCCCGCGTCCTCGGGGACGATCTTCTTGAGGATGGTCTTCAGCCGGGCCCGCTCGGTGTCGGGCAGCTTGCGGCTGATGCCGGTCATCGAGCCCTCGGGGACGTACACGAGGTAACGCCCCGGGAGGGAGACCTGGCTGGTCAGACGCGCGCCCTTGTGGCCGATCGGGTCCTTGGTGACCTGCACGAGGACCGACTGACCGGACTTGAGCGCGGACTCGATACGGCGCGGCCCGTTGGCCATGCCGAGCGCCTCGAAGTTGACCTCACCGGCGTACAGGACGGCGTTGCGCCCCTTGCCGATGTCGATGAACGCGGCCTCCATGGAGGGCAGCACGTTCTGGACCTTGCCCAGGTAGACGTTGCCGACGTACGAGGTCGACTGCTCCTTGTTGACGTAGTGCTCGACGAGCACGCCGTCCTCCAGGACGCCGATCTGCGTGCGCTCACCGCTCTGCCGCACGACCATCACACGCTCGACGGCCTCGCGCCGGGCCAGGAACTCGGCCTCGGTGATGATCGGGACGCGCCGGCGCCCCTGCTCGCGGCCTTCGCGGCGGCGCTGCTTCTTGGCCTCAAGACGCGTGGAGCCCTTGATGGACTGCACCTCGTCGCTCGGGTGCTCGTCCTTCTTGGCGCGCGGCTCGCGGACCTTGACGACGGTGCGCTCGGGGTCGTCGGCCGACGAGGGCGCCTCGCTCTCGCCGCCCGAGTCACCGGCACGACGACGCCGACGACGCCGGCGACGGCTGCTGCTCGACCCGGAACCGCCCTGGTCGTCGTCCGCCTCCTCGGCGTCCTCCTCGACCTGCTCGGCGGTGTCCTCGGCATCCTGGGCGACCTGCTCGGCGGCGTACTCCTCGCCGTCCTCGCCCTCGTCCTCACCGGTGGCGGACTCGCCACGGCGACGACGCCGGCCACCACGACGACGGCGGCGGCGCGAACCGGTCTCCTCGGCCTCGTCACCGTCGGCGGAGTCCTCGGCCTCCTCGGCCTCGTCCGGCTCCTCCTCGACGACGACGGCCTCGACGACGGCCGGAGCCTCGGGCTCCGCCTCGAAGGCGGCCCCCCGGCGCCGACGCCGACGACGCCCGCCGGTCTCCTCCTCGACAGCCTCCGCCACGACGGGCACGGGCTCCGCCACGACGACGATCTCTTCCTCGTCGTCGTCCGCGGCCTCGGCGGCAGCGGCCGCGGCGGCGCGCTCCGGCGTCTGGAACATCGGCTCGGTGAAGACGGGCGCCTGGAACACGGCCACCGCGGGCCGCCTCGGCCGACGCGGTCCGTCCTCGTCCTCGGCGGCGTTCCCGTTCTTGGGCGCGGGCGCGGAGAACCCTCCGGCAGCGGTCCGTACGGCCCGACGCCGACGTCGCGGCCCGGAGTCCTCCACGGGAGCCTCGGCGGGGGTACTCGTGTCCGCGGTGTCCGCGGGGGTCTCGTCGTTCACAGGGGCCTCCTCGCCCACGGGCGTCCCGGCAGGCGCGGACACACGGCGCGTGGCGCGACGACGGCTCCGACGCGGACCGGCATCCTCATCGGACACCTCGGCCGCGGAACCTTCGGTCACTTCTTCGGTCACTGCGGTGACTGCAACGTTCTCGACGTTCTCCGGCGGGCGCCTCGGCGACGACAGCCACCTCGTCGTTCTTCTCGTCGCTCACGTCGGCCGGTATGGCCGGAGCGCTGCTTTCGACCGCGCCCTCGGCGCCGGTCGGCGGTCCCGCCGGGCGAGACGCGGCGCGGCGCCTGCGGCGCGGCGGCAGCGTGTCGCTGGGGGTGTTCGGTTCGGAACCCTCGATGGGTTCGGTCGGTTCGAGCATGCGGGCGTTTCTCCCGTCAGGCTCCCGGGCGCCGCGCCTGGTCCGGCATGGATGCCGGTGACGTCCGCGGCTCGCGCGTTGCGCGGTGCCGCCGTCCGGGGCGCGGGCGCCGCACGGGAGCTCTCTGTGTCCTGTCTCGCCGGTTCCGTACGCCCAGTTGCGGACGGCCTGGCGAAAGTCTTGTGGTCGGTGCGCTGCCCGACCCAGGTGGCTCCCGAGTCCGAGGGCGACGCTACGACGTCCGTCCTACGCGGAACCTTCCCTACGCCGGCACCTTCGCGGCGGCAGCTTCGGCGACCGTGGTGTTCCCGGTCACTACTGCCTCGCGGTCGGGCGCGAGCGGGTCGGTCACCGTGCCGGTCTCTTCATCGAACAGCCCCTGCGCCAGCCTGGTCACCGCTGCGGCGACCGGCGGCGCCAGGTCGGCCACGGCGCGAAGACCGGACAGGACGTCGTCGGGTCGAACGGCAGGCGTCACGTGCCGAACAACCAGCCGCAGTATCGCACAGGCCTGGTCGGTAGGCCTATCAGCCTGGGGACTGTGCGTCCCGGAAACAGCTTCAAGGCTCGCTACGGCCGAACGGGCGTCGAACGTCCGCATGCCGTTCTTGGCCATGCGCTGGACCTCGACGGTCTCGGCCGCGTTGAACGCGGCCACCGCGCGCTCGGCGTCCTCGGGCGCCACCCCGTCCAGCCGCAGCTCCCACACGGAGGCCGTGAGCCGGTCGGCGAGCCCGGAGGTCCGGGCCACGACCGCGTCGACGATGTCGAGCCCGACGGGCATCGACTCGTCGAGCAGCTCGCGCAGCTTGTCGGGGTCGCGCTCGGCGGTGAGCGCGATCTCGAGGTATTCCGCCTCACTGCCCGTGCCGGTGGGTGCGGCATTGGCGTACGACACCTTCGGATGTGGCGTGAACCCCGCCGAGTACGCCATCGGCACCTCGGCGCGGCGCAGCGCACGCTCGAAGGCGCGCTGGAAGTCTCGGTGGCTGGTGAACCGGAGGCGGCCGCGCTTGGTGTAGCGCAGTCGGATGCGCTGCACCGCGGGTGCGGGCGGCGGGCCTTCGGGCTGTCGCTTGCCCAGTGTCCTAGTCCTTCGTGAGAACGGTCGTACTTCTACCAAGAGTACGTGTGTCGTCGTCCATCGGTTCCCGTCGCTCCACCGGCTGCGGCTGTCGCGGCTCGCCGAAGACCATCCGCCGGAAGTCGGCACGCGCCTGCCGGGCCGAGTCGCGCACGGCGCCCAGCACCTGCCGGGTGACCCGCCCCACACCGCGCGCGGCCTCGGCGGCGGGCCGCAGCACCAGGTCCCGTACGACGTGTCCGACCGGGGTGAGAACGGTCCGGTAGACCCAGGTCACCGGCTCCACGAAGATCCACCGGAAGAGGGTCCCCAGCACCCGCCCGACAGCGCGGGAGATGTGCCCGGCGATCCGCCAGGCATGCCCGAGGGCGTCCCACACCTCCCGCCCGACGACGGCGAGCACCCGCCCGACCGGAGTCAGCACCCAGCGCCACAGGGCGACGGCGGGCAGCACGAGCAGAATCCGCGCCGTCCAGTACAGGACGACACCGACTCCCGTACCGACGGCCTTCACGAGCCACAGCACTCCCCGTCCGCACCAGGCGAGCGCATGTCCGACCGGCGTGAGGATCCAGGCGTACAGCCACCCGGCGGGCACGACGAGCAGATACCGGCCGAGCCAGGCCACGGCGGCGGCCACCCCGTTGACGACCCAGGCCACGGCGGCGGCCAGCCCGGTCAGCACCCACGCGCACGCGTGCCCGACGGGAGTGAGCACGCGCGCGTACACCCACGCCAGCCCGTCCCCGATCTGTCGGGCGACCCAGGCCAGGGCATGTCCGAGCGGGGTGAACAGATGGCGGTACAGCCAGACCAGGGGCACCAGGACGAGCACGTTGACGAGCCATCCGAGCGCCTTGGCGAGCGGCACGACGACGTACCGCCACAGCGCCACCCACGGCCACACGAACACCGCGCGTGCCACCGGCCGCAGCACGGTCCGGTACAGGAACCGCCCGCCGGCCACCAGCCCGTCCCACACCAGCCGTACCGGCACGACGAGCACGAGCACGACGATCCGCACCGGGACGCGGATCGCGACGGCGAGACATCCCTCGGGCGACTGCGGCGACGGCCGCGCGGCGGGCGGCTTCTCGAATTTCCTGGGGGCGTCCATACCGGGCAAGACGCCTCAGCCCCCCGTCCGGATCCAGTACCGCAACTTCCCGTCCCGCTCGTCCTCGAACTCCCCGCCACCGGCCTCGATCACCTTGCGGGAAGCGATGTTGGTGGAGTCACAGGTCACGAGGACCGGATCCAGGGCGAGTGCCTGAGCGTACGGCAGGACATCACGGAGCATCGCGGTCGCGTGCCCCCGGCGACGACGGGTCGGCCGGACGCCGTACCCGATGTGGCCGCCGTAGTCGAGGAGGTACGGGGTGAGGCGGTGCCGTATCTGGATCCGGCCGAGGTAGGTGTCGCCGTCGACGTACCAGTACCAGGTGCTCGGCACGAAGCCCTCGGGCCGGCGCCCCGTCTCCGACTCCTCCTCGCGCACCGCCTCGACGTACCGCGCGAACCCGGCCGGCTGCCGCCAGGTGCCGCCGTGCTCCCGCAGTTCACGCGCGAGGGTGCCGCCGAAGAAGTCGTCCTCGACGATGTGCTCGTGCACCGCGTCCAGGAAGGAGACCCGGAACCGGGCGTCGGGCAGGATCAGTTGAGGCATCGGTCAAGGGTAGGGGTCGGCGCGGCCGACACGGGCGTGGAGGAGCCGGGGCGAGGACTCGAAGCCGCGGCGGGCGTACGCGGGGATCGCCCGCGGGGAGGAGTGGACGGTGACCCGTTCGAGCCCGAGGTCCCGGGCGCGGGCCAGCACCGCTTCGACGAGCCGTCCCCCGATGCCGCCGTCGCGCTCGCCGGGGATCACGTACACGCACTGGAGATCACCGCTGGCCCGCAGCAGCGCACGCGGACTCGGCACCCGCGCCACCACGGCCAGCCAGGCCATCCCGATGATCACGCCGTCCCGTACGACGACCATGCACCGGTGTGAACCCGTGTTCTCCGCCGCCCAGTTGACGAAGTGGCGGACGAACTCCTCGCGGGTGGTGACGGGTCGGTGTCCGTTCTCGAGAATCCAGCGCCACCGAAGCCCGGCGACGATGCCGGTCTCGGCGGGTTCGGCGGGGCGGATCGTGATGTCGTCCACCCGTGCATTGTGCGGCAGTTCAGCGCTCGTCGGCAGGGGGCGCCAGCAGCGCGTCGACGATCTCCCGCAGCGGCGCGGCCAGTTGGGCGGCGGTCGCGTCACGCAGGGGGCGCAGACCTACGGCGGACCGTACGACGGCGACGCCGACGCCGAGCGCGACGAGGAGTTCCGCGCGCAGCAGCCGTTCGTCGTCCTCCCCCGCCGGGCCCTCGCCGGACGCTTCGAGGATCTGGCGGCTGTACTCGTCCAGCGCCTTGCGGCGCAGGGCGTCCACGCGTTCGTCGCCGGAGTCGCGCAGCAGCATCAGTACGGGGTGTTCGCCGAACTCCGGCCAGGCGCCGGCGGACAGTTGACGACTGAGCGCCTCGGCGAGAGCGGCCCGGTCCGCGGGGAACTCCTCATCCCGGCCCAGAAAGCGGGGAGTCGATGCCAGGGCCGCCTTGAACAGTCCCTCCTTCGAGTCGAAGTACCGCTTGATGAGGGCCAGGTTGACCCCGACGTCGGCGGCGACGTCCCGCAAGGTCGTGCGGTCGTACCCGAGTCGGGTGAACCGGCTGCCAGCGGCTTCGAGCAGCGCCTGGCGGGTGGCCGCCGCGTCCCGCCGACGGGGCCCTTCGGCCTCACCAGTTCCGTCCGTCACCACCGGCGACCTCCCATGCCCCGTCCCCCGTCCAAGTAATCACTCGTTGACATGCCTACAGGGCGTGGTTACGTTAAGCAAGTAATCACCTGATGACTTAGCCCTACGAAGGGACGACGGTGTCCAACCAGGCCCTCCTCGTCATGGACGTCCAGCGCGTGATCGTGGACCGTTACCCCGACCCGGCCTATCTGCCGCGCCTGCGCAAGGCGATCGACACGGCCCGCGCGAACGGCGTCCGCGTGATCTACGCGGCCGTCGGATTCCGCCCCGGCGCCCCGGAGATCAGCCCCCGCAACAAGCTGTTCGGCAGGCTCGCGGGCGTCACCCTGCCGGCGGCCGCCGCCCAGGCCAACGAGATCCACCCGGACGTGGCCCCCGCCCCCGGCGACATCCAGGTCACCAAGCGCCGCGTCAGCGCGTTCGCCGGCAGCGACCTCGACATGGTCCTGCGGGCGAACGACATCGACCACCTGGTCCTGACGGGCATCGCCACCAGCGGCGTCGTCCTGTCCACCCTGCGCCAGGCCGCCGACCTGGACTTCACCCTCACCGTCCTGTCCGACGGCTGCCTCGACAACGACCCGGAGGTCCACCGCGTCCTCACCGAGAAGGTGTTCCCGATGCAGGCCGAGGTGACGACGGTCGCGAACTGGACGCCCTGAACCGGGACTTCAGCCCTGCGCCGTCGGCCTGATGACGATCTCGTTGACGTCGACGTCCGCGGGCTGGTCGACGGCGTAGACGATCGCCTCGCCGATCGCCGTCGCGGGGATCGCGACGCCCATCATGTCCTCGGCGACCGCGCGCATGCCCAAGTCGCCGATCCCGTCGGTCAGTTCACTACGGGTGAGGCCGGGGCTGACCACGGTGACACGCAGGTCGCGGCTCTCCTGCCGCAGCCCCTCGGAGATGGCGCGGACCGCGAACTTGGTGGCGCAGTAGACGGCCGCGGTGGGATCGACGCGGTGCCCGGCGACGGAGGCGACGTTCACGATGTGCCCCGCACCCTGCTCGCGCATCACGGGCAGCACCGCGGCGATGCCGTGCAGCACTCCGCGGATGTTGACGTCGATCATGCGATTCCACTCCTCGACTCGCACCTCCTCCAGCATCGCCAGGGGCATCACCCCCGCGTTGTTGACGAGCACGTCGACCCGTCCGTACGACTCCTGCGCGGCCCGGACGAACGCCTGCACGCTCTCCAGGCTGGTCACGTCCAGCTCGCGGTGCTCGGCGGTACCCCCGGCCGCCTGGATGTCCTTGGCCACGGCGGCGATCCGGTCGGCGCGCCGGGCACCGAGCAGCACCCGGTGCCCCGCCGCGGCCAGCAGCCGGGCCGTGGCCTCGCCGATCCCGCTGCTCGCGCCGGTGACCAGCACGACCTTGCCGGTACGGGAGGTGGAGTGGACGGTGGTGGCAGTCATGAGGAGCCCTTCGGAGAAACGTGATCCGCGCGGCAGCCGTCCACCGCGCCCTCCGAGCATCGGCGGGATGGGCCCGATGAGGCAGGACGGGACTTCCTGGGTGCGCCACACCCAGGAAGCGGAGAAGCCGGGCCGCCGTAGCCTTTTGGTATGGACGGAAAGAACGGAACGGGCGGCACGCAGGGCACACACGGCTACCCGCTCGGTGATTTCCTGCGGGCGCGGCGTTCCCGGCTGACGCCCACCGAGGTGGGGTTTCCCCGTTCCGGGGCGCGCCGGGTGGCCGGGCTGCGGCGGGAGGAGGTCGCCGTGCTGGCCGGGGTCAGCGCCGACTACTACGCCCGGCTGGAACAGGGCCGCGAACGCAGCCCCTCCGGCCAGGTGGTCGACGCCATCGCCCGCGCCCTGCGCCTCGACACGGACGCCCGCTGGCACGCGTACCGGCTGGCCGGCCTGGTCCCGAGGCCCGTCCCCACCGAGCCGTCCGACGAGGTGGACCCGGCGCTGCTCCAGTTGATGCACGCGTTCCCGACGGCGGCGGCGTACGTCATCAACCGGCGCCTGGAGGTCCTGGCGTCGAACCCCCTGGCCGACGCACTCCTCGCTCCCCTGGGCGACCGTAGACGCATGGTCCGCTCGCTCTTCCTGGACCCCGCCGCCAAGGACCTCTTCGCCGACTGGGACCACGTCGCCCGCTGCTCGGCCGAGGCGCTGCGCCTGGCCACGGGACACGACCGCGACGACCGCGAACTCGACTCCCTGATCTCCGAACTCCTCGACCACAGCAAGGAGTTCGCCGCCCTCTGGCAACACCACAACGTCAGCCGCCCCGGCCGCCAGTCCAAGACCTTCAACCACCCGACCGTGGGCCGCATCACCCTCACGTACCAGACCTTCGACGTACAGAGCGCCCCTGGCCAGTGCCTCCTGGTCGGCACGGCCGATCCGGGCACGGAGGACGCGGCAGCCTTGGCACGACTGGGCTCCGTGCACGCGACGAAGCACTGAACCCCGCGATTCCGCCTACTTCTTCCGCCCCCTGGCCGCCTTGCCCGCCCGGGAGACCTTCGGTCTGCGCACGGGGGCGGACGGTCCGGGGACCGTGGCGAGGTGCGGAGCGGAGAACTCCCGGTTGGCCAGGGTCCGCCGGCGGACGGAGGCGGGCAGGTCCGGCAGGGCCAGCAACCTGTCGCACGCCTCGACGGAGGCCGCGAACTCGCCCACCCAGTAGGCGGTGATCGAGAGTTCGAAGAGGAGCCCCCATCGGTACACCCAGGGTTGGGTGAAGAGCAGATCGTCCGGTTCCGGACTGCCGACGACGTCACGGAGCAGGGCGTACGCGGTGCGGTAGCGGCCCGCGAGGCGCAGCCGGGACGCCAACTCGTAGCAGGCTTCGAGCCGTTGGGGGCGTCCGTCCCAGGCCCGGGAGAACGCGTCCATCGCCCCCGGCCAGTCGTCGGTCCGCTCCGCCCGCAGGAGTCCGGCCTCCAGGAGCGAGCAGTAGACCTCCTCGCCCCAGCCGCCCATCTCGGCGCGACGCTCATAGAGAGCGATCGCCTCCTCCGCGTGCCCGAGGTCGCGTTCGGTGTTGGCCAGATAGAAGACGGTGCGCGGATTGTCGGGGTCGCGCTCCAGCTCGCGCCGCAGCAGGAGCGCGTCCCGCTCGAACTTGTCGCTACGGCACCCGCCGTCGGCCTGGTCCTCGATGACGAGAGCGCCCAGGTTCTCCTGGGCGTCGGGCTCGTCGGTGCACGGGTACTCGTGCGTGACACCCTCGTAGCGCCACAGCCAGTCGCCCCGCAGCAGATGCTTGAAACGGTGCTGGGTGCCGGGGCCGTCGTAGCGCAGCATGTACGAGCCCGCCGTCAGCCGTGGCAGCGGGGCGTCCTGCCGCAGGACGTGGTCGGCGTCGAGGGTGAGCAGGTAGTCGGCCCTGCCGCGGGCGAGCTGGATGTTCCGGGTGCGGTTGTGCCCGAAGTCGACCCAGGGCTCCTCGTGGAGTTCGCCCGGAACACCGTCCAGCGCCTCGCGGATCAGGTCCTGGGTGCCGTCCGTCGAGCCGGTGTCGGAGATCACCCAGTAGTCGATGAGGGGGCGGACGGCCTCCAGACAGCGCTCGATCACGAGCGACTCGTTCTTGACGATCATGCACAGGCAGAGGGTCTGCTGCTTCACGGCCTCACCCGTCCCGGACTGCTGACGTCCCGTCGGAAACACGCGCGCCACAGTGACACGCGCCCGCTCCCCGCCTGTCCATCCACGCGGAGGACCGCGCCCGAGAGCCCCCGAACAGCGGTGGCCGAGCCCGGACGGGTGACCACAGGTAAAAAATGCCCCACCAGAACGCGCCGATTAGTCCGATACGATGATAAATAGCCGCGTTCAGGCCGGTTGGGCCTGGCGCCCGATCCACTCAGGTCAAGCTCGCACTCGGATTCGGGACATCACCCGAACCGGTCGAGCAAGGAGCATGTGGATGAGTCCTGAGTTCCGAACATCACCGCTCGGGCCGCTGGTCCGGAACAGGTTCCGGAAGGCGGGCATGGTGGCTTCGCTCGCACTGGTCCTGGCGGCCGGGGCGGCCGGTCCGGCCACCGCAGCGGCGCAGAGCGTGACCGAGCAGGTAAAGGCGACAGCCGGAAACGGTGGCGGCGGCGACTGCAAGCCGCACCACCACAAGTCCGCGGCGACCGAGTCCGGCGGCAAGGGCCACTGCAAGGGCCCGACCGGTCCGACCGGCCCCACCGGCCCCAAGGGCCCGAAGGGCGACAAGGGAGCGACGGGCCCGGCCGGGCCTGCGGGACCTGCCGGACCTGCTGGACCCGCGGGACCCGCGGGACCCGCGGGACCTCAAGGCCCCGCCGGACCTGCCGGGCCGAAGGGCGACCAGGGCCCCGCCGGACCGAAGGGTGACCAGGGCCCCGCTGGACCCGCCGGACCCGCTGGACCTGCCGGACCTGCCGGACCTGCCGGACCTGCCGGACCCCAGGGTCCCGCCGGACCGAAGGGCGACACCGGCCCCTGCGTCGACATCGACGGGTACCAGGACCAGCAGGTGTACGAGGTCCGCGGCGCGATCAGCGGGACCATCACCTACGCGGGCATCCGTGACGTCCGCCCCAACGAGGACCACACGATGCGGTGGACCGACCTCAGCACCCTGACGGGCTACCCGAAGGGCGGCACCAACGGCTTCGCCTGCGGGGTGTCCGTCAACGAGCACAGCCAGGGCAACCAGGATCTGGCGGGCATCAAGTTCGACGTCATCACCACCACCGGCCTGGTCTTCGAGACGATCTGCCAGGAGAGCCAGGCCGGGAACACCGCGCCCCACCTGATCTGTGCCGGCCAGTGGGACCCACTGAACTCACCGGAACCGGGGAACAACAACAACTGACCGCTCAGCACGCACTGGACCCGGCCGCGTCGGAGGACGCGGCCGGGCCAGGCACAGAACCAAACCCCCGGCCGGCCACCCCGCCCACGTCAGTGCACGTGCCCGCCACCCGTCCCCGCAGGCTGCTTCACCGTCAACGGCAGCAGCTTCTTCCCCGTAGGGCCGATCTGGATGGACGTGTCCATCTGCGGGCACACCCCGCAGTCGAAGCACGGCGTCCACCGGCAGTCCTCGACCTCCGTCTCGTCGAGGGCGTCCTGCCAGTCCTCCCAGAGCCAGTCCTTGTCGAGGCCCGAGTCGAGGTGGTCCCAGGGGAGGACCTCCTCATAGGTCTTCTCGCGGGTGGTGTACCAGTCGACGTCGACGCCGAAGGCCGGCAGCGTCTTCTCCGCGCAGCGCATCCAGCGGTCGTAGGAGAAGTGCTCGCGCCAGCCGTCGAAGCGGCCGCCGTCCTCGTAGACCGCGCGGATGACCGCGCCGATGCGGCGGTCACCGCGGGAGAGGAGGCCCTCGACGATGCCCGGCTTGCCGTCGTGGTAGCGGAAGCCGATCGAGCGGCCGTACTTCTTGTCGGCGCGGATCTTGTCGCGGAGTTTGGTGAGGCGGGCGTCCGTCTCCGTCGCCGAGAGCTGCGGGGCCCACTGGAAGGGGGTGTGGGGCTTGGGGACGAAGCCGCCGATCGAGACCGTGCAGCGGATGTCGTTCTGGCCGGAGACCTTGCGGCCCTCGGCGATCACCTTCATCGCCATGTCGGCGATCTGGAGCACGTCCTCGTCGGTCTCCGTCGGCAGGCCGCACATGAAGTACAGCTTCACCTGGCGCCAGCCGTTGCCGTACGCCGTCGAGACCGTGCGGATGAGGTCTTCCTCCGACACCATCTTGTTGATGACCTTGCGCAGGCGCTCCGAGCCGCCCTCGGGGGCGAAGGTGAGGCCCGAGCGACGGCCGTTCCTCGTCAGCTCGTTCGCCAGGTCCACGTTGAACGCGTCCACGCGGGTCGACGGGAGGGACAGGCCGACCTTGTCCTCCGTGTACCGGTCCGCCAGGCCCTTCGCGATCTCGCCGATCTCCGAATGGTCCGCGGAGGAGAGCGACAACAGGCCCACCTCCTCGAAGCCCGTCGCCTTCAGGCCCTTCTCCACCATCTCGCCGATGCCCGTGATCGACCGCTCCCGCACCGGGCGCGTGATCATGCCCGCCTGGCAGAAACGGCAGCCGCGCGTGCAGCCGCGGAAGATCTCCACCGACATCCGCTCATGGACCGTCTCCGCGAGGGGGACGAGGGGCTGCTTGGGGTACGGCCACTCGTCGAGGTCCATGACGGTGTGCTTGCTGACCCGCCACGGGACGCCCGACTTGTTGGGGACCACCCGCGCGATCCGGGCGTCCGGCAGGTACTCGACGTCGTAGAAGGCCGGGACGTAGACCGAACCCGTCTTCGCCAGCCGGAAGAGGACCTCTTCGCGACCGCCGGGGCGGCCCTCCGCCTTCCAGTTGCGGATGATCTTCGTCATGTCGAGGACGGCCTGTTCGCCGTCGCCGATGATCGCCGCGTCGATGAACTCCGCGATCGGCTCGGGGTTGAAGGCCGCGTGGCCGCCCGCCAGCACGATCGGGTCGTCCAGCGTCCGGTCCTTCGACTCCAGCGGGATGCCCGCCAGGTCCAGGGCCGTCAGCATGTTCGTGTAGCCGAGCTCGGTGGAGAAGGAGAGGCCGAACACGTCGAACGCGCCCACCGGGCGGTGGCTGTCGACCGTGAACTGCGGGACGCGGTGCTCCCGCATCAGCGCCTCCAGGTCCGGCCACACGCTGTACGTGCGCTCGGCGAGGACGCCCTCCTGTTCGTTCAGCACCTCGTAGAGGATCATGACGCCCTGGTTGGGCAGTCCGACCTCGTACGCGTCCGGGTACATCAGCGCCCAGCGGACATCGCACGACTCCCAGGGCTTGACCGTGGAGTTGAGCTCACCGCCGACGTACTGGATCGGCTTCTGCACCTGCGGGAGCAGGGCTTCGAGCTGCGGAAACACGGACTCTGCGGCCGCAGCGACTTCGGCAGGCATCTCGCGAACCTTCGTGAGCGGGACTGAACGGACGGGTGACCATCCAGACTAACGCGATCCCGGACCTCACCCGTAACCCGTGCGCCCCGGACCTCCCCCCTCCCCGACTAAGCCCCGGCCGCGGACCCCTCGGCCACGATCTCGGCCCACGCCTCCGGCAACGCCGCCTCCACCGCCGCCGCCCGCTGCTCCTCGCGCCCGTACAGCACC